>NZ_LIRJ01000234.1 GCF_001419745.1 Streptomyces silaceus | reverse complement strand
CGTCAGTACGTCACGGGATGTGCCGCGGCGGGCGATGTCACGGGATGTGCCGTGGCGCGCGACGTCACAGGATGTGCTGCAGCGCGCGGTCATGCCCCGCTTGGAGCGTGTGGACCGTGGCGAACTGCGGCTCTATCCGCAGGTAGACCGGGTCGAAGAGCTCGCCGTCCACGAAGTGCGGGCCCGAGCCGAAGAGTTCGAGCTCCGCGGTGCTCGGCTCGACCGCCTCGCAGACGCCGACCAGCTGGACGGTCCACTGGCCGTCGCGCGCGCTCGCCACGTTGAGGTTGTCCGCGCCGTACGCGACGACGCTGCCGATGCAGGCCTGGTGGTAGCCGTATCCCTTGTGCATGCGCAGCAGGATCTTCCCGTCGACGACGATGTGACGGGCCGCCGCGAGGAAGGGCAGCGCGCGCATGCTGGTCGCCACTCTGCCGTAGTCGGTGCGGCTGAGCAGTTCGAAGGCGAGCTGTTCGTCGGAGGGCATGGACCCCACCTTGGTTCATCGACGGGGTGTCGGGAAAGAGGATCCCGCCCCCACAAGACGGGGACGTAAGTCCCACAGGTCTGGACCACACCTGACAGGAACGGCCGAACGGGCCCGAGTACCGCCTCGGACCCGTCACGCCACCACAGCTGTCACGCCACCACAGCCGTCACCGCGTCACCGCATCACTGCGTCACCGCGTCACCGCATCACTGCGTCACCGCATCACCGCATCACCGCGTCACCGCATCACTGCGTCAGCGCCTCAGTGCTGCTTCTCCGCCTGCATGCGCGCCACGTACGCGGCCGCCTGGGAGCGGCGCTCCATGCCCAGCTTCGAGAGCAGGCTGGAGACGTAGTTCTTGATCGTCTTCTCCGCGAGGTGGAGACGCTCGCCGATCACGCGGTTGGTCAGGCCCTCGCCGATCAGGTCGAGGATCTTCCGCTCCTGGTCGGTCAGGTTGGCCAGGCGGTCGTCGCCCTTGGCGTTGTTGCCGTCGCGCAGCCGCTCCAGGACCCGGGCCGTGGCGACGGGGTCGAGCAGGGACTTGCCCGCGGCCACGTCCCGTACGGCGGTGAGGAGTTCATTGCCGCGGATGGCCTTGAGGACATAGCCGGAGGCCCCGGCCATGATCGCGTCGAAGAGCGCCTCGTCGTCGGCGAACGAGGTGAGCATCAGGCACTTGATGTCCTCGTTCTGCGAGCGGATCTCGCGGCACACCTCGACGCCGCTGCCGTCCGGCAGCCGCACGTCGAGCACGGCCACGTCCGGCCGGGTCGCGGGGATCCTGACCAGGGCGTCCGCCGCGGTGCCGGCCTCGCCGACGACCTCGATGTCGGCCTCCACGGACAGCAGCTCATGGACTCCACGGCGGACCACTTCGTGGTCGTCGAGGAGAAAAACCGTAATTTTTCCGTCATCGCGCACAGAGCCAGTCTCACACACGATCTCTTTGAGTGCCTGAGCGGAACCCTTCCCGTGCCCGGGGTGGCCGGGATAACGTGCCGGTGTTCCGGCCCCCTGCCAGGCTGTGATCAGTGCTGTGACCAGGAACTGTTCCCGACTTTCTCGATTTACTCGGAAATCCAAGCAGTCAGGTACTTGGATTTCCAAGCAAATTCGCAGGTCAGATGGGGTTTCACAGAAATGGGAAGCACTGGGTAACGTGCTTTGTGCAGGGCGTTCGCCGGGACACCTGTCACGCCTGTTCCCGGCCGAAACGCACCCACCCCGTGCGCGGGCACGGACCAGGCGAGCCGCACTGGCTTACCCGGTAACCCCCGGGGGCCGGACCGACGGAGGAGCACACGTGACCGTGGAGAGCACCGCCGCGCGCAAACCGCGCCGTAGTAGCAGTACAGGCGGCGGCAAGCGCGCAAGCGCCAAGAAGGCCGCGCCGCAGAAGAGCACGGAGCCCCCGCTCGTACAGCTGCTGACGCCCGAGGGCAAGCGGGTCAAGAACGCGGAGTACGACGCGTACGTCGCCGACATCACCGCCGAGGAGCTGCGCGGGCTCTACCGCGACATGGTCCTCACCCGCCGCTTCGACGCCGAGGCCACCGCCCTGCAGCGCCAGGGCGAGCTGGGCCTGTGGGCGTCGCTGCTCGGCCAGGAGGCCGCCCAGATCGGCTCCGGCCGGGCCACCCGCGACGACGACTACGTCTTCCCCACCTACCGCGAGCACGGCGTCGCCTGGTGCCGCGGGGTGGACCCGACGAACCTGCTCGGCATGTTCCGCGGCGTGAACAACGGCGGCTGGGACCCGAACAGCAACAACTTCCACCTGTACACGATCGTCATCGGCTCGCAGACCCTGCACGCCACCGGCTACGCCATGGGCGTGGCCAAGGACGGCGCGGACTCGGCCGTGATCGCGTACTTCGGGGACGGCGCCTCCAGCCAGGGCGACGTGGCCGAATCGTTCACCTTCTCCGCGGTCTACAACGCGCCGGTCGTGTTCTTCTGCCAGAACAACCAGTGGGCGATCTCCGAGCCCACCGAGCGCCAGACCCGTGTGCCGCTCTTCCAGCGCGCGCAGGGCTTCGGCTTCCCCGGCGTGCGGGTCGACGGCAACGACGTGCTCGCCGTGCTCGCCGTCACCAAGTGGGCGCTGGAGAGGGCGCGTTCGGGCGAGGGCCCCGCGCTCATCGAGGCGTTCACGTACCGCATGGGCGCGCACACCACCTCCGACGACCCCACCAAGTACCGCAGGGACGAGGAGCGGGAGGCCTGGGAGGCCAAGGACCCGATCCTGCGGCTGCGGGCCTACCTGGAGTCCGAAGGTCACGCGGATGAGGGATTCTTCGCGGAACTCGAGGACGAGAGCGAAGCGTTGGGCAAGCGAGTGCGAGAGGTGGTGCGGGCGATGCCGGATCCGGATCTGATGGCGATCTTCGAGAACGTCTACGCGGACGGGCACGCGCTCGTCGACGAGGAGCGGGCCCAGTTCGCCGCCTACCAGGCCTCGTTCGCGGACGGGGAGGTCAAGTAACCATGGCTGTCCAGAAGCTTCCCATCGCCAAGGCGATCAACGAATCGCTGCGCACCGCCCTGGAGACCGACCCCAAGGTCCTGATCATGGGTGAGGACGTCGGCAAGCTCGGCGGCGTCTTCCGTGTGACGGACGGGCTCCAGAAGGACTTCGGCGAGGACCGGGTCATCGACACCCCGCTCGCCGAGTCGGGCATCGTCGGCACCGCCATCGGCCTGGCCCTGCGGGGCTACCGCCCGGTCGTGGAGATCCAGTTCGACGGCTTCGTCTTCCCGGCGTACGACCAGATCGTCACGCAGCTCGCGAAGATGCACGCCCGCGCGCTCGGCAAGATCAAGATGCCGGTCGTCATCCGCATCCCCTACGGCGGCGGCATCGGCGCCGTGGAGCACCACAGCGAGTCGCCCGAGACGCTGTTCGCGCACGTCGCGGGCCTGAAGGTGGTCTCTCCCTCGAACTCGGCCGACGCCTACTGGATGATGCAGCAGGCCATCCAGAGCGACGACCCGGTGATCTTCTTCGAGCCGAAGCGGCGCTACTGGGACAAGGGCGAGGTCGACAAGGACGCCATCCCCGGCCCCCTGCACAAGGCCCGTGTCGCCCGCGAGGGCACCGACCTGACGCTGGCGGCGTACGGCCCGATGGTGAAGGTCTGCCTGGAGGCGGCCGCGGCCGCCGAGGAGGAGGGCAAGTCCCTGGAGGTCCTGGACCTGCGCTCGATGTCGCCGATCGACTTCGACTCGGTGCAGTCCTCGGTGGAGAAGACCCGCCGCCTGGTCGTGGTCCACGAGGCCCCGGTCTTCCTGGGCACGGGCGCGGAGATCGCGGCGCGCATCACCGAGCGCTGCTTCTACCACCTGGAGGCCCCGGTGCTGCGGGTCGGCGGCTATCACGCGCCGTACCCGCCGGCGCGCCTGGAGGAGGAGTACCTCCCGGGTCTCGACCGGGTGCTCGACGCCGTCGACCGCTCGCTGGCGTACTGAGGGAGAGGGTCGTGACGACGATGACTGACACCGCTCTTGCCGAGTTCAAGATGCCGGACGTGGGCGAAGGGCTCACCGAGGCGGAGATCCTCAAGTGGTACGTGGCGCCGGGTGACACGGTCACCGACGGCCAGGTCGTGTGCGAGGTCGAGACGGCCAAGGCGGCCGTCGAACTGCCCATTCCGTTCAACGGCGTGGTCCGTGAGCTCCGGTTCCCGGAGGGCACCACGGTCGACGTCGGCCAGGTGATCATCGCGGTCGACGTGTCGGGCGGTTCCGCGCCCGCGCCGGAGGCGGCGGCCGAGCCCCAGGCGGCGCCCGCGGCGGCGCCGGAGCCCGCGCCCGAGGCCGAGCCCGCGGGCCGCCAGCCCGTGCTCGTGGGCTACGGGGTCGCCGAGTCCTCGACCAAGCGGCGGGCCCGCAAGGCCGTCGACTCCGCCGATGCCTCCGTGGCCCCCGCGGCCCCCGTGGCCGTGCCGGAGCCGGCGGCCCCCCGCGAGCCCGTGCGTGTGAACGGGCACGGCGGTGGCTCCCGCCCGCTCGCCAAGCCGCCCGTCCGCAAGCTCGCCAAGGACCTCGGCGTGGACCTCGCGACGGTCACCCCGTCCGGTCCCGACGGGATCATCACGCGCGAGGACGTGCACGCCGCGGTGGCCCCGGCCCCGCAGCCGGAGCCGGTGGTGACCGGGGCGCCCGCGCCCGCCGCCGCCCCGGTCCCCGCGCCCGCCCCCCAGGTGAGCACGGACGGCCGCGAGACCCGCATCCCGGTCAAGGGCGTCCGCAAGGCCACCGCGCAGGCGATGATCGGCTCCGCGTTCACGGCGCCGCACGTCACGGAGTTCGTGACGGTCGACGTGACGCGGACGATGAAGCTGGTCGAGGAGCTCAAGCAGGACAAGGCCTTCGAGGGGCTGCGGGTCAATCCGCTGCTGCTCATCTCCAAGGCCCTGCTCGTGGCGATCAAGCGGAACCCCGACGTCAACGCCACCTGGGACGAGCCGAACCAGGAGATCGTCCAGAAGCACTACGTGAACCTGGGCATCGCCGCGGCCACCCCGCGCGGTCTGATCGTGCCGAACATCAAGGACGCGCACGACAAGACCCTGCCCGAACTGGCCGAGTCGCTCGGCGAGTTGGTCTCCACGGCCCGCGCGGGCAAGACCTCGCCCGCCGCCATGCAGGGCGGCACGGTCACGATCACGAACGTCGGCGTCTTCGGCGTCGACACGGGCACACCGATCCTCAACCCCGGCGAGTCCGCGATCCTCGCGGTCGGCGCGATCAAGCTCCAGCCGTGGGTCCACAAGGGCAAGGTCAAGCCGCGCCAGGTGACGACGCTCGCGCTCTCCTTCGACCACCGCCTGGTGGACGGGGAGCTCGGCTCCAAGGTGCTCGCCGACGTGGCGGCGATCCTCGAGCAGCCGAAGCGGCTCATGACCTGGGCGTAGTCCCGCCCCGTAGTCCCGCTCCGTACGACAGAAGGAAGAGGGGCCCACCGCGCATCGCGGTGGGCCCCTCTTCCGTCGTGGGCGTCAGGTCAGGCGACCTTGAAGCCGTAGTCCATCAGCTTCTTCGCGTCCGTGGTGCGGTTGGCCGCGGAGGAGGAGGTGAGGACCGTGCCGATGACGGTCTTGCCGTTGCGGGTCGCCGCGAAGACGAGGCAGTACTTGGCCTCGGGGCCGGAGCCGGTCTTCACGCCGATCGCGCCGCGGTAGGTGCCGAGCAGGCCGTTCGTGTTGGACCACGACATGTAGCGGTAGCCGCCGCTCTTCGTCGTGACCTTCTGCTTCGTCGACTTCGTCTTCACGACCGTGCGGAACGTGGAGTACTTCATCGCGTTGCTCGCGAGCTTCGTCAGGTCGCGCGGCGTCGAGTAGTTCTTGCCGTTGCCGATGCCGTCGAACGAGTCGAAGTGCGTGTTCTTCAGGTTCAGGTTCTTGGCCGTCGTGTTCATCTGGCCGATGAAGTTCTTCACGCGGGCGGCGCGGGTGGAACCCTTGCCGAACTTGTCCGCGAGCGCGTACGCCGCGTCGCAGCCCGACGGGAGCATCAGCCCGTAGAGGAGCTGACGGACGGTGACCTTGTCACCGACGATCAGGCGCGCCGAGGACGCGGTGTTCCTGACGATGTAGTCGCTGTAGGCCTTCTGGACCGTGACCTTGGAGTCGAGGTTCAGGTTCCGCTGGCCGAGCACCACGCGCGCCGTCATTATCTTCGTCGTGGAGCCGGTGGACCGGCGGGTGTCCGCGGACTTGGTGAAGAGGGTCTTGCCGGTGCCGTTGTTCATGACGAACCCGCCCTTGGCGGTGATCGACGGCTTCGGCGGTGCGGCCGCGTGGGCCGGGGTGGTGAGGACGCCGCCGGCCAGTATCGCGCTCGCGGTGACGATGACGGCCGATGCGCGACGTACGCCCTTGATGCCGGTTTTCAAGATTAATGCTCCAAATACCCCTGGGCTGCGGCCACATGAGGGTGCCGCTCACAGATAAGACGAGTGAGAGGGGTGAATGGATGTGCCGGAGTGCGCGAAAAGTGCCCGCAATGTGGACGGGGCCTCCGGTGTATACGTGTTGTATCTATGCTGTGCGCATGCCAGCCACAGCCCTCACCGCCGTCAAGCGGCCGCCCGCCGCCGAGCGGGTCTACGCACACGTCAAGCAAGCCGTCCTGGAGCGCCGCTACGAGGGCGGCACCCTCCTCACCGAGGGCGAGCTCGCCGAGGCCGTGGGGGTCTCCCGCACCCCGGTGCGCGAGGCGCTCCTGAAGCTGGAGGTGGAGGGGCTGCTGCGGCTCTACCCCAAGAAGGGCGCGCTGGTCCTGCCCGTCTCCGCGCAGGAGATCGCCGACGTCGTCGAGACGCGGCTGCTCGTCGAGACGCACTCGGTGCGCAAGGCGGTGCCGGCGCCCGCGGGGCTGATCGACCGCCTGGCGGAGCTGCTCGAACAGCAGCGGGCGCAGGCTGCCGCCGGGGACTTCGCGGAGGCCGCCGTCACCGACCGCTGCTTCCACGCGGCGATCGTGCGCAGCGGCGGCAACGAGATCCTCTCGCGCCTCTACGACCAGCTGCGCGACCGTCAGCTGCGGATGGGCGTCGCCGTGATGCACTCGCACCCCGACCGGATCGCCAAGACGCTCGCCGAGCACGAGGAGATCCTCGCCGCGCTCCGCGCGGGCGACGCGGACGCGGCGGTCGCCGTGGTGACCCGGCACGTCGGCTGGTTCCAGAACCTGGCGCGGGGTGAGGTGCGGTGAGCTCCACCTCCGCCTCCGTCTCCCTGCCCGGCGATCCGCCCGGCGGCAGGAAGGCCGTCCTCGTCTGGTCGATCGGCGTCGCCGTCTACTTCGTGGCCGTCATCTTCCGGACGTCCCTCGGCGTCGCCGGGCTCGACGCGGCCGACCGGTTCCACGTCAACGCCTCGGCGCTGTCGACCTTCTCCATACTCCAGCTGCTCGTGTACGCGGGCATGCAGATACCCGTGGGCCTGATGGTCGACCGGCTCGGCACCAAGAAGGTGCTGACCATCGGCGTGGTGCTCTTCACCGTCGGGCAGCTGGGCTTCGCCTTCTCCCCGACGTACGCGATGGCGCTCGCCTCGCGCGCGCTGCTCGGCTGCGGCGACGCGCTGACGTTCATCAGCGTGCTGCGGCTCGGCACCCGCTGGTTCCCGGCCCGGCGCGGCCCGCTGGTCGCCCAGCTCGCGGGGCTCGTCGGCATGGCGGGCAACCTCGTCTCGACCCTGGTCCTGGCCCGGCTGCTGCACTCCGTCGGCTGGACCGCGGCGTTCGCGGGCAGCGCGCTGTGCGGTGTCGTCGTCCTCGTCCTGCTCGCGCTGTTCCTGAAGGACCACCCCGAGGGGCACGAGCCGGAGCCGGCGGCGCACACCGGCGCGGCCTTCGTGCGCAAGCAGATCGCCCTGTCCTGGCGGGAGCCCGGCACCCGGCTCGGGCTGTGGGTGCACTTCACCACGCAGTTCCCCGCGATGGTGTTCCTGCTGCTGTGGGGCCTGCCGTTCCTCGTCGAGGCGCAGGGCCTGTCCCGCGCGACGGCCGGTGAACTGCTCACCCTCGTCGTGCTGTCCAACATGGTGATCGGCCTGGTCTACGGCCAGATCGTGGCCCGGCACCACGCCGCGCGCCTCCCGCTGGCGCTCGGCACCATCGGGGCGACGGCCGCGGTCTGGGGCGCCACCCTCGCCTACCCCGGCGACCACGCCCCGATGTGGCTGCTGATCGTCCTGTGCGCCGTGCTCGGCGCCTGCGGTCCCGCGTCCATGATCGGCTTCGACTTCGCGCGGCCCGCCAACCCGCCGGAGCGCCAGGGCACGGCGTCGGGCATCACCAACATGGGCGGCTTCATCGCCTCCATGACGACGCTGCTCGCGATCGGCGTGCTGCTCGACGCGACCGGCGACAACTACCGGATCGCCTTCTCCGCGGTGTTCGTGCTCGAACTGCTGGGACTCAGCCAGATCCTGCGGCTGCGGACCCGCGCGGTCCGCCGTGAGCAGGAACGGCTGGTCGCCAGCCGCGTCGAGGCGGTGCACGTGCCCGCGTGACGCCACGGCGTCCCGGTGCACGTGCCCGCGTGACGCCACGGCGTCCCGGTGCACGTGCCCGCGTGACGCTACGGCGTCACCGCGAACTCCCGCAGGATCGCCTCCGCCAGCTCCTGGTCGCCCTCGACCTTGATCCGGTCGGCGACGGACGCGTACGTGATCCGTCCGCAGGCGAGCCTGAAGTACGTCTCCCAGTCCAGCGCGATGGTGGCGAGGGGGCCCAGCGAGGGCGCGTTGTCGACGGTGCCCCGGCCCTCGGCGTCCACGCGGACCGTGCGCAGGAACTCGACGGGACCGCTCACGTCGAAGACGACCGCGGAGTTCGCGGGCGCGCCCGCCTTCTTGGCGACCACCTTCGGGAGCCCGAGCAGCAGCAGGTCCCGGGCGACGAGGGCGCCGGGGGAGTCGAGGTTGCCCGGCTTGCGCAGCGTCGTGCGCAGGTCCTGCTCATGGGCCCAGACGTCGAACGCGCGCAGCCGCATGGCCAGTTCGAGGGTCTGCTCGGTGCCGAGGGGGCCGCGGAGCTTGGTGTCGGGGTCCCGTGACTCGTTCCGCATCTGCCGCGAGCGGCGGATGATCGTGTACTCCAGCTCCGCGGTCATCTCCGGCGCGGTGTGGTGGCGCCGCACGTCGACCTGCATCTCCATGTACCGCTGGCCCTCGGTCTGCACGTGGTAGAGGTCGCGGGGCAGCGTGTGGATCGGGCGCGGGTCGCCCAGCATCTCGCAGTCCAGGCCGATGACGTGCGAGACGATGTCCCGCACCGACCAGCCGGGGCAGGGCGTGGCCCAGTTCCACTCTCCCTCGGCAAGTGGTGACACCAGCTCGGATATCGCTTCCACGGAGTGGGTCCAGGCGTCGGCGTAGGTTTGCAGGCTGGGATGGAGACTCACGGGACCCCTCGGCGGTCGTACGCGGGCGGTGGGTGTCTGAATGGCTAAGTTACGCTGCCCGCAGGCACCCCGGCAGTGCTTTCGTGTGACGATCGTAGGCCTGTGTTGACGGCTCGAATGCCAGGACGGTGGTAGTGTGCGCGCCTCTCTGATCCAGATCGCCGTAGACGAGGGCGAATCGGTCAATTCCCGTCGTTCGCGCGTCTCTTCACTGGTGCGCGACGTCGCCGGACGCGAGGGTTCAGGCCTGATCGTCCTGCCCGAACTGTGGACCACGGGAGCCTTCGGGTACGAGTCCTTCGCGAGCGAGGCCGAGCCGCTGGAGGGCCCGACGTACGAGGCGATGGCGAAGGCCGCGAGCGACGCAGGCGTCTGGCTGCACGCGGGTTCGATCCCCGAGCGCGACCCGGAGGGCCCCCTCTACAACACCTCGCTGGTCTTCTCCCCCGACGGCGAACTCGCCGCCGCCTACCGCAAGATCCACCGCTTCGGCTTCGACAAGGGCGAGGCCGTCCTGATGTCGGCCGGGTCCGAGCTGGCGACCGTGCGCACGCCGGACACCGTCCTCGGCCTCGCGACCTGCTACGACCTGCGCTTCCCCGAGCTGTTCCGGGGGCTCGTCGACGCGGGCGCCGAGATGTTCGTGGTGCCCGCGGGATGGCCCGCGCGGCGGCGCGAGCACTGGCTGCTCCTCGCCCGCGCGCGTGCGGTCGAGGATCAGGTGTACGTCCTGGCGTGCGGCACCGGCGGCACGCACGCGGGCGTCCCGCAGGCCGGGCACAGCGTCGTCGTCGACCCCTGGGGCGAGGTGCTCGCGGAGGCGGGCGACGGCGAGGAGGTCCTCACGGTCGACCTCGACCCGGCGAGGGTCGCGGCCACCCGGGAGCAGTTCCCCGCGCTCAAGGACCGTCTGCTCGGGTCGCCGGCGCCCCGCCGCTGACGGACGGCGCCCGCCTCCGGGGCTCCTCAGTCCTCGCCGCGTTCCTTCTCCGCAAGCCGGATCACGCAGACGGTGACGGCGAGCAGCAGCGCGGGGTCGGCGTCCTCGCGGACGATGTGCAGGCCGTACGTCTCGCGCACGCGGAACCAGCGGCGCGAGATGTCGGCGAGGAGTTCCCCGTCGTACTCGATGGCGAACTCGCGGTCGAGGATCTTGCCGCTGACGTCCAGTTCGGTGCCGTCGACCAGCTCCACGCGGTAGTGGTTGCGCAGCAGGGAGAGGCGTTTGCGCTTCACCTTGGCCAGCGGCTCGCCCTCGCGCTCGATCACCATCGTGTCGCGCAGGGCGAGCATCTTGGCGTGGATGTCGACGAGGACGCGCCCCTGCATGTCCTTCAGCTCGAAGGTGTCGCGCAGGCGCATCGCCTTGCCGTCGACGAAGAAGACCTTGCGGCCCTGGTCGTCCTCGATCCAGTAGTCGTCGCCGATGCCGAGCATGCGGTCGCGTACGAGAAGTCTCATGGCTCCATGACTACCCCGTACCGCCGCACATCGGACAGGGCGCGGCCGGCCCGTGCCGCACGGGGGGAGTCGGCACGGACCGGCCGCGGTTCTCGGGACCGCGCCGGGCCTAGCGCTGGGCCGCGGCCGCGGTGGTGTGCCAGTACGTGACGGACGACTCGGCGTTCAGGGCGAGGCCCACGGGGCCGGGGGACCGTACCGCCGCGTGGCCTCGGGTGCCCTTGCCGTCCTCGGTGGCGAGCGTGATGTTCACGGTCTTGGTGCGGTGGTCCTGGGCGCCCTGGCCGGTCGCGAGGGCGATCGCCGCGTACGCGGACCTGCCGGGCGCGATGCGGATGACCGACCGCGGCGGGCTCCCGGTGGTCCTCAGGTCGGTGCCCGCGGTGGTGTCGCCGACGAACGGGGCGCCGTGCACCGTGCAGACCTCGCCGCTCCTGTTGGTGGCCTTGAGCACGACGGCGGGCAGGGTGCCGCCTGTCTCCTCCAGGGTGACCGTCATCCGGCCCAGCGTGCAGTCGCCCTCGGCGGGGGTGCCGGCGGGGCTCTGTGACGGGCTCGGTCCGGCCGGGCTGCCGGACGCGGCCGTCGCCCGGTCCCCGTCCGCCGCGCCGCCGCCGTCGTCGCAGGCGGACAGCGTCAGGCAGAGTGCCGCGACGGCGGCCAGCGACACCGGTCCGAGCAGGCGGAACTCCACCCGGCCTCATCCCCTTCGTCACCTGGGTGTGCGTACTACATGTATGTGACAGGGATCGAGGATAGGGGCCGGGAGCCCGGGGCGGCACCCGTCGGCAGGGCAGACCCGGGGGCAGCTCGCGCTGCCCCCGGGCGTCAGTAGTCGCGGCGGTCGTGGTCCGGTTCGACCACGGTCGTCTGCACCGGCGGGACCGCCCGCCTGCGCCGCGCGATGCTGGTGAAGGCGGCGACGCCGATGATGCCGACCGCCATCATGACGAGCCCGGCGACGGTGACGTTGAGGCCTTCCATCTTCCAGTCGGTGGCGAAGGTCAGGATGGCGCCGACGGCGATGAGGATGATGCATCCGCCCAGGCCCATGGAGACCACCTCCCTGAGGTAGTGGCTGCGAGGTGCCCGGGTACCCGGGCACCTCGCAGCCACACAGGGCGAAAACTCGCGGCCGCACAGGGCGGAAAAGAGAGGAGGGGCCTCAGCCCTCCAGGAACGCCACCAGCGCGTTGGCCAGCATGTGCGGGTCGTCCGCGCCGCACAGCTCGCGCACGCTGTGCATGGACAGGATCGCGACGCCGATGTCGACGGTCTTGATGCCGTGCCGCGCCGCCGTGATCGGGCCGATCGTCGTGCCGCACGGCATCGCGTTGTTGGAGACGAACGACTGGAAGGGCACGCCCGCCTTCTCGCACGCGGCGGCGAACACCGCGCGTCCCGAACCGTCCGTGGCGTAGCGGTTGTTGACGTTCACCTTGAGGATCGGGCCGCCGTTGGCGCGCGGGTGGTGCGTCGGGTCGTGCCGCTCGGCGTAGTTGGGGTGGACGGCGTGGCCGGTGTCGGAGGAGAGGCAGACGGTCCCGGCGAAGGCGCGGGCCCGGTCCTCGTAGGAGCCGCCGCGCGCGAACACGGACCGCTCCAGGACGCCGCCGAGCAGCGGGCCGTCGGCGCCGGTGTCGGACTGCGAGCCGTTCTCCTCGTGGTCGAAGGCGGCGAGCACGGGGATGCAAGGGAGGTCGTCGCGGCCGGAGACGGCGGCGAGGGCGGCGGTCGCGGAGTGCACGGACAGGAGGTTGTCCATGCGGGGGCCGGCGACCAGTTCGCGGTCGCGGCCGAGGAAGGCGGGCGGCTCGACGGAGTACGTCATGAGGTCCCAGCCGGTGACGTCGCCCTCGCCCAGGCCGCTCTCCTCCTCCAGGAAGCGGATGAGGTCGCCCTCGTGGACGTCGTCGCCCAGGCCCCAGATGGGCTGCATGTGCTTCTGCTTGTCCAGCTTGAGGCCGTCGGTGTGGACGGAGCGGTCCATGTGGATCGCGAGCTGGGGGACGCGCAGGAGCGGCCGGTCGACGTTCACGAGCCGCGTGGTGCCGTCGCGCAGGGAGAGCCGGCCGGCGAGGCCGAGGTCCCGGTCGAGCCAGGAGTTGAGCAGCGGGCCGCCGTAGATCTCGACGGCGACCTGGCGCCAGCCGTGGGCGCCGGCGTCGGGCAGCGGCTTCACGCGCAGGTTCGGGGAGTCGGTGTGCGCGCCGACGATGCGGAAGGGGGTGTGCGCGGCGGCACCCTCGGGGACGTACCAGGCGATGATGGCGCCGCCCCGCAGGACGTACTTCCCGCCGGCCGTGCCGTCCCAGGCGTCGGTCTCCTCGACCTGCCGGAACCCGGCCTTCTCCAGCCGCTCGGCGGCGCTCGCCACGGCGTGGTACGGCGAGGGGCTCGCCGCCAGGAAGGACATGAGGTCTTCGGTGTGGCCGCGGTCGAAGGGGCCGGAGGGTGTGCGCATACCGTCAGCCTAATCCCGCCACCGCCCGCCCATCCCAGCCTTCCCCCCGCTCCGCGCGCCCCCAACGCCCGGGGCGCACGCCTGCGCCGGGGCGCCGCGGAACGGCCGGGCGCACGGCGGTGCCGTGGGGCGGGGCATGGTGATGCTGCCGCGCCCCGGCGCACGCCCGCGCCGTGTCCGTAAGCAGCGCGATGCCGCCACCCGGCAGGACCGGGTGGCGGCATCGTCGTGTGGTGCGGGAGCGGGAGGGGGCCTCGTGGGGCCGCCTGGTGGGCTAGAACGCGGCCTCGTCCAGCTCCATCAGGTCCAGCTCGACGCCCTCGGCGAGCTTGCGCTCGCCCGCGACGCCCGGCAGGACGTTCGTGGCGAAGAACTTGGCCGCGGCGATCTTGCCCTCGTAGAACGCCTTGTCCTTGGCGGAGGCCGTCTCCAGCTTCTCGGCGGCGACGGCGGCACCGCGCAGCAGCAGGTAGCCGACGACGACGTCGCCCGAGGCCATCAGCAGACGCGTGGTGTTCAGGCCCACCTTGTAGATGGACTTCACGTCCTGCTCGGTGGCCGCGAGGTCCGTCAGCATGACGCCGACGATGGCCTCCAGCTCGACCGCGGCCTTGGCCAGCTCCTCGCGGGCGCCGGCCAGGGCCTCGCCGCCCGTGCCGACCGCGAGGAACTTCTTGATCTCCTCGGCGAGGCCGTTGAGCGCGGCGCCCTGGTTGCGGACGATCTTCCGGAAGAAGTAGTCCTGGCCCTGGATCGCGGTGGTGCCCTCGTAGAGGGTGTCGATCTTGGCGTCCCGGATGTACTGCTCGATCGGGTACTCCTGGAGGTACCCCGAGCCGCCGAACGTCTGGAGCGACTGCGCCAGCTGCTCGTACGACTTCTCCGAGCCGTAGCCCTTCACGATGGGCAGGAGCAGGTCGTTGAGGGCGTGCAGCGCGGACGCGTCCTCGCCGGCGGCCTCCTTGACCTGGATGTCGTCCTGGACGGCCGCGGTGTGCAGCACGAGCGCGCGCATGCCCTCCGCGTACGCCTTCTGCGTCATCAGCGAGCGGCGCACGTCCGGGTGGTGGGTGATCGTCACCTTCGGCGCGGTCTTGTCCATGAACTGCGCGAGGTCGGGGCCCTGCACGCGCTCCTTGGCGTACTCCAGGGCGTTCAGGTAGCCCGTGGAGAGCGTCGCGATCGCCTTCGTGCCGACCATCATGCGGGCGAACTCGATGATGCGGAACATCTGGCGGATGCCCTCGTGCTTGTCACCGATCAGCCAGCCCTTGGCGGGGTGCTGGTCGCCGAAGGTCATCTCGCACGTGTTGGAGGCCTTCAGGCCCATCTTGTGCTCGACGTTGGTGGCGTAGACGCCGTTGCGCTCGCCCAGCTCGCCGGTCTCCCAGTCGAACTCGTACTTCGGTACGAGGAAGAGGGAGAGGCCCTTCGTGCCGGGGCCGTGGCCCTCGGGACGGGCGAGGACATAGTGGAGGATGTTCTCCGACATGTCGTGCTCGCCGGACGTGATGAAGCGCTTCACGCCCTCGATGTGCCAGGAGCCGTCCTCCTGCTGCACGGCCTTGGTGCGGCCGGCGCCCACGTCCGAGCCGGCGTCCGGCTCGGTGAGGACCATCGTCGAGCCCCACTGCTTCTCGACGGCGATCTCGGCGACCTTCTTCTGCGCCTCGTTGCCCTCCTCGAAGAGGATGCCGGCGAAGGCCGGGCCGGAGGAGTACATCCAGACGGCCGGGTTCGCGCCGAGCAGGAGCTCCGCGTAGGCCCAGATCAGGGAGCGGGGCGAGGTGGTGCCGCCGATCTCCTCGGGCAGGCCGAGGCGCCAGTACTCGGAGTCCATGAAGGCCTGGTAGCTCTTCTTGAACGACGCGGGGACCGGGGCGGTGTTGGTCGCCGGGTCGAAGACCGGCGGGTTGCGGTCGGCGTCCTCGAAGGACTCGGCCAGCTCGTTCTCGGCGAGCCTGCGCAGCTCGTCGAGGATGCTCTTGGCGGTGTCGACGTCCATCTCCGCGAACGGGCCGGTGCCGTACAGCTTGTCGCGGCCGAGGACCTCGAAGAGGTTGAACTCGATGTCGCGGAGATTCGACTTGTAGTGGCCCATGGCGAAGGCTCCGTAAGCAGGAAAGGGATGAGTATCAGCAAGCGCCTACGATGATGCTACCCGTCGGTAATAAGAAGCAACCCCTTATGGGTCATCTGTGACTCAGTACTCTTGCGGGCATGTACGGATACGGCCAGAACCCCGGCGCCCAGCAGCAGTACGCACCGCCGGGGGCGCAGCCGCCGCCGCAACAGCAGCAGGCCCAGGGCATGTCCGGCGGGTACGGCCAGCAGCCCCCGCTCTACCCCGAGCCCTCGCCCCCGTCCCTGGCGGACGCGGTGCGGGCCTTCACCACCGGGTCGATGTCGGCCGAGGACTTCCAGCAGGCGTTCGCGACCTCCAAGGTCTACTGCCCCCGGGGCGACAACCCCGGCTTCCTCGCGCTGCACAACACCCAGCAGCCCGTGATCCCGATGTTCACCTCCCTCAAGGAGCTGCGCCGGTACGCGGGCAAGGACTCCAAGTACTTCGTGATCACCGGTGCGGAGGTCATCGACCTGCTGCCGACCGGGTACGGCTTCGTCCTCGACATGGAGGGCGAGCACCGCATGGTCTTCGACGCGAAGGCCGTGGAACAGATGGTCGACTTCGCCATGCGCCGCATGTACGGCTGAGTCTTCCTGGCCCCTGGGCCTCTGACCGTGTGCTGACACTCGGCTACTCGGCCTTCGGCCTTGCTCCCCGCTCTGACTTTCGCCGCGGGGCCGTCGTGGCCGGTCGCGCGGTTCCCCGCGCCCCGTACGGGGCGCGTCTCGCCCGTCTTGTCGTCCGTGGATCACTTCCAGCCACCCCTGAAGCCCGGAGGGAATTCCCTCCGGGCTTCGCTCGTTCCAGGTGGCAGAAAGTTCTACGTTCAACTAAAGTGAGCGCACAAGGAGGTACCGACCATGCCTGCAGTGACCGTCGAGAACCCGCTGACCCTGCCCCGAGTGGCGGCGCCGGCCGACGCCGCGGCGCGCCCCGTGCTCGCCGTGACCACCGCGCCGAGCGGCTTCGAGGGTGAGGGCTTCCCGGTGCGCCGGGCCTTCGCGGGGATCAACTACAAGCACCTCGACCCGTTCATCATGATGGACCAGATGGGCGAGGTGGAGTACGAGGCGGGCGAGCCCAAGGGCACCCCCTGGCACCCCCACCGCGGCTTCGAGACCGTCACGTACCTGATCGACGGCACCTTCATCCACCAGGACTCCAACGGTGGCGGCGGCACCATCCAGAACGGCGACACCCAGTGGATGACGGCGGGCTCCGGCCTGCTGCACATCGAGGCGCCGCCGGAGTCCCTCGTCCAGTCCGGCGGCCTCTTCCACGGCCTCCAGCTGTGGGTGAACCTGCCCGCCAAGGACAAGATGATGGACCCCCGCTACCAGGACATCCGCGGCGGTCAGGTCCAGCTGCTCACCACCCCCGACGGCGGCGCGCTGCTGCGCGTCATCGCCGGTGAGCTGGACGGTCACGAGGGCCCCGGCATCACGCACACACCGATCACGATGATCCACGCGACCGTGCGGCCGGGCGCCGAGGTGACGCTGCCCTGGCGCGCGGACTTCAACGGTCTCGCGTACGTCCTGGCCGGACGCGGCACCGTCGGGGCCGAGCGCCGCCCCGTGCACATGGGGCAGACCGCGGTCTTCGGCGCCGGGTCCTCGCTGACCGTCCGCGCGGACGAGCGACAGGACGCGCACGCCCCCGACCTGGAGGTCGTGCTGCTCGGCGGGCAGCCGATCCGGGAGCCCATGGCGCACTACGGCCCGTTCGTGATGAACACCCGGGCCGAACTGCAGCAGGCCTTCGAGGACTTCCAGAAGGGTCTGCTCGGCACGGTCCCGGCCGTGCACGGCATGTGAGTACGTCCGGCCGTACCTGACGTGCGGACCGCCTGAGCCCGTGCTCGGGTAGGAGGGTGAGCACCCTTCTGCCCGAGCCCGCGCGCCGCACCGCCGCCTGGTGCGTCGTCCTCCTCCTCGTCACCGGCGTGGCCGCCGTGGGCATCTGGCTCTGCGTCACCTTCAAGACGGCCGTCACCCCGGTCCTGCTGGCGCTGCTCGGCACCGCTCTCCTCGGCCCGCTCCACCGGCGCCTGGTGAAGATGAAGGTGCAGCGCTCGCTGGCCGCGGGACTCACCTGCGCGGCCGTCGTCGCCGTCGTCGGCGGCGCCACGTACATCGTGGTCAAGGCGCTCATCGACAGCGGCGACCAGATCGTCTCCTCGCTCAAGCGCGCCGCCACCGACCTCGCCAAGTACTTCGGCGCGGCCGGCACCTCGCTCGACGACATGGCCTCCAACGCCAAGGAACTGCTCGGCAAGTTCGGCGGGACCGCCGCGAGCGGCGTGATCAGCGGCCTGAGCACCGTCGGCGAGATGATCGCGATGGCCGTCCTCGCGCTGCTGCTCGTCTTCTTCTTCCTGCGCGACTCCCACCGCGCGATGCACACGCTGCGCTCGCTCGCCCCCGGCGACAGCGCCGACAGCATCGAGGCCATGGCGCGCCGCGCCTTCGAGGCCATCGAGGGCTTCATGCGCGGGACGACGATCATCGCGTTCATCGACGCCCTGTGCATCACCGTTGGGCTGCTGATCCTCGGCGTCCCCGGCGCCTGGGGCCTCGGCGCGCTCGTCTTCGTCGGCGCCTACATCCCCTATCTGGGCGCTTTTCTGTCCGGCGCCGTCGCCATCCTGGTCGCCCTCGCCGACCGGGGCTTCGTCATCGCGCTGTGGGCCCTCGGCGTGGTCGTCGCCGTCCAGGTCCTGGAGGGCCACATCCTCCAGCCGATGATCCAGAGCCGCACCGTGCAGATGCACCCGGCGGTCGTGATGCTGGCGATCACGGCGGGGGCGTCCGTCGCGGGAATCCTCGGCATGCTGCTCGCGGTGCCGCTGACGGCGGCGGCGTTCGGCATCGTGTCGGAGCTGAGATCCCGGTACTCCGGCGCGTCGTAGCGCCCGAAGGGGCGCGGGGAACCGCGCGACCGGCCACCGGCGACCCGCACGCTCCATCCAGGCGTCCCCTGCCCTGCTCCGGTACGAGGCCCCCTGCCCTACTCCGGTACGAGGTCGTCCGTCCTGCCGCCGGAGGCACCCGCGTCTTCATAGAGCTCGAACCAGATGCTCTTGCCGTCGCCGCGCGGGTCCACTCCCCACGCGCCGGCCAGCAGCTCCATCAGGACCAGGCCGCGCCCGGACGAGGCCAGTTCGCCGGGGTGGCGCTTGTGCGGCAGGTCGTCGCTGCCGTCCGCGACCTCGGCGCGCAGCCGGCGCGCGCCCGGCTCGCCGGTGACCTCGGCGACCATCAGGGCGTCGCCGTCGGTGTGCACGAGGACGTTCGTGAGCATCTCCGAGACCATCAGGACCGCCGAGTCGACCTGGTCGTCGTCGGCCCAGTCGTGCAGCAGCTCCCGCAGGTGGCGGCGGGCCCCCGCGATGCGCTCCGGCTCGGCCTGGGCGACGGTCAGGACGGTGCGGCGGGCGTCCGTGTGCTGCTCGGGGCGGCCCGTCCGGCTCAGCAGCAGCACCGCTATGTCGTCCTCGCGGCGGTCGGCGAGCGGGCCCGTCGTGTGGTGCGAGGAGGGCCCGTGCACGGCCTGCACGAGGGCGTCGGCGAGCCGCTCCAGGCCGTCGGTCTCGCCCTCCCCCGGGTACTCCTCCAGGATCGCCCGGATGCGGGACCAGCCGCTGTCCAGGTCGTGCCCGCCGGTCTCGATCAGGCCGTCGGTGCAGGTCAGCACGGTCTCGCCGGGCTCCAGGACGAGCCGCGTGGTGGGGTAGTCGGCGTCCGGGTCGATGCCGAGGGGCAGACCGCCCGCGACGGGGCGCAGCAGGACCGTTCCGTCACTCATGCGTATCGCGGGCTCGGGGTGGCCCGCGCGGGCGATCTCCAGGACGCCGGTCGCCGGGTCGGCCTCGACGTACAGGCAGGTCGCGAAGCGCGGGTCGTAGTCGGTGGCCTCGTCCGTGCCGCTGCCGCTCGACCCGTAGGTGATGGACTCCGTGATCCCCGAGAGGAAGCGGGTGGCGCGCGAGAGCACCGCGTCCGGGCGGTGCCCCTCGGAGGCGTACGCGCGCAGGGCGATCCGCAGCTGGCCCATCAGGCCCGCCGCGCGCACGTCGTGCCCCTGGACGTCGCCGATGACGAAGGCGATCCGGCCGCTGGGCAGCGGGATCATGTCGTACCAGTCGCCGCCGACCTGGAGGCCGCCGCCGGTCGGCACATAGCGGGCGGCCACGCTCATCCCCGGGATCTGCGGGCCCAGCATCGGCAGCATCGAGCGCTGGAGACCCTCCGTCAGCTCCCGCTCGGACTCCGCGACCCCGGCCCGCGACAGGGCCTGCGCGAGCATCCGCGCCACCGTCGTCAGGACCGAGCGCTCGTCGGGCGTGAAGGAGACGGGGTAGGCGAAGGCCGCCATCCACGCGCCCATCGTGCGGCCCGCGACGGTCAGCGGCAGGAACGCCCAGGACTGCCGCTCGAAGCGGCTGGCCAGCGGCCAGGCGGCGGGGTAGCGCCTGCGGTAGTCCTCCGGCGTGGACAGGTACACGGCCCGGCCCGTGCGGACCACCTCGGCGGCCGGGTAGTCGGTGTCCACCGGCATCGCGGAGAAGGGCCCGTCGTCGCCGGGCTGGTGGCCGTGGTGCCCGATGATCGTCAGCCGGTCGCCGGCCACCCCGAAGACCGCGAGCCCGTCCGGCGAGAACCCCGGCATGGAGAGCCCCGCGGCGACCCTGAGGACCTCCTCCGTGGACCGGGCCTCCGCCAGTGCGCGCCCCGCGTCCAGCAGGAACGCCTCGCGCGAGCGGCGCCAGTCGCCGGTGACGGGCGTGCGGGCCGCGGTGCCGGGGGCGGGCTCGGAGACCTCTTGCAGGGTGCCGACCAGTTCGTACGCCTCCGTGGCGCCGTGCACCAGGGGCTTGGAGCGGCTGCGCACGGTCCGCAGGACCCGGCGGCCCGTCTCGTCCATGATCCGCAGCCGGGCCTCGGCGAGGGTGCCCTCGGCGACGGCGAGCTGGACCGTCCCGTATATCTCGTTCCAGTCGACCGGGTGGAAGCGGGAGCGCACGCCCGCCTCCGAGAGGGTCTGGGCGCGGGCGGGCAGGCCGAGCAGCCGGGCGGCCTCGGCGTCGAGCGTGACGGTCCCCGAGGCGTTGTCCCAGCGCCACAGGCCGGTCGCGATGGCGGCCAGGACGTCCCCCACGGGAGGCAGGGGGTCGTCCCCCACCCGCCGGAAGGGATCATCGGTGCGCATTGACCCACTTTAGGAATATCCACGGCGAAGTCGCCACCGAGCCCCCTGGTCGCGGGACCACGGGAGAGTGGCCCCGGGGAATATCCGGAAAGCGATCTTCGCCCGGACGGTAGCCTTGGGAGGGTCTGCTCTCTCCCCTATTCGCGAAGACTGGATGAACGACGATGCATCGGTACAGGTCCCACACCTGCGGCGAGCTCCGCGCCTCTGACGTCGGCACCGACGTCCGGCTGAGCGGCTGGCTGCACAATCGCCGAGACCTGGGCGGCATTCTCTTCATCGATCTCCGCGATCACTACGGGATCACCCAGCTGGTGGCCCGTCCGGGCACCAAGGCCGCCGAGGTCCTGGACAAGCTGTCCAAGGAGACCGTCGTCCGCGTCGACGGCAAGGTCGTCTCGCGCGGCGCGGAGAACGTGAACCCGGAGCTGCCCACCGGCGAGGTCGAGATCGAGGCCTCCGACGTCGAGGTGCTCGGCGCGGCCGCCCCGCTGCCCTTCACGATCAACGCCGAGGACGGCGTGAACGAGGAGCGGCGCCTGGAGTACCGCTTCCTGGACCTGCGCCGCGAGCGCATGCACCGCAACATCATGCTGCGCAGCGCCGTGATCGCCGCGATCCGCTCGAAGATGGTGGCCCTCGGCTTCAACGAGATGGCGACGCCGATCCTCACCGCGACCTCCCCCGAGGGCGCCCGCGACTTCGTCGTCCCCTCCCGCCTGAACCCCGGCAAGTTCTACGCGCTGCCGCAGGCCCCGCAGCAGTTCAAGCAGCTGCTGATGATCTCGGGCTTCGACCGCTACTTCCAGATCGCGCCGTGCTTCCGCGACGAGGACGCGCGCGCGGACCGCTCGCCGGGCGAGTTCTACCAGCTCGACGTCGAGATGAGCTTCGTCGAGCAGGAAGACGTCTTCCAGCCCATCGAGAAGCTGATGACCGAGCTCTTCACCGAGTTCGGCGGCGGCCGCGAGGTCACCTCGCCGTTCCCGCGCATCCCGTTCCGCGAGTCGATGCTGAAGTACGGCAACGACAAGCCGGACCTGCGCGCCAAGCTCGAACTGGTCGACACCACCGACATCTTCGAGGGCTCGGAGTTCAAGGCCTTCGCCGGCAAGCACGTGCGGGCGCTGCCCGTGCCGGACACGGCGTCGCAGTCCCGCAAGTTCTTCGACGGCCTCGGTGACTACGCGGTGGAGCAGGGTGCCAAGGGTCTGGCCTGGGTGCGCGTCGCCGAGGACGGCTCGCTCACCGGCCCGATCGCCAAGTTCCTCACCGAGGCGAACGTCGAGGAGCTGACCAAGCGCCTCGGCCTGGAGGCCGGCCACGCCGTGTTCTTCGGCGCGGGCGACTTCGACGAGGTCTCGAAGATCATGGGCGCGGTGCGCGTCGAGGCGGCCAAGCGTGCGGGCCACTTCGAGGAGGGCGTCTTCCGCTTCTGCTGGATCGTCGACTTCCCGATGTACGAGAAGGACGAGGAGACCGGCAAGATCGACTTCTCCCACAACCCCTTCTCGATGCCGCAGGGCGGCATGAAGGACCTGGAGGAGAAGGACCCGCTCGACATCCTCGCCTGGCAGTACGACATCGTCTGCAACGGCATCGAGCTCTCCTCCGGCGCCATCCGGAACCACGAGCCGGACGTCATGCTGAAGGCCTTCGAGATCGCGGGCTACGACGCGGAGACCGTGGAGCACGAGTTCGCGGGCATGCTGCGCGCGTTCCGTCTCGGCGCCCCGCCGCACGGTGGCATCGCCCCGGGCGTCGACCGCATCGTGATGCTCCTCGCCGACGAGCCGAACATCCGCGAGACGATCGCCTTCCCGCTGAACGGCAACGCGCAGGACCTGATGATGGGCGCGCCGACCGAGCTGGACGAGTCGCGTCTGCGCGAGCTGAACATCGCGCTGCGCAAGCCGGTGGCGGACAAGGACAAGTAGTCCGCGAGGACACGTACTTCGTACGTCGGTGAAGGGCCCGGGATCGCACGATCCCGGGCCTTCTTCCGTGTGAAGGGACTTCTTCGGACACTGGATCCGGCCCGCGGGCCGGTGGTCGTGAGGGGGAGAAGCGCGGGCACTGGGCCGCTGAGCGGGTGCCGGACGGGGGCGTCGGCTCAGGCGGCCGTCGTGGGCGAGGAGTGGGCCTCGGCCTCCGCCCACTCCGTGACCAGCCGCTCGTACACCAGACGCTCGTCGGGGCGCAGGCGCCCGCCCGCGCGCAGCCACAGCGCACGGATCTCCTCGTTGACCTCGTCGGCGGTGCGCCGCCGGTCGGGAGAGGGAGTCGTGGCCATGTCGTGAAGCTTACGTACGAGCGTGTGAAGGCGCCGTCAATTTAAGCCGCCTCAGCGCATGACTTAGCTCACCGTGAGGCGGGGACGACGGCGCGCGACGGGCCGGCGGCGGGGCCGGGGCCGGGCGCGGTCGGCCGCCCGGCCCGCAGAATCGGCCCGCCCGGCTCAGGCCTTCCGGAGCCGTACCGCGAGGCCGTCCAGCATGCGCTGGAGGCCGTAGTCGAAGGTCGTCTCGCGGGTCAGCGCGGGATCCGCCGCCCCCGGCTCCCGCAGCCCCTCCTCCTGGAGGCTCGCCGCGAACTCCTGCTCGGTCCTGCCGCTGCGTGCGATCAGCGACAGATACGCGGCCTCGCTGGTGGCCATCCCGATGACGTACGAGATGACGGTGTTCAGGGCGAGTTCGGTCTCCTCGGCGGGGAAGCCCGCCGCGCCGTACACGGCCGCCATCCGCGCGGACATCCTCGTCACGTTCGGACCGAGGTGGATCAGGCCGACCTGGCCGAGCACGGAGGCCACCCAGGGGTGGCGCAGGATCATCGCGCGCAGGCTCTGCGCGCTGCCCGCCGCGGCCTCGCGCCAGTCGGCGGGGCCGGTGGCGGCGGGCACGGCCAGCTCGCCGTAGACCTCGTCGACGACCAGCTCGATCAGCTCGTCCTTGTTGGCGACGTGCCGGTAGAGGGAGGTCGCGCCCGCGTCGAGGCGGGTGCCGAGCTTGCGCATGCTGAGCGCCTCCAGGCCGTCCTCGTCCAGGAGCCGCACGGCCTCCGCCACGATCTGCTCGCGGCTGAGCTGCTCGCGCCGGCGGCGGGGGCGGGTCCACACCGAGGCGATCTCGGGCTTCTGGTCTGCGGGCATGCGGGCCTCCTGGGGCGGGCGTGGCTGACCCCTCCACCGTAGCGCACGCCGTGCGCATCTTGCGTACGCAGAAATCCTGTGCGTACAGTGTTCGCAACGGGAGCACGACGTACGCACCCATCGCCTCGAAGGAGACAGGCCCATGTCTGAGAAGTTCGAGAAGGCCGAGAAGTCGGAGCGGCCGGAGAAGGAGGCCGTGGCCCGCCCCGCGTTCGACGCCGCGCACTGGCAGGCCCGGCTCGACGCGCTGCGCGCCGCCCACCACGTCCCCGGCGCCACGCTCGCGGTCCTGGTGGACGGCGGGATCCACGAACTGGCGAGCGGGGTGCTGCACCGCGGGACCGGCGTGGAGGTGACCACGGACTCGGTGTTCCAGTCCGGCTCGATCGCCAAGATCTACACGTCGACGCTGGTCATGCGCCTCGCCGACGAGGGGCGGCTCGACCTGGACGCGCCGGTCAGGGACGTCCTCCCGGAGTTCGAGACGGCCGACGAGGAGGCGACGCGCACCATCACGACCCGCCAACTCCTCTCCCACACCGGCGGGTTGACCTGCGACTTCACCTACGACGCCGGACGCGGCGACGACTGCCTCCAGAAGTACGTCGAGGCCGCGAGGGGCGTGGCCCTGGACTGCCGCCCCGGCACCGCGGTCTCCTACAGCAGCCTCGGCTACAACGTCCTCGGCCGGATCGTCGAGGTCCTCACCGGCCTGACCTGGGACGCCGCCCTCAAGGAGTACCTCTTCGCGCCGCTCGGCCTGGAGCGCTCCATGACGCTGCCCGAGGAGGCCCTCGCGCACCGCGTCGCGATGAGCCACCTCGGCGAGCCGGGCCGGGAGCCCGACCCGGCCCCCGCGTGGGACCTGATGCCCCGCTCGGCGGGCCCGTACGGCCGGGTGCTCGTCTCGGCCGGTGACGTGGCGCGCCTGGCCCGCATGCACCTCGACGGCGGCACCGGCCCCGACGGGACCCGGGTGATGTCCGCCGCGGCCGTCGAGGAGATGCAGCGCCGCGTGGTCGACGTGCCCGACAAGTGGACCGTCAGCTCCGACGGCTGGGGCCTGGGCTGGACCCTCTACAACTGGGACGGCGTCATCGGCTACGGCCACGACGGCGCCGCGATCGGCCAGTACGGCTATCTGCGCGTGGTCCCGCACGCGGGCGTCGCCGTCGTGCTCCTGACCAACGGCGGCGGGGCCCGCGAGCTGTACGGCGCGCTCTTCCGCGAGCTGCTCGGCACGTTCGCCGACGTGCGGATGCCGGACGCCTTCGAGCCGCCCGCGCAGCCGCCGGCCGTGGACTTCGCGCGCCACGTCGGGCGGTACGAGCGCGCGGGCGTCGTCATCACCGTCTCCGAGCGCGACGGAAAGCCGCACCTCGTCTACGAGTTCGTCGACGGCATGAAGGACTTCTCGCCGCCGCTCGACGTGGCGTTGCACCCCGTGGCCGAGGGCGTCTACGCGGGCACCGGCGCCGGCCCCTCCTTCAGCGAGGGCTACATGCCGGTGGTGTTCGCGACGCTGACCGACGGCACGGAGTGCTGCTACATCGGGATGCGGGTGGCCCCGAAGGCGGCGTGAGCCCCGGGGCCCCGAAGGTCCCCGGGGCTCACCCGGGTCAGCCCTTCCTCATCAGCTCGACCGCGCTGCTGAAGCTGTCGGCCCCGTGCCCCGCCTCGACCACCCGGCGGAAGATGTCGTGCACCGCCGCGGGGAAGGCCGTGTCCACGCCCGCGTCCGCCGCCGTGTGGACGACGTGCTCCATGCTGGCCAGGCCCATCGAGGTGCGGTCCACGTCGCCCGCGTGGTTGCCCTCGTCGATGCGGGACGCGTAGAAGTCGACGAAGTGGCCCATGCCGGCGAAGTTCTCGGAGACGTACGGGGCGATCTCCCCGGCCGTGATGCCGTGCGCGCCCGCCACGGCGACGGCCTGCCAGTAGGCGATCATCGCGGGCCAGAAGATGAACATGTTCAGCTGGTACATCAGCGCGGCCAGGCCCTGGTCCTCGCCCCGGTGGTCGGACTTCTCGGTGATGACCTCAAGGGCCTCGCGGTGCTTGTCGTACGCCTCGCGCGGGCCGCTGTAGAACGTCGAGGTGCCCGGGGTGCCGATCAGCGGCGGCGGGCACAGGACGCCACCGGTGAGGTGGACCCCGCCGCGCTCGGTCACCCAGCGGGCGCCGGCCCGCGCCTTCTCCGGGGTGTCCGAGCTGAGGTTCACGACGGTGCGGCCCGCGAGGGCGGACTCGGCCTGCCCGAGGATCGCGTACATCGCGTCGAAGTCGGTGAGGCTCAGGATCACCAACTCATTGGCGGCAAGCGCCTGTTCGACGCTCCCGGCGCGTCTCGCGCCGCGCTCGACCAGGGCGTCGGCGCGGGAGGGTGTGCGGTTCCAGAGGGTGACCTCGTAGCCCTGGTCGAGGTAGGCGGCGGCCATGGCCTGGCCCATGGGGCCGAGGCCGATGACGGTGACGGAGGGTGCGGAAGCAGACATGGGTGACTCCAGAAAGTGACTAGAACGATCGCTCTATCCAGCGCGTGGGGAGAACGTAGCACGTCTCTGGAACGAACGCTCTAACCAATCAGGGGTAAGGTGGCGCCATGGCCGAGAAGAGCGCTCCCAGCACCCGCGACCGGATCGTCGTCGTCGCCGCCCGGCTCATCCAGCGGCAGGGCTATGTGGGCACGGGCATCAAGCAGATCGCCAAGGAGGCGGAGGCCACGCTCGGCTCCGTCTACCACTTCTTCCCCGGCGGCAAGGAGGCCGTCGCGGTCGCCGCCCTCACCCACAGCGCCGAGGAGTTCGCCGGCCTGCTGCGCGAGGGGCTGGCCGGGGACGGCGCCCCGGCCGCGGCGATCGAGGCCTGCGCCGGTCAACTGGCCGTCGCGCTGAGGGAGTCGGGCTGGGTCGACGGCTGCCCGGTGACGGCCGCGGCGCTGGAGACGCTCGGCACGGACTCCGACATCCAGCGGGTGTGCGCGGAGGCGCTGCGCGGCTGGGAGCGGATCGTCGAGGAGCGGCTGCTCGCGGCGGACTTCGGCGCGCAGGACGCGCGGGAGCTGGCGACGACGGTCATCAGCGCGCTGGAGGGCGCCGAGGTGACGGCGCAGGTCGCGCGGAGCGAGGAGCCGCTGCGGGCGGCGGGACGGCAGCTGGCGCGGCTCGTGGGGTCGTACGCCTGAGCGGTGCCGTGGGCACGGAGAAGGGCCCCGGAACCGGCAGCGGTTCCGGGGCCCTCGCCCACGTACGGGAGAGCGGGAGGGCTAGGCCTCCTTCTTCTCCTCCAGGCGCGGGAAGAGCACCGCGCCCTTCGTCACCGTGGCGCCCGCGGGCAGCTGCCCCCACGCGCCGGCGTCCTGGACCTGCTGGCCGGCGAGCGCGCCCAGCGAGGCCTCGGCGCCGAGGGAGTCCCAGAGCTTCTGGGACGTCTCCGGCATGATCGGGTTCAGCAGGACGGCGACGGCGCGCAGCGACTCGGCGGCCGTGTAGAGGATGGTCGCGAGGCGGGCCCGGCCCTCCTCGGAGTCGTCCTTGGCCACCTTCCACGGCTCCTGCTCCGTGATGTAGCCGTTGACCTGCTTGACGAAGGCGAAGATCGACAGGATGCCGGACTGGAAGTCGAGCTCCTCGCCGATCGCGCGGTCGGCGTCGGCGACGGCCTTCGCGAGGCCCTCCTGGACGGCCTTCTCGGCATCACCGGCGGCCGTGGCCGCGGGCAGCTCGCCGCCGAAGTACTTGCCGACCATGGCGGCCACGCGCGAGGCGAGGTTGCCGTAGTCGTTCGCCAGCTCGCTGGTGTAGCGGGCGGTGAAGTCCTCCCACGAGAACGAGCCGTCGCTGCCGAACGCGATGGCGCGCAGGAAGTACCAGCGGTACGCGTCCACGCCGAAGTGCGAGGTCAGGTCCTGCGGCTTGATGCCCGTCAGGTTCGACTTCGACATCTTCTCGCCGCCGACCATCAGCCAGCCGTTGGCCGCGATCCGGCCGGGGACCGGCAGGCCCTGCGCCATCAGCATGGCGGGCCAGATCACCGCGTGGAAGCGGAGGATGTCCTTGCCGACCAGGTGCACGTCCGCGGGGAACGTCTCGTCGAACTTCTCCTGGTTCGCGCCGTAGCCCACGGCCGTCGCGTAGTTCAGGAGGGCGTCGACCCACACGTAGATGACGTGCTTGTCGTCCCAGGGGACCTTCACGCCCCAGTCGAACGTCGACCGGGAGATGGACAGGTCCTGCAGGCCCTGCCTGACGAAGTTCACGACCTCGTTGCGCGCGGACTCGGGCTGGATGAAGCCCGGGTTCGCCTCGTAGAGGGCGAGGAGCTTGTCGCCGTACTCACTGAGCTTGAAGAAGTAGTTCTCCTCCTTGAGGAGCTCCACCGGCTTCTTGTGGATCGGGCACAGCTTGGTGCCGTCCTCGTCCTCGATGAGGTCGCCGGGGAGCTTGTACTCCTCGCAGCCCACGCAGTACGGGCCTTCGTACCCGCCCTTGTAGATCTCGCCCTTGTCGTGGAGATCCTGGACGAACTCCTGCACGCGGTCCGTGTGACGCTTCTCCGTGGTGCGGATGAAGTCGTCGTTCGCGATGTTCAGGTGCTCCCAGAGGGGCTTCCAGGCCTCGGTGACGAGCTTGTCGCACCACTCCTGGGGGGTGACGTCGTTCGCCTCGGCCGTGCGCATGATCTTCTGACCGTGCTCGTCCGTGCCGGTGAGGTACCACACCTTCTCGCCGCGCTGACGGTGCCAGCGCGTGAGCACGTCCCCTGCGACGGTCGTGTAGGCGTGGCCCAGGTGAGGAGCGTCGTTTACGTAATAGATGGGGGTCGAGACGTAGAACGCCTTCGCGTTCTCGCCCGCTCCCTGCTTCTCGGATCCAGTGGCCGCCATGGTCGAAATCCTAACGGCCGGATCGAGATCGACTCACATCGATATCAGGGGGTGGACCCGGGGCTTCCGGGTCCACCCCCTGAGGGTCGTGCGTCGCCGTGCGGCGGGGTTACGGGCGCCAGGCCGCCAGGAGGCCCTCGTACAGCTCCTTGTCGGTGAGCTCGCGGGGGGTGGGGCCCGCGTGGAAGAACGCGGCGTTGTCCGCCTTCAGCCTGCGCAGGTAGTCGAAGCCCTTCCCGTCGTGCTCCCCGAAGGCGACGAACTGGAAGAACAGCGGGTGCGGGGCGGCGTCCGCCAGGGCCTGGTTCGCGGGCCCCTTCGCGTCCGGGGGGCCGTCCGTCTGGAACACGACGAGGGCGGGTTCGCCCGCGTGGTCCGACTTCTCGTAGTGGGCGACGACCTCCTCGATCGCGCGGTGGTAGCTGGTGCGGCCCATGCGGCCCGCCGCGGCGTGCAGCTCGTCGACGCGGGCCTCGTGCTCGGGGAGGGTGAGGGTGCCGGTGCCGTCGATGTCCGTGGAGAAGAGGACGACGTGGACGGTGGCGTCGGGGTCGGTGTGGGCGGCGAGGGCGAGGACCTGTTCGCCCAGGCTCTGGGCGGAGCCGTCCTTGTAGTACGGGCGCATGGAGCCGGAGCGGTCCAGGACGAGGTAGACCGGGGCGCGGGTGCCGGTGAGGCCGTTCTTCTTCAGGGCGGCTCCCGCCGCCTTGTACGCGGCGCTGAGTCCGGGGGCCCTGCTCTTCACCTTGGCGGCGCTGACGGCGGCCTTGCGGGGAGCGGTGCTCGGCTCGACCTCTGCCTCGGCCCCGCTGCCTTCCTCCGTCCCCTCGACCTCACCAACGCCTCCCGGAACCTCCGCCTCGGCAACGGGCTCCGGCTCGGCAACGGGCTCCGCCTCGGCAACGGGCTCCGCCTCGGC
>NZ_LIRJ01000233.1 GCF_001419745.1 Streptomyces silaceus | reverse complement strand
TCGGCCTCCAGCGCCGCCGCGTACTCCGTGCAGGCCCGCACCCCGGCACCCCCGTCCACGGCGAGCAGCACGAGCCGCTCGCCGTAGGGGACGACGAGGAGCGCCTCGCCGGAGCGCGCCGCCGCGGCCTCGACGACGTCGGCGAGCGCGGCGAGCGGATCGGCGCCGTCGGCACCGGCCGCCGCGAGAAGCGCGGCGGCCTGCGGAACGGCGTCCTTCGAGGACTCACCGTCGACGCCAGAACCCGAACCGGAACCCGAACCCGAACCCGAGCCGTCGGCCCCGGCCCGCACCCGCGCGGCCGAGGCGGACGCCACCTCGGCGACGACGAGCCGGAAGGGCGCGTCGAGGAGCCCGCCGTACAGTTCGCCCGCGACGGTACGGGCGTGGTCCGGCTCCCCCGCGAGCAGCATGCGCAGCACGGCGGCGCCGATCCGCTGCTCGGCGGCGTGCAGGGAGCGGGAGCGCTCGGTGGTCAGGGTCAGCAGGGCGACGGCGGAGTGCACGGCGTACCGCTCGGCGGTGCCGAGGGCGGCCGCCGTGCCGACGGCGAGCGCGGCGCGCGGCCTGCGCCCGGTGCCGAGCGAGTGGAGCTCGACGCGGTCCTCCGCGCCGGCGACGACGGAGCTGGCGGGCGCGGGCCGCTCGCGCAGCCGCTCGACGTCGGCGGTGAGGCGGGCGGCCCGGCGCGAGGCCCACTCCGGGGCGGTGGCGACGACGGCGCCGGACGCGTCGTAGAGCGCGGCCCAGCCGTCGACCTGCCCGGCGAGGGCGAGCAGCAGCCCTTCGGGGCCGTCGCTGAGAGCCTGCCGGGTCAGCTCGCGCTGGGCGGCGAAGCCGGCGGTCACGGCGCGGTACTGCTCGGCGGCGATGGCGGCGGAGACGGCCTTGCTGATGGCGAGGAACGGCGTGCGCCGGGGCACCTCGATGAGCGGCAGACCGGCTTCGGTGGCGGCGTCGACGAGGGCCTTGGGGATGTCGGGGTAGTGCACGCCGACCGCGAAGCCGAGGCCGACGACGCCGGCGCCCGCGAGCCGCTTCACGTAGCGGCGCATGGCCTCCGGGTCCTCCGCGTCCAGCTTGAGCGCGGTGATCAGGAGGAACTCGCCGCCCTCCATGTAGGGCACGGGGTCGGCGAGCTCGCTGGCGTGGGCCCAGCGGACGGGGGTGTCCAGGCGTTCCTCGCCCGCGCGCACGGTCAGCTTGAGCGCGGAGTGGTGGACGAGCGAGGCGAGCGTGGGCGGCATGGGACCTTCAGGTCTGCGGCAGGCGGCGGACGGACGTGCGCCCCGGTGCCCCCGGAGGGCCGGGCACCGGGTTGTGGATCTTTTGGCCGGTCCGTATGAACGACCTGTGTCGATTCTGCCTCACCGTCGGGTGCCGACAAGACGTAAGCCCGGGTAACTGGATGTACGCCCGGGTAACAAGCAGTGCGCCCGCGCGATCAGTCCCCCGCCCCGGCCGCCCCGCGGTCCCGCAGATCCACCAGGAGCGGCGGCGCGTGCTCGCCGCCCACCGTGGTGAGCGAGAGGACGGCGTGCCCCGGCGGCAGGGAGTGGGCGAGGTCGGAGGCGGACCAGCGCTCGCGCTCGACCTTGCGGACGGTCACGGCGTCCGTGGTCACCGCCTTGCCGGTCACCAGTTTGCGCAGGGAGTGCAGCGCCCGCGTCATCGGCTGGTCGGCGAAGACCGTGTGCTGGGCGACCTCCTTGGTCTCGATCCACTCGGTGCCCCAGGCCTCGGTGAAGCGGCGCCCGTCCCAGGTCGTCACGCCGGAGAACGCCATCCGGCAGCCGACGGCCGCGTACAGCGGTCCCTGGAGCGCCTCCGGCACCTCGCCGATGGTGCGCAGGCCGAGGACGACGCCCGCGTTCAGCGACCGCAGCCGCTGGACGGCGCGCACGCTCTCGGCGGTGAGGGTGCGCGCGGCGTCGTCGAGGACCAGGCAGGCGAAGTGCGGGCGCCGGGCACGGCCGCGTACGACGTACGTGAACTGGGCGAGGATCAGCCGGGCCAGCAGCCGCGACGCCTCCTCCTGGCCCTGCTCGGGCAGGTCGACGCGGACGCGCAGCGGATGGTGGGCGACGGCCCGCATCGAGAAGGGGCGGCCCTGCCCGGTGGGGTCGAAGAAGTCGGCGAAGGCGGGCCGGTCGAGCAGGCCGATCCGGTCGGCGAGGGCGGGACCGGGGTCGCCCGGCGAGCCTGCCTGGCGCACGCGCGCGTCGAGTTCTCGGCGCATGGCGGTGTGCTCGGCGCCGACGAGGTCCGCCTGGAGGGCGGCGATCGCGGCGGGGTCGCCTTCGAGGAGTTCGCGCAGCACCGGCACGGAGGGGAAGTGGCCGCGCAGGGCGCGGTAGGGGCCGAGGAGCTGGGCGAGCGCGGTGGCGGCGC
>NZ_LIRJ01000232.1 GCF_001419745.1 Streptomyces silaceus | reverse complement strand
GGCCGGCGCGCGGTCGGGGGCCAGGTCGGCGGGGTCGGTCCAGCTGCCCTTGCCGCAGCCGGCGACCGAGGTGACGGTGCGGGGTTTCGCGGGGTCGGCGGACGGGGGTTCGTCGTCCTCTTTCGCACAGCCCGCCGCGGCGAGCAGCGAGCCCGCCACGAGCAGGGTGAGCGTGGTGGTACGCGTGCGCATGGTGCCTCCGAACACTGTTCTCCGTACGGAAGTTGCCGTCCTCGGGGGGAGTGGTGCCGTACCGGACAAGGGGGTTGGGGTCATGACTGGCCGCGGCCCCGGTCGCGCGGTGCCCACGGTGTGAGCAACCGGCCCGCCAGACGCACCAGTTCGGAAAAGACGACGCCGAGCACGGCGACGCAGACGATGCCGACGAACATCACGTCGTTCTGGAAGAGCGCGCGCGAGTCGAAGATGAGGTGGCCGAGGCCGTCGGCCGCCGCGATCTGCTCGGAGGCGACGATCACCAGGACGGCCACCCCGGCGGCGATCCGCGCGCCGACCAGGACGGCCGGGAGCGACGCGGGCAGCAGGACGTGGCGGAACATCTGCCACGGCGAGGCGCCGAAGACCTGGCCGGCGTCGCGGTGTCCGGACGGGACGGCGAGCACCGCCGCCATCGTCGAGATCCAGACGAAGAAGAAGACGGTGGCGGCGACGAGCGCGATCTGCGGGCCCTCGCCGAGTCCGAACATGTTCAGGAAGACGGGCAGCAGGGCGAGCTTCGGTACGACGTACAGCGCGTCGAGGGTCGGTTCGAGCGCGGCGCGCACGACGGAGAGCGAGCCCATGAGCAGGCCGAGCGCGTATCCGGCGACCGTGCCGATCGCGTACCCGGCGAGCACGCGCTTGAGCGTGGCCCAGACGTCCGGCCACAGTTCGCCGTCCGCCGCGCGCTGCCAGCCGTCCTCGATGATGGTCTGCGGCGCGGGGTAGACGCGGTCGTCGATCCAGCCGCTCACGGCGGCGAGCTGCCACAGCAGGACCAGGGCCGCCGGTACGCCCACGGCCAGTGAGACCTCCAGGGCGCGGCGCCTGCGGTGGGTGCGCACGGGGTGCAGTTCCCGCGGTCCCGGCCTGCGGACCAGGACGTCCTCCTGGGGCGGGGTCTTGCTCGTGACCGTGCTCATGCCGCCGCCTCCGTGCCGACCTCGCCCCGCAGCAGGTCCCACAACTCGCTCTTGAGCGCGGTGAATTCGGGGGCGTCGCGGACGTCGCCGGTGCGGGGGCGCGGGAACGGCGGACGGCGCTCGGCGATGACGCGGCCCGGCCTGGCCGACATCACCAGGACGCGGTCGCCGAGGACGATCGCCTCTTCGAGGCTGTGCGTGATGAAGAGGGTCGTGGTGCGGGTCGTCTGGGTGAGGGCGAGCAGTTCGTCCTGGAGGATCGTGCGGAGCTGGGCGTCTAGGGCCGCGAAGGGCTCGTCCATCAGGAGGATCTCGGGCTCCACGGCCAGCGCGCGGGCGATCGCGACGCGCTGGCGCATGCCGCCGGAGAGGGTGGCGGGGTAGGCGTCGGCGAAGTCGGCGAGGCCCATGCGGGCGAGCCAGTCCCTGGCGCGGGCGTCGGCCTCCCTGCGGGGGACCTTCTGGATGTCCAGGCCGAATCTTACGTTGGCCAGGACGGTCTTCCAGTCGTAGATGCCGTAGTCCTGGAAGATCATCGCGGCGGGGCGCGGGGTGGTGGTGCGGATGCGGAGCTCGCCCGAGGTCGGGCGCAGGAGGCCCGCGGCCGTGCGGAGGAGGGTGGACTTGCCGCAGCCGGAGGGGCCGACGATGCAGGTGAACTCGCCTGTGGCGATCGTCAGGTCCACCGGGCCCAAGGCGTGGACCGCCTTGCTTCCCCGGCCGAAGGTTCTGGTCACTGCTTGGGCTTGGAGTTTGGGGTGCGGATCTTCTTCCACGGGGTCTCCTTGCGGAGGGCAGGTGGATGCGGTGGGCGCCGCAGAGAATATGACGCACCGTCAGATCTTGGAAGGGGTGTGCCCTGGCCGGGATTCGTCCTTGCCTGCCGGTCGTGGTCGGCCCGTGCGCCGCGCAGAGCGCGCCCGTGGGCACGCCGAAGGGCCCGGCGCCTTGCGGTGCCGGGCCCTTCGGGAACGTATGAACTCGTCTACGCCGACGCGCAGTTCGGGCAGATGCCCCGGTAGGTGACCTCCACGCCCTCGATCGTGAAGCCGAAGCGTTCCGAATCGGGGAGGCTGGCCAGGGGGTTGCCCGTGGGGTGGACGTCACGGATGGCGCCGCAGCGGGCGCACACCAGGTGCTGGTGGGGCCGGTGGGCGTTCGGGTCGTACCGCTTCGCCCGGCGGTCCGTCGAGACCTCCAGGATCTCGCCGAGGCTCACGAGCTCGCCCAGCGTGTTGTAGACCGTCGCGCGGGAGATTTCGGGCAGCTTGCCCACGGCGCGGGCGTGCACCTCGTCGGCCGTCAGGTGGACGTGGTCCCCGTCGAGCACCTCGGCCACGACGCGCCGCTGTGCGGTCATGCGCCAGCCGCGTCCGCGCAGTCGTTCCAACAGGTCACTCATGAAGACCAGCCTAACAGCAGGGGGACCTAAGTCCCGACCGGGTGTGACTTTGGATGCTTACTTGACTTAGACAAAGTCCATCGTAGGATCGAGTAGGGCAAACGCCAAGGACAGGACTTGCAGGAAATGACGCAGGAGGCGCACGTGACGCAGGGACCGCTCACCACGGAGGCCGGCGCGCCGGTCGCCGACAACCAGAACAGCGAGACCGCGGGCGTCGGCGGGCCCACTCTGGTCCAGGACCAGCTGCTGCTCGAGAAGCTCGCCCACTTCAACCGCGAGCGCATCCCGGAGCGCATCGTGCACGCCCGCGGCGCGGGCGCGTACGGCACCTTCACGCTCACCCGGGACGTCTCGCAGTGGACGCGCGCGAAGTTCCTCTCCGAGGTCGGCAAGCAGACCGAGACGTTCCTGCGCTTCTCCACCGTCGCGGGCAACCTCGGTTCGGCCGACGCGGTGCGCGACCCGCGCGGCTGGGCGCTGAAGTTCTACACCGAGGAGGGCAACTACGACCTCGTCGGCAACAACACCCCGGTCTTCTTCATCAAGGACGCCATCAAGTTCCCGGACTTCATCCACACCCAGAAGCGGGACCCCTACACGGGCTCGCAGGAGGCGGACAACGTCTGGGACTTCTGGGGCCTGTCGCCCGAGTCCACGCACCAGGTGACCTGGCTGTTCGGCGACCGCGGCATCCCCGCCTCGTACCGCCACATGAACGGCTACGGCTCGCACACGTTCCAGTGGAACAACGAGGCCGGCGAGGTCTTCTGGGTCAAGTACCACTTCAAGACCGACCAGGGGATCAAGAACCTCACCGCGCAGGAGGCGGAGGCCCTCGCGGGCAAGGACCCCGACTCGCACCAGCGCGACCTGCGCGAGGCCATCGAGCGCGGCGACTTCCCGACCTGGACCGTGCAGGTGCAGATCATGCCGGCGGCGGAGGCGGCCCAGTACCGCTTCAACCCGTTCGACCTCACCAAGGTGTGGCCGCACGAGGACTACCCGCCGATCGAGATCGGCAAGCTGGAGCTCAACCGCAACCCGGAGAACATCTTCGCCGAGGTCGAGCAGGCCATCTTCTCGCCCGCGCACTTCGTCCCCGGCATCGGTCCGTCCCCGGACAAGATGCTCCAGGGCCGCCTGTTCGCGTACGGCGACGCCCACCGCTACCGCGTCGGCATCAACGCCGACCACCTGCCGGTGAACCGCCCGCACGCCACCGAGGCGCGCACGCACGGCCGTGACGGCTTCCTGTACGACGGCCGCCACAAGGGCGCGAAGAACTACGAGCCGAACAGCTTCGGCGGCCCGGTGCAGACCGACCGCCCGCTGTGGCAGCCCCTCCCGGTCACGGGTCCCACGGGCAACCACGAGGCGCCCTCGCACGCCGAGGACAACGACTTCGTGCAGGCGGGCGACCTCTACCGCCTGATGTCCGAGGACGAGAAGGGCCGTCTGATCGACAACCTGGCGGGCTTCATCGCCAAGGTCTCGCGCGACGACATCGCCGAGCGCGCGATCGACAACTTCCGCAAGGCGGACGGCGACTTCGGCAAGCGGCTGGAGGCCGCGGTCCAGGCCCTGCGCGGCTGACCGGTCCCTTGTCGTAGGAGAGCGGCGGGCCGGATCCCCTCGGGGGTCCGGCCCGCCGCCGTGTTCAGCCGGCCATCGTGGCCGTCGTGCGCCGGGCCGGTGCCCAGCAGCGGATGATGTCGCGGACCGAGACGATCCCGGCCGGTTCGAGGCCGTCCACGACCACCAGGTGCCGGAAGCCGCCGTGCGACATGGCGGAGGCGGCCTCCTCCAGGGTCCAGGCGGGGGTCGCGAAGACGACGTCGGTGGTGGTGTGGGTTCCCGCGGTCTCCAGGTCCGGGTTCTGGCCGAGGCCCAGGGAGACGAGGATGTCGCGCTCGGTGAGGATGCCGAGCCCGCTGGTGTCGGGGTCCAGGACGACGGCCGCGCCGACGCGGCGGGCCGACATCAGGTGGGCGGCCTGGCGGAGTGTGTGGGCGGGACCGATGGTGAGGACCACCGTGCTCATGGCGTCGCGGACGAGCATGGGCGTGAGCCACCTCCTTGGTGAAGCCGAGAGCTCCCGGTGGGCGAAGGATTGCCTCCGCTACCTGTCTGGAGAACGGATTCACAAGTTCACAAGTGGGGGGACTCTCAGAGTCGCAGCGAAGGTGGACGCCAACAAGAGGGCGCGCGCGGTCAGTTCAGGGCGTACGCCGCGTGGCGTACGCGCCGCGGTGCCGCGCCGCTCCGGGTGCGGGGGGCGATGTGTGCCGCGCCGCTCCGGGTGCCGGTGGTGGTGAACGCCGCCTCAGTAGCGCTGGTTGAGGTAGCCGAGCAGCTCGTCGTGGAGCACGCCGTTCGAGGCGGCCGCGTTGCCGCTGTGCGGGCCGGGCCTGCCGTCGAGACCGGTGAAGCTGCCGCCGGCCTCCGTCACCACGATCGCGTTCGCCGCCATGTCCCACAGCGAGAGCTCCGGCTCCGCGCAGATGTCGACCGAGCCCTCGGCCACCATCATGTAGGGCCAGAAGTCGCCGTAGCCGCGGGTGCGCCAGACCGAACGCGTCAGGTCCATGAAGCCGTCGAGGCGCCCCTGCTCCTCCCAGCCCGAGAGGGAGGAGTACGCGAAGGAGGCGTCCGAGAGGCGCGAGACCTTGGAGACCCGCAGCCGGGTCGCCGAGGTGAGGCTGCGCCCCGTGTACGCGCCGCCGCCCTTCGCCGCCCACCAGCGGCGGCCCAGCGCCGGTGCGGAGACCACGCCGACCACCGGCTGGTAGCCGCCCTCGCCCGCCTCCATCAGGGAGATGAGGGTGGCCCAGACCGGGACGCCGCGCACGTAGTTCTTGGTGCCGTCGATGGGGTCGATCACCCAGCGGCGCGGGCCCGTGCCCTCGATGCCGTACTCCTCGCCGAGGATCGCGTCGCGCGGCCTCGCGCGCTGGAGCTGGGAGCGGATCAGCTCCTCGGCGGCCTTGTCGGCCTCGCTCACCGGCGTCATGTCCGGCTTGGTCTCGACCTTCAGGTCGAGGGCCTTGAACCGGTCCATGGTCTGGGCGTCGGCGGCGTCCGCGAGGACATGGGCGAGACGCAGATCATCGTGGTAGTCGGGCATGGGTGAACAGTATCGATCTCGTACGGTACGGACCACAGCGCCCATCCACGGGGGCCCCGCGGGCCCGCCGTGCGTGGTCTCGGGCATCCTCGCGCCGGAGCTATTGACAGTGCTGCCGAGCGCGTCAACTCTGGCACGGGAGCCGCTTCGGCCCGGGGAGGCGACGATGCCTGCAGCACGGGAATCCTTACTGGACGCGGCCTACACCGCGCTCGCCCGACGACCGTGGCCCGGCGTCCGCATGGTCGATGTCGCCGCCACCGCCGGAGTGTCCCGGCAGACCCTCTACAACGAGTTCGGCAGCAAGGACGGGCTCGCCCGCGCCCTGCTGCGGCGCGAGACCGACGGCTATCTGCACGGCGTCGAGCGCGCCCTCGCCGAGGAGCGCGAGCCCGCCGACCGGCTCGCGGCGGTGGCCGCGTGGACGGTGGGCGCCGCCCGCGGCAACGCCCTCGTGCGGGCCGCGCTCACCGGCTGCTGGAGCGAGCGGCTGCCCGCGCCGAGCAGGGGGGCCGGGTCCGTCTCGTCGGTGCCCGCGCAGCGCCGCGCCGACGCCGGGGTGCCCACGTCCGCCGAGCTGCTCGCGCACGTGCGGGACCGGGCGATGCTCGCGCTCGGCGGCCGGGGCCGGGCCAGGGACCCCGAGCTTGCCCTGGCCTGCGAGAGCGCGGTGCGCCTCGCCCTGTCGTACGTCGTCGCGCCCGCCGGGAACGAGGACGACCCCGCGGAACTGGTCCGCGGGGCCATCGGGCGCTGGGTGAGCGGCAAGTAGCCGGGTGAGTGGCGAGGCGCCGGGTGATCAGTGCGCGGAGCCGGACAGCTGGAGGCCGATCACGCCGATGATCACGAAGGAGATCGAGACGATCTTGAGCGTGGAGACCAGGTCACCGAGGAAGATCATGCCGTAGATCGCGGTGCCCGCCGCCCCGATGCCCGTCCACACCGCGTACGCGGGCCCGACGTCCAGCTTCTTCAGGGCGAGGGTCAGCAGACCGAAGCTGCCGAGCGCGAAGGCCGCGAACGCGATCGTCGGCCAGAGCCGGGTGAACCCGTGCGACAGCTTGAGACAGACCGCGAAGCCGGTCTCCAGAATCCCCGCCACGATGACCAGCAGCCACGCCATGCTGTCCCTGCCTCCCGTACTGGTCGACGATCCGCGACCGCTTCGTCTGGCTTGAATCCGGCTTGGTGCGATTATGCATTTACCTTTGCCGTCAGGGCGCAAACAACGGGCAGGTCAGTCGCCGTCGCGCCGCTCCCGGGTCGCGAGCAGCCGGCGCAGCGAGTAGAGGCGGGCCGGGTCCGCGTGCCCGTCGGCCACCCAGTCGTCCAGCGCGCAGTCCTTCTCGTCGTGGCTGCACCCGCGCGGGCAGTCCACCGTCCCCGGCTCCAGATCGGGGAAGGCGAGGATGACGCGCGAGGGGTCGACGTGGTTGAGCCCGAAGGACCGTACGCCCGGAGTGTCGATCACCCAGCCGTCCGCACCCGACAGGGGCAGCGCGAGGGCGGAGGTGGTGGTGTGCCTGCCGCGGCCCGTGACCGCGTTGACGTGTCCGGTCGTCCGCCGCCGCTCCTCGGGGACCAGCGCGTTCACCAGCGTCGTCTTGCCCACGCCGGAGTGCCCGACGAACGCGGTCACCTTGCCGTCCAGCAGCTCGTGCACCCGCGCGAGCTCCGCGCCGTCGGTGAACTCCTCGCGGCTGGTGACCACATAGGGGATGTCGAGGGTGGCGTACGTCTCCAGGAGCTTGTCGGCGGGCGCCAGGTCCGACTTGGTGAGCACGAGGACCGGCTCCAGGCCGCCGTCGTACGCCGCCACGACGCACCGGTCGATCAGCCGCGGGCGCGGCTCGGGGTCGGCGAGGGCCGTGACGATGGCGAGCTGGTCGGCGTTGGCGACGACCACCCGCTCGTAGGGATCGTCGTCGTCGGCGGTGCGCCGCAGGACGGAGGAGCGCTCCTCGATGCGCACGATGCGGGCGAGGGTGTCCTTCTTGCCGGAGAGGTCCCCGACGACCGCGACCCTGTCGCCCACCACGGCGGCCTTGCGGCCCAGCTCGCGGGCCTTCATCGCCATCACGACCCGGTCCTCGACCAGGACCGTGAGGCGGCCCCGGTCGACGGTGAGGACCATGCCCTCGGCCGCGTCCTCGTGCTTGGGCCTGATGTGGGTGCGGGGGCGGTTGCCCTTGCGGTTGGGGCGGACGCGGATGTCGTCCTCGTCGGGGTTCTTGCCGTAGCGGCGCATGGTTCTCGATCCGCCCGTCAGTTCCCGAGCATCCCGGTCCAGAGCTCGGGGAAGTCCGGGAGCGTCTTCGCCGTCGTCGCGACGTTCTCGATCTGTACGTCCTTCACCGCGAGGCCGATGATCGCCCCGGCGGTCGCCATGCGGTGGTCGTCGTACGTGTGGAAGATGCCGCCGTGCAGCCGGCGCGGGCGGATGTGCAGCCCGTCGGCCGTCTCGGTGACGTCACCGCCCAGTTCGTTGATCTCCTTGGTGAGCGCGGCCAGCCGGTCCGTCTCGTGCAGGCGCAGGTGCGCGACGCCGCGCAGCGTCGAGGGGGAGTCGGCGAGGGCCGCGACCGCGGCGATGCCCGGGGTGAGCTCGCCGACCTCGCCGAGGTCCACGTCGATGCCGTGGATCGAGCCCGAGCCGGTGAACACCAGGCCCTGCTCGGTCAGCTCGCAGGAGCCGCCCATCTCCGTGAAGATCTGCCGCAGCGCGTCGCCGGGCTGGGTGGTGCGGGTGGGCCAGTCGGGGATCGTGACCGTGCCGCCGGTGACCAGGGCCGCGGCGAGGAACGGCTGCGCGTTCGACAGGTCGGGCTCGACGGTCAGGTCGCGGCCGAGCAGGGCGCCGGGGGTGACCCGCCACACGTTCGGCTCGCCGCCCGACTCGGGCTCGTCGACCTGGGCGCCGATCGCGCGCAGCATGTCGACGGTCATCCGGATGTGCGGCATGGACGGCAGCGCCCCGCCGACGTGACGGACCTCCACGCCCTGGTTGAAGCGCGGGCCCGAGAGCAGCAGGGCGCTCACGAACTGCGACGAGGACGAGGCGTCGATCTCGACCCGGCCGCCCTCCAGGGCGCCGCCGCCGTGCACGGTCAGCGGCAGCGCGCCGGGGGCGCCCACCGTGGTGTCGTCGATGCGGGCGCCGAGCACGCGCAGGGCGTCGATCACGCCGTTCAGCGGGCGCTCGTACGAACGGGGGTCGCCGTCGAAGCGGATCGGGCCGTCGGCGAGGGCGGCGACCGGGGGCAGGAAGCGCATGACCGTGCCGGCGTTGCCGACGTCGACCGTGGCCGGGCCGCGCAGGCCCGAGGGGATCACGCGCCAGGCCTCGCCGGAGCCGTCGGGGCCCACGCCCTCCTCGATGCCGACGCCCATCGTGCGCAGGGCGCTCGCCATCAGAAGGGTGTCGCGGGAGCGCAGCGGGCGGCGCAGCCAGCCGGGCTCGGCGGCCAGCGCGGCCAGGACCAGCGCGCGGTTGGTGACCGATTTCGAACCGGGGACGTGAACCGTCGCGGTGACGGCTCCGCTCGCGTGCGGGGCGGGCCAGAGGGCGGTGTTCGCCGGGGTTTCGGTCATGCCCTCACTTTAGTGGCTGCCGGTGACCCGGAATCTTGATCAAAAGCGGCGAAACCCAGGCGAAACAGGGAACTGGTAGAGACCGCGCCCGCTCACACCTCGGACAGCGCCCGCTCGTACGCCGGACAGCGCCCGCTCGTACGTGGGGCAGCGCCCGCTGGTACGTGGGGCAGCGCCCGCTCAGAGGTCGAGCATCCAGCGCCCGCCGCCCATCAGGGAGCACAGCGACACCGCGTGGAAGAGGAAGAGCCACAGCCCCGCGGGCACGTGCGTGAGCCGCGACAGCTGGTCGGCGTCCGAGTCGCCCGCGCCCCCGCGCCGGCGCTTGGACTGCAGCTCGAAGGCGGGGCGCACCCCGCCCAGGAGCAGGAACCACACCACCGCGTAGGCGAACGCCGCCTGCACGTCGGTGTTCGCCAGCCACGAGACGACCAGGAAGGTGCCGCCGGTGAGGACCACGGTCAGGGCGCCGTACGCGTTGCGGATCATCACCAGCATCGCCACCAGCAGCGCGGTCGCGATCCACAGGAACGCCGTGATGCGCCCCGAGGCCAGCAGCGCGGCGCCGCCGAGGCCGAGCAGTGGCGGCGCCGTGTAGCCCGCGGCCGCCGTGAGGATCATGCCGAGCCCGGTGGGCTTGCCGCGCGAGACCGTCAGGCCCGAGGTATCGGAGTGCAGCCGGATGCCGTCGAGGCGGCGCCCGGTGAGCAGGGCGACCAGGCCGTGGCCGCCCTCGTGCGCGATGGTGATGGCGTTGCGGGCGAGGCGCCATATGCCGTGCGGGACGACGACGGCGAGCGCGACGACACCGGTCGCGATCACCAGCCACTGCTCGGGCGCGGCCTGCGTGCCGAACACGCGGTCCCAGAGGTCGGTCAGGCTGGCGCTGGCGGTGCTTTCCATTGCTGGGACCGGCTCCTCAGGTGGTACGGGGTCTGGCAGTCTGGCACGTATGTGCGGACGGTATGCATCCAGTCGTAGGCCCGAGGATCTCGCAGGGATCTTCGAGATCGAGAAGTGGGAGCCCGAGGAGGCTCTCGCGCCCGACTTCAACGTGGCGCCCACCAAAGAGGTCTACGCGATCCTGGACCGTCCCCTGAAAGACGCTGAGGACCCGCGTCCGGTTCGCCAGCTGCGCACACTCAAGTGGGGCCTCGTGCCCTCCTGGGCCAAGACGCCCGAGGGCGGCGCACGGATGATCAACGCCCGCGCGGAGACCGTCCACGAGAAGCCCTCCTACCGCCGCGCCTTCGCCGCCCGCCGCTGCGTCCTGCCCGCCGACGGGTATTACGAGTGGGTGACCGCGCACGACGAGCGGCAGCTGGAGGTCGAGGGCAAGAAGAAGCGGCCCCGCAAGCAGCCCTACTTCGTCACCCCGGCCGACGGCTCGGTCTTCGCGATGGCCGGCCTCTACGAGTTCTGGCGGGACAAGACGCTGCCCGACGAGCACCCGCTGGCCTGGTGGGTGACCTGCACGGTCATCACGACGGAGGCGGAGACCACGCCGCTGGCCGCCGGACCCGAGGAGGGCCCGCGCTCGCTCGCCGACATCCACCCGCGGATGCCGCTGATGCTGACGCCCGACCGCTGGGACGCCTGGCTCGACCCCTCCCGCACCGACGTCGAGGACCTGCGCACGCTCCTGGAACCGCCCCCGCACGGCCTGATGCGCGCCTACCCGGTGTCCACGGCCGTCAGCAACGTACGCAACAACGGCCCGGAGCTGCTGACGGAGCTCGAAGGTCCGGAAGAAGGCACCCTCTTCTGACACCCTGCTCGGGTGACCAAGAGCGAGACCGTCGGGACCGACGCCGGTGAGGCGCGGATCACCTGGCACCCTGCCCCCCGGAAGAACGCCCGTTTCGTCCTGGCCGTCAGCCACGGAGCGGGCGGCGGCATCGAGGCCCGTGACCTCCAGGCCATCGCCGCCGCGCTGCCCGCGCACGGCGTGACCGTCGCCCTGGTGGAGCAGCCCTGGCGGGTCGCGGGCAAGAAGGTGGCGCCCGCGCCCAAGACGCTGGACCTGGGCTGGCGCGGGATCTGGCCCGCCCTGGAGAAGAAGGGCCTGCCGGTGATCTCCGGCGGCCGCAGCGCCGGGGCCCGCGTCGCCTGCCGCACCGCCACCGAACTGGGCGCCGCGGCCGTGCTCGCCCTCAGCTTCCCGCTGCACCCGCCGGGCAAGCCGGAGAAGTCCCGCGCCGACGAGCTGCTCGGCGCGGGCGTCCCCACGCTCGTCGTGCAGGGCGGCAACGACCCCTTCGGCAAGCCCGCCGAGTTCCCCGACGGCGGGTACGAGATGGTCGAGATCCCTTACGGCGACCACGGGTTCGCCGTCCCCAAGCGCGCCGACATCGGGCAGGACGAGGCAGTGAAACGCATCACGGACGGCGTCGTCCGCTGGGCGGGAATGTTGAGCGGGTGACCTCTGTTGTGGCGAACAGACGGCAAACGCCGTCGCAGGCTGTTCGTACGAGAGGGAGTCCGCCGCATGGGTTCGACCATCTGCCCGAACCGCTCCACGTCGTCTGACCTGGAGTGGACGGTGCTGAGCGCACCCAAAACCGCATCTATTCGGGCGGCGCGGGGCACGGGTCGTCGTCTATCCTCCGATTCGAGTGGGGCTGGTTTCGGCCTCACCACGTCGTTGGAGGAGGTGGGTCCGGTCACTGGGACCGACGCAGGGACCGAGCACGGCCAGGCGGAGCGCCCGGACGAGGGTTCTGAGACGGCAGCGGAGCGCACGGCCCGCTTCGAGCGGGACGCGCTGACGTTCCTCGACCAGATGTACTCGGCGGCGCTGCGCATGACGCGCAACCCGGCGGACGCGGAGGACCTGGTGCAGGAGACCTACGCGAAGGCGTACGCGTCGTTCCACCAGTTCCGCGAGGGCACCAACCTCAAGGCGTGGCTGTACCGCATCCTCACGAACACCTTCATCAACTCGTACCGCAAGAAGCAGCGCGAGCCCCAGCGCAGTGCCGCCGAGGAGATCGAGGACTGGCAGCTGGCGCGCGCCGAGTCGCACATGTCCACCGGTCTGCGCTCCGCCGAGTCGCAGGCGCTGGACCACCTGCCCGACTCGGACGTGAAGCAGGCGCTGCAGGCGATCCCCGAGGAATTCCGCATCGCCGTCTATCTGGCCGACGTAGAGGGCTTTGCGTACAAGGAGATCGCCGACATTATGGGGACACCCATCGGCACGGTGATGTCCCGACTGCACCGGGGCCGACGCCAACTGCGCGGCATGCTGGAGGACTACGCCCGTGAGCGAGGGCTGGTCCCGGCGGGTGCCGGGGAGTCGAACGGAACGAAAGGCTCGGGCTCATGAGCTGCGGAGAGCCGCACGAGACTGACTGCAGTGAAGTCCTGGATCATCTCTATGAGTTCCTGGACCACGAAATGCCGGACAGTGACTGCACCAAGTTCGAGACGCACTTCGAGGAGTGCTCTCCGTGCCTGGAGAAGTACGGTCTCGAGCAGGCGGTGAAGAAGCTGGTGAAGCGCTGCTGCGGCCAGGACGACGTACCCGTCGACCTGCGGGCCAAGGTCATGGGGCGCATCGACCTCATCCGCTCCGGGCAGGCTGTCCCCGAGCAGGACGTCACACAGGACGTGACGGCCTCGGAGGCGTGAACAGCCGGGTGAACCCCGGCGCAACGGCCGGGCGGTGCCCGGTGGTTGGAACAGACGAGAGCTGAGCAGGCCGCGTGACGCACGCGGCCTGTTGCTCGTTTCTGGCTCCGCTCTCCGGCCCCGTTCTCCTCTCTCATCACTCGAACGTGCTAATTAACGCCGCGCGGGCGCTGGGCGGGAGGCCGCCGTTCTAGTCTCCGGACCTGAACGGGGAGGAGAACTCCATGCGGTCGGTGCCGGCGGGGGCCCGCGTCTACATCCTGTGCGTCGCCCTGGCGGGCGCCGCCTGCGCCGTGCCCGCGCTCACGCCCGGCACGCCGTGGCCCGCCGTCGCGCTGCTCGCCGTGCTCTACGCCGGCTGCGAGCAGATCACCCGCTGCCGTTTCGTCGGCCGCCGTGCCCCGCGCGGCCTCGGCACCTTCTTCCCCGTGCTGCTCGCCGGGGTCTTCCTGCTGCCCGCGCCGGCCGCCGCCCTCGTCGCGGTGCCCGGGGCGCTGCTCGCCCGCGTCGACCGGCACCCCCGCCGGGTGCGCCGGCTGTGGCGCGCCGCCCAACTCGCGCTCGCCGCCTGGGCGGCGACACGGGTCTACGGCGCGCTCGGCGGGCCCGCCGCCTGTGCCGCGCCCGACTTCCCCTACGTGCTCGCGCCCGCGGGCGCCGCCGTGCTCGCCTTCTCCGCCGTGCTCACCGTCCTGGACGGCGGGGTCGTGGCGACCGCCGAGCGGGTGCCGCTGCGCGCCGCCTGGCGCGGGCTCTTCCCGCGCTCGCTCGTGCCCGTCGCCGTGCACGGGCTCGCCGGGCTGATGATGGCGGTGCTCTGGACCAGTCCGTACGGCCCGCCGGCCGCGCTGCTGGTGCTGCTCCCCATGGGTGTCTCCTGCTGGCTCTTCGCGCAGTACCACCGCGAGCGCGCCGCCCACCAGGCCACCATCCGGGCGCTCGTCCAGGCCGTCGACATCAAGGACACGTACACGCGCGGGCACAGCGAGCGGGTCGGCCGCGCCTCCGTGATGATCGCCCGTGAGCTGGGCATGGACGACGAGCGGGTCGAGGTCCTGCGGTTCGCCGGGATCCTGCACGACGTCGGCAAGCTCGGCGTGCCGACCCGGCTGCTGCGCAAGGACGGGCCCCTGACGCCGGACGAGCGGGCCGTCATCGAGCTCCACCCCGAGTACGGCCACGAGATGGTGCGCGGCATCGAGTTCCTGGGGGAGGCGCGGGCGGCGATCCTGCACCACCACGAGCGGATCGACGGGAGCGGGTATCCGTACGGGCTCGCGGGGCCGCAGATCCCCGAGTGCGCGCGGGTGGTGGCGGTGGCGGACGCGTTCGACGCGATGACGTCCACGCGCTCCTACCGGCGGGCGCGGCCGGTGCCGGTGGCGCTGGAGGAACTGGACCGATGCGCGGGGGCGCAGTTCGACCCCCTGATGGTCTCGGCGCTCGCGCGTGCGCTGGCGCGGGAGGGATGGCATTCGGGGGTCACCTCGGACGTCCCCGAGCAGGCCGCGGAGCCGCCGTACGCGCAGCCCGTGCCCGCACCCGTGGCGCACCGTTCGGGGACCCGGTGAGCGCCCCCGTCCCGGCACCCGGCGCCGGAGGCCGGGCCCATCCGTCCCCGGGCTCCCGGCCGCGCTCCGGCGGCGGACACCCCTCTCGCCCCCCTCACCCCGCCGAACGCCTGCCCGCCCTCGTGACGAACGGCGTCGCCGGGCTGATCGCCGCCGTCTCGGTCGGGTGGACCCTCTGGCACGGCGTGACCGAAGGGCGGGTCGCCCTGGTGTTCGGGGTGCTCGTCGTGCTGGGGGAGCTCGCCCGGTGGGGGAGCGGGACGCAGCGGGAGCCCGCGCCGCTCGGGGCCGCCGGCGCGCTCGCGTACGCGCTGCTCGGGGAGAACGCCGGGCGGGCCACCCACCACGGCGTCCTCCAGGTGATCGCCGTGGTCGTCGCGGCCGCCCTCGTGGGCGCCGTGCCGCACGTGGCGCTCGGCCGGGGCCCCGTCCTCGGCCATCTGGCGCGGCGCGTGCTGACCGTCGGCTTCGCGGCCGCCTGCTTCCAACCCCTCTACAACTCCGGCAAGTTGGGCGAGTGGGTCGGACACGGCCCGTACTTCGCCCTCGTGATCGTCGCCGTACTCGCCCTGACCGCGCTCTGCGACGCCGTGCTCGCCGCCGCGACGGCGCACGCCCGCACCCGGTGGCCCTTCGGACCGCTGCTGCGGGACGAGCTGCGGGCGCTGCTCGGCATCGGCTCGGCCGTGTGCGCGACGGGCGCCGTGATGGCGCTCGCGGTGGCCGTGGCCGGGCTCTGGGCCCTGCCCGTGTTCAGCCTCCCGCTGCTGCTCACCCAGCTCTCCTTCCGGCGGTACGCGGCCGTCCGCGCGACCTACCGCCAGACGATGGCGTCGCTGGCCAGGGCCACCGAGATCGCCGGGTACACCCCGCAGGGCCACGCCCACCGGGTCGCGGACCTGAGCCGGGCCGTGGGCCGTGACCTCGGTCTCTCCGAGCCGGACCTCACCGTCCTGGAGCACGCGGCCCTCATGCACGACATCGGCCAGCTCTCCCTCGTCGACCCGGTCCCCGAGGGCGCCACCGCGGCCCTGCCCGAGGCGGAGCAGCGCCGGATAGCCCTGCTCGGCGGAGCCGTCGTGCGCCAGACCGGGGTGGACTCCGCGGTCGCCGTCGTGGTGGAGCGCCAGGCCGATCCGTACCGCGATCAGCCGCTCACCGCACGTATTGTGCGCACGGCGAACGCGTACGACGAGATGGCGCGGGGAGAAGGTCCGTCGGGAGCCCTCGGCGGGCCGCTGAACGCCCTGGAGAGGCTGCGTCTGGCCACCGGCCGCGACTACCAGCCGGAGGTCGTGGAGTCCCTCGCACGGGTGCTGTCGAGGGGCGGCCTTAGCTCGCGTCCCGTTGGGTAACCCATGGGTAATGAGCGGCCGTCCGACCGTACGTGGTTGGATGCGAAGAAGAGGGTGCACGGGGGTACGGCGCGCCTTCTCGACAGATGGCTTCCGAGACACTTTCCGAATACGTACAGGCGGGAATCAGGCGGGAATCGTGAGGATCTTCGGCAAGGGACGGCACCGGCCCTCCGCCTCATGGCGGCAGGCGACCGACCGCGCGTTCACGCTGATCGGCGACGGCCGGTACGAGGACGCGGGGGCACTGCTCACGCGCGCGGCGGATCTCGAACCCTGGCTGTCCGAGTCCTGGTTCAACCTCGCGCTGCTGCACAAGTTCCGCCACGACTGGGAGCAGGCGCGGGCCGCGGGCCTGCGCGCCGTGGCGCTCCTGGACCGCTCCGCGGGCGCCCCCGACTGGTGGAACGTGGGCATCGCCGCGACCGCTCTGCAGGACTGGCCGCTCGCCCGCCGCGCCTGGCAGGCGTACGGCCTGCGGGTGCCCGGCGGGGTGGCCGCCTCCGGTGAGCCCGCGGGCATGGAGCTGGGCAGCGCGGCCGTGCGGCTCTCTCCGGAGGGCGAGGCGGAGGTCGTGTGGGGCCGGCGGCTCGACCCGGCCCGCATCGAGGTGCTGTCCATTCCGCTGCCCTCCTCCGGGCGCCGCTGGGGCGAGGTCGTGCTGCACGACGGCGTCCCGCACGGCGAGCGGACGACGGCGGCCGGGCACTCGTACCCGGTCTTCGACGAGATCGAGCTCTGGGCGCCCTCGCCGGTGCCGACCTGGGTGGTCCTCCTGGAGGCCGCCACCGAGGCCGACCGGGACGCCCTGGAGCAGCTCGCGGCCGACGCGGGCTTCGCCGCCGAGGACTGGTCGTCCTCGGTGCGGCTGCTGTGCCGGATGTGCTCCGAGTCCCGGATGCCCAGCGACGAGGGCGACGGCGAGCACCTCGACCCGCACGACCACAGCGAGCCGGGCCATCCGGGCCCGCTCGGCCACCGCAGCCCCGGCGCGCTCTGGGTGCCGGAGCGCGAGTGCGGCATCGCGGCGCCGGCGGGCCTGGTGCGCGGGCTGCTCGACGGCTGGGTCGCGGACAGCCCGGACTCCCGGGACTGGCGGGATCTCGAAGAGGTCTGCTGACGCTTCGCCGTAGGCTGTACCGGCACAAACTCTTGAGGGTTCCAAGGAAGGCGTACGGCGGACATGGCGCAGGACACTGAGCAGCAGTACTCCGACGGGGTTCTCCCCGTCGACGACGAGGGCTTCGTCATCGACACGGAGGGCTGCGAGGAGCGCGAGACGGCCTACCGTGAGCGCGGCACCTCCCGGCCGATCACGGTCGTCGGCAACCCTGTGCTGCACAAGGAGTGCAAGGACGTCACGGACTTCGACGACGAGCTCGCGAAGCTGGTCGACGACATGTTCGCCAGCCAGCGGACCGCGCAGGGCGTGGGCCTGGCCGCCAACCAGATCGGCGTCGACCTCAAGGTCTTCGTCTACGACTGCATGGACGACGAGGGCGTGCGCCACGTCGGCGTGGTCTGCAACCCGGTCCTGACGGAGCTGCCCGCCGACCGGCGCCGTCTCGACGACTCGAACGAGGGCTGCCTCTCGGTGCCCACCGCCTACGCCGAGCTGGCCCGCCCGGACTACGCCGAGGTGACCGGGCAGGACGCGAAGGGCAACCCGATCAAGGTCCGTGGCACGGGCTACTTCGCGCGCTGCCTCCAGCACGAGACGGACCACCTGTACGGGTACCTCTACATCGACCGCCTCTCCAAGCGGGAGCGCAAGGACGCACTGCGCCAGATGGAAGAGGGCACCCCGCGCTACCCCGTGGTGGCGAATGACTGACCCACGCGACGCCTGAGGGGCGTGGGAACCGCGTGACGCGAGCGGCCCCTGGTCGGGAACTCCTTCCTGACCAGGGGCCGTTGGCATGAGCCGCTCGCGTGTGCGAGCAGAACCGGCTGATGGTGATCCATATTCAGTCACGTAAGGGGAGGTTCTCGGCACTGGGGGGTAGTGAATGGCGCAAATCTGTTCCCTGAACGGTCAGTTGTGGTGCTGAATGGAAAGCGCGGGGATACGCAACGGCGCGCGCCCGGCACGGCGGGAGGGGCGTGGGTCCTCAAGCGGCTGAAAGGGGTTTGTTCGTGCCTGCATATTCCGGAAGCACTTCACAGACACATCCACACACGCGGCCTCGCACACCGGTGGTATCGGTTCCGCCGGCAGTGGCTCTCCCGGTGATCGAAGCAGCGTTTCCTCGCCGCCTGCATCCGTATTGGCCAAAGCTCCAGGAGAAGTCCCGGACATGGCTGCGCGAAATGCGGCTGATGCCCCCGGACAAGGTCGAGCGCTACGCGGACAGCCTGTGCTACACCGATCTGGTCGCGGGCTACTACATTGGCGCCCCGGACGAGTTGCTGACCGCGATAGCGGACCTCAGCAGCTGGTTCTTCGCCTGGGACGACCGGCACGACCGGGACTCGGTGCACGGCAGGACGGCGCAGTGGCGGCGGCTGTGCCGGGGCCTGCACGCCACCCTCAACGCGCCCCGGCAGTACCTGCACCACGGGGACCCGTTGGTCGCGGGGTTCGCGGACTGCGTCCTGCGCCTGTACTCCTTCCTGGGCCCCAGCTGGAACGCCCGCTTCGCCCGGCACTTCCACCCGGTGATCGAGGCGTACGACCAGGAGTTCCGGAACCGGCGCTGCGGCGCGGTGCCCACGGTCGAGGCGTACATCGAGCTGCGCCGGCTCACGTTCGCGCACTGGGCGTGGATCGACCTGCTCGAACCCACCGCGCGGTGCGAACTGCCGCGCAGCATAAGGAAGCACCCCGCATACCGGCGGGCGGCACTGGCGACCCAGGATTTCTCGGCCTGGTACAACGACCTGTGCTCACTCCCGAAAGAACTCGCGGGAGACGAGCTGCACAATCTCGGGATCAGCCTGATCCACCACGAGGGAATGCGGCTCGAAGAGGCGGTACGGGAAGTCCACCGGCGCGTCGGCCGATGCGTCTCGGATTTCCTGGAAGCCGAACCGGAAGTACTGCTGCTCGCCGAGGAATTGGCGGACGGAACCCCGGAGGGGGACGAGCTGGCGGAGGCCGTCAGGTCCTGCGTCTTCAATATGCGGAATTGGTTCTCCTCCGTGTACTGGTTCCATCATGAATCAGGTCGCTATCGGGTGGACAGCTGGGACGACAGGTCCATTCCCCCGTATGTGACCGAGGACACCCTGGCGGAAAACGAACTGGTTGGTGAGGAATGAGCGTCGAATCCGCGATACCCGCGCCCGCCGCGTCAGGACCGGGCCCGCTGCGCACCCCGCCCCTCGTGGGCGGTGGTGTGCCCCTGCTCGGCCACGCCTGGAACCTCGTGCGCGACCCGCTCGGCTTCCTCGCCGCGCTGCGGGACCACGGTGATCTCGTACGCATCAGGCTGGGGCCCAAGACGGCGTACGCGGTGTGCGATCCGGAGCTCGTGGGCGCCCTGCTCAAGAGCCCCGAGTTCATCGTCGGCGGACCCCTCTGGGACACCCTTGAAGTGCTCCTCGGCAAGGGTGTGGCGACCAGCAACGGCAGGCTGCACAGGCGTCAACGCCGCATGATGCAGCCCGCGTTCAGGCCTGAGCGCATCGCGGACTACGCGAAGGTGATGGAGGAGGAGGCGCGCGCCACGGCGGCCCGCTGGCGCCCCGGCGAGACGGTCGACGTCGGCGCGGAGATGTTCCGCACGGCCGTGCGCATCGTCTCGCGCTCGCTCCTTGAGGTCGAGTCGATCGGCGAGAAGGCGGACCGCATCGCCGACTCGCTGCACACCGTCTTCGACGGGCTCTACCGCCGCATGGTGCTCTCGGTCGGACCGCTGTACCGCGTGCCGACCCCCGCCAACCGGCGCTTCGAGAGCGCACTCGCCGATCTGCACGCACTCGTCGACGAGATCATCGCGGAACGCCGCGCGGCCGGCCCGGGGCCGGATGATCTGCTCGCCGAATTGCTGCGGGCCACGGACGAATCCGGGGACCCCATCACCGACCAGGAGATCCACGACCACGTCGTTTCCCTCGTCGTGGCGGGTGCGGAGAATGTGGCGTCCACGCTGGCGTGGACGTTCCATCTGATGACCGAACACCCCGAGCAGGAAAGGCGGTTGGTTGAAGAGGTAAATTCCGTCGCAGTGGGCCGCGCGATCACATTCGCCGACCTCAAGGAGCTGCCGCACACCCGCAATGTCATCACCGAGGCGATGCGTATACGGCCGGCGGCCTGGATATTCACGCGCCGGTCCGTGGCCGAAACCGATCTGGGCGGCTATCGCATTCCGGCGGACGCCGACATCGTCTACAGCGTCTACGCGATGCAGCGCGACCCGCGTTCCTTCGAGCGGCACCTGGAGTTCGACCCGGACCGCTGGAATCCGGAACGCGCGGGTGACGTACCGGAGTTCGCGATGATGCCGTTCAGCGTCGGCAACCGGAAGTGCCCCGGCGACCACTTCAGCCTGGCCGAACTCGCCCTGATCCTCGGGACGGTGGCCCCCAGGTGGCGTCTGGAGAAGGTGGCGGAGACCGACACGGACACCCGCATCGGGATCACGCTGCACCCCAAGCGGCTCGTCCTGCGGGCCGTGCCGCGCTGAGCGGAGGGTGTGCCCGCCCCACCCCCGTACCACGGGGCGGGCACACCGGGACCAGTTCGCGCCAGAGCCTGGGCGCGTCGGCGACGGCTAGAACTCGTCGTCGAAGGAGACCGAACCCTCGACCGCGACCTGGTACGCGGAGGGCCGCCGCTCGAAGAAGTTGGTCAGCTCCTGCACGCCCTGCAGCTCCATGAAGGAGAACGGGTTCGACGAGCCGTAGACCGGCGCGAAGCCCAGGCGCTGCAGGCGCTGGTCGGCGACGCACTGCAGGTACTCGCGCATCGACTCGGTGTTCATGCCGGGCAGGCCCTCGCCGCACAGGTCGCGGCCGAACTGCAGCTCCGCCTCCACGGCCTCCTTGATCATGTCGGTGACCTGGACCCGGAGCGCGTCGTCGAAGAGCTCCGGCTCCTCCTTGCGGACGGTGTCCACGACCTCGAAGGCGAAGTTCATGTGCATCGTCTCGTCGCGGAACACCCAGTTGGTGCCGGTCGCCAGGCCGTGCAGCAGACCGCGGCTGCGGAACCAGTAGACGTAGGCGAAGGCGCCGTAGAAGAACAGGCCCTCGATGCAGGCGGCGAAGCAGATCAGGTTCAGCAGGAAGCGCCGGCGGTCCGCCTGCGTCTCCAGCTTGTCGATCTCCTCGACGTGGTCCATCCACCTGAAGCAGAACTGCGCCTTCTCGCGGATGGAGGGGATGTTCTCGACCGCGGCGAAGGCCGCGGCGCGGTCCTCCGGGTCGGGCAGGTAGGTGTCGAGCAGCGTCAGATAGAACTGGACGTGCACGGCCTCCTCGAACAGCTGACGGCTCAGGTACAGCCGCGCCTCGGGGGAGTTGATGTGCTTGTACAGCGTCAGGACGAGGTTGTTCGCCACGATCGAGTCGCCCGTCGCGAAGAACGCGACGAGACGGCCGATCATGTGCTGCTCGCCCGGCGACAGCTTCGCGAGGTCGGCGACGTCCGAGTGGAGGTCGACCTCCTCGACGGTCCAGGTGTTCTTGATCGCGTCCCGGTAGCGCTCGTAGAAGTCCGGGTAGCGCATGGGACGCAGAGTCAGCTCGAAGCCCGGGTCGAGCAGGTTCTTGTGTTCGGTGGAGCTCATTACTGGCAGGCCTCGCAGGACTCGGGGTTTTCCAGGGAGCAGGCGACGGCCTCTTCGGGGGTGGCCTGCACGGGGACGGGGGCGGTGGCGGCGGCGCTCGTCCCGCCGGCCGCGCGGGCGATGCGCGTCGCGGGGCGCGAGCGCAGGTAGTACGTGGTCTTCAGGCCCTGCTGCCAGGCGTACGCGTACATCGAGGAGAGCTTGCCGATCGTCGGCGTCTCCAGGAACAGGTTCAGGGACTGCGCCTGGTCCAGGAACGGCGTGCGCGCGGCGGCCATGTCGATCAGGCCGCGCTGCGGGATCTCCCACGCCGTGCGGTACAGCGTGCGGACCTCCTGCGGCACCCAGCCGAAGCCCTGCACCGAGCCGTTGGACTCGCGCAGCGCCTCACGGGTCTGCGCGTCCCACACGCCGAGCCGCTTCAGCTCCTCCACCAGGTAGGAGTTGACCTGGAGGAACTCGCCCGAGAGCGTCTCGCGCTTGAAGAGGTTGGAGACCTGCGGCTCGATGCACTCGTAGACACCGGCGATGGACGCGATGGTCGCGGTCGGCGCGATGGCGAGGAGCAGCGAGTTGCGCATGCCCGTCGTGGCGATGCGCGCGCGCAGGGCCGCCCAGCGCTCCGGCCAGGTCAGCTCGACGCCGTAGTGGTCGGGGTGCAGGACACCGCGCGCGGTGCGGGTCTTCTCCCAGGCGGGCAGCGGGCCGTTGCGCTCGGCGAGGTCCGCGGACGCCTCGTACGCCGCGAGCATGATGCGCTCGGCGATGCGGGTGGACAGGGCGCGCGCCTCGGGCGAGTCGAACGGCAGCTTCAGCTGGAAGAAGACGTCCTGGAGGCCCATGGCGCCCAGGCCCACCGGACGCCACTTGGCGTTCGAACGCCCGGCCTGCTCGGTCGGATAGAAGTTGATGTCGACGACGCGGTCCAGGAAGGTCACCGCGGTGCGGACGGTCTCGTCGAGCCGGTCCCAGGCCAGGTCGCCGTTCTCCACGAACGCGCCGAGGTTGACCGAGCCGAGGTTGCAGACGGCCGTCTCCCCGTCGTCCGTCACCTCCAGGATCTCGGTGCACAGGTTGGAGGAGTGGACGGTGTGGCCGGGCTCCGCGGTCTGGTTGGCGGTGCGGTTGGCGGCGTCCTTGAAGGTCATCCAGCCGTTGCCGGTCTGCGCGAGGGTGCGCATCATGCGGCCGTACAGGTCGCGCGCGGGGATGGTCTTCTGCGCCTTCCCCTCGGCCTCGGCCTTCCGGTACGCGGCGTCGAACGCGTCGCCCCACAGGTCGACGAGGTCCGGCACGTCGGCGGGCGAGAACAGCGACCAGTCCTGGTCGGCGGCGACCCGGCGCATGAACTCGTCGGGGATCCAGTGCGCGAGGTTGAGGTTGTGCGTGCGGCGCGCGTCCTCGCCCGTGTTGTCGCGCAGCTCCAGGAACTCCTCGATGTCGGAGTGCCAGGTCTCCAGGTAGACCGCGGCCGCGCCCTTGCGCCGCCCGCCCTGGTTCACGGCGGCGACCGAGGCGTCCAGCGTCTTCAGGAACGGCACGATGCCGTTGGAGTGGCCGTTCGTGCCGCGGATCAGCGAACCGCGCGAGCGGATGCGGGAGTACGAGAGGCCGATGCCGCCCGCGTGCTTGGAGAGCCGCGCCACCTGGTGGTAGCGGTCGTAGATCGAGTCCAGCTCGTCCAGCGGGGAGTCGAGGAGGTAGCAGGAGGACATCTGCGGGTGCCGGGTGCCGGAGTTGAAGAGCGTCGGCGAGGACGGCAGATAGTCCAGGCGGCTCATCAGGCCGTACAGCGCGGCGACCTCGTCGACGGCGCGGGCGCTGTCGTCCTCCGCCAGGCCGCTCGCCACGCGCAGCATGAAGTGCTGCGGGGTCTCGACGACCTGCCGGGTGATGGGGTGGCGCAGCAGATAGCGGCTGTGCAGGGTGCGCAGGCCGAAGTAGCCGAAGCGGAAGTCGGCGCCGTCCGCGAGGGCGGTGTCCACGAGCGCGTCGAGGCGGGCCGCGTGGGCGCTCACGAAGGCCGCGGTGCGGTCGGCGATCAGGCCCTCGCGGTGGCCGACCGCGATGGAGTCGGTGAAGGAGCGCACGCCCTGCGTGGCCGCCTCCTCACGGATGCCGATCGACAGGAGCCGGGCCGCGAGCTTCGAGTACGCCGGGTCCTCGGAGATGAGCCCCGCGGCCGCCTCGGTCGCCAGTTCCCGCAGCTCGGCCTCGTCGGCGCGCGCCGACCGGCCGCGCAGCGCGGCGGCGGCGACCCGGCCGGGGTCGGCGTCGGGGAGGTCGGCGGTGAGGTCGGTCAGGGTGCGCAGCAGCGCGGTCCCTGGCCCGTCGGTACCCTCGGCGGTCGGCGTCGTCGGCGCTGACGCGGGTTCGGCAGGCGCGATGGTCACGTGGAGCTCTCCCTCGCTCGGCTCTGGGCCTGGGGGAGGAGAACGGCACACACGGGCGCGCCCGGGCAGGGCGGCGTCGCGTCCACCGGCCCATTCCACGAGGCCCGGACGGTCGGCACCCGGGCCGGACGGCTCGGGCGCACTGTCGGCAGGTCCTCGGACTTGTGGGTACGACAAAGACGTACACATACACCGTTGCGGGACAGTTCCGGACTTGCACCGGATTCCCCTGCGACGACAGCGAGCACGAGCATACATCTTGTGCCGGGTTCTTGAAGCAGGCCCACATCTTGTGTCGGCCGCTTCGGTCCATGAATGCCGTACCGCTCCGGGGGCGGGGCGCGGCCGCGCCCGGGACGGGGGCGCGGCGGCCCCTGGGGCCGGGTTCTAGAGCGTCAACTCGTAGGTGAGCAGCGACATGTCGTCGATCGGCTGCCAGTCCCGCTCGGGCGTCCTGACGAAGCCGAGGCGCTCGTAGAGCCGGTGGGCGGCGTGCATCGAGGCCTGGGTGGACAGGACCAGGGCGGTCCGGCCCGCGGCCCTGGAGCGCCGTATGCACTCCCGCATCAGCGCCTCCCCGGCGCCCCGGCCGCGCGCCGCGCCGGCGACGGCCAGCATGCGGATCTCCGACTCGTCCTCCCGCGACACCTCGGCCATCGGCCCGCCGGACGGGACGAAGGTGACGCCGCCGAGCAGTTCGTCGTCGGCCACGGCCACCAGGACCTCGGCCCGCGCGGCGCGCGAGGCCACGTCGCGCAGCACGGCGAGGTAGGGGTCGTCGGCCCCGAAGTCGAGGTGGCCGCCGTCGAGGTAGGCGTGTGCGGTGAGGGCGCCGAGCGCCTCGTACTCCTCGGGCAGGGCCCGCCTGATCGTGATGTCCATGGTGCGAAGTCTGCAACAGGGGCGGGCGTGGCGAAGGGCCGCCGGGGAGTTCCGACGGCCCTTCGTGGCGTGCGTGCCGTGTGGTGCCCGGCCGGCGCAGGGGGTCAGTGCCCGGCGCCCGCCCCCACCTTCGGGAGCTCGACCGAGACGCCCTTGTCGCCGGCGTCCGCGGTGTAGTCCTCGGGCGAGGTCTCGTCGACGCCCTCGGGGGCCTTCAGCGCCTTCAGGACGAAGGTGAGGACCACCGTCACGATGACGTTCAGGACGAAGGCGGTGAGGCCGATGTAGCCGATCTCGCCGATGCCCGGGATCGTGTCGGAGGAGCCGCCGAAGTGCTTCTGCGTCGGCGACGCGACGCCGTACGCGGCCAGCGTGCCGTAGACCATGCCGACCGCCCAGCCGGCGAGCAGCGCCCAGCGGTGGAACCACCGCGTGAACAGGCCGCCGACCAGCGCGGGCATCGTCTGCAGGATCCAGATGCCGCCGAGCAGCTGGAAGTTGATCGCCACGGTCTTGTCCATGCCGAGGACGAAGACCAGGGCGCCCACCTTCACCAGGAGCGAGACCAGCTTGGAGACCTTGGTCTCCTGCTCGGGCGTGGCGTCGGGCTTGAGGAAGTCCTTGTAGATGTTGCGGGTGAAGAGGTTCGCGGCCGCGATGGACATGATGGCCGCGGGGACGAGCGCGCCGATGCCGATCGCCGCGAAGGCCACACCGGTGAACCAGTCGGGGAACATGTCCTCGAAGAGCTGCGGGATGGCCAGCTGGCCGTTGTCGACCTTGACCCCGGCGGCGATCGCCATGAAGCCGAGCAGCGCGAGCAGGCCCAGCATCAGCGAGTACAGCGGCAGGATCGTGGTGTTGCGGCGGATCACGTTGCGGTTCTTGGAGGAGAGCGTCGCCGTGATCGAGTGCGGGTACATGAACAGCGCGAGGGCCGAGCCGAGCGCGAGTGTCGCGTACGTCCACTGTCCGGCCTCCGGCGGCGCGAGCGCGCCGCGCGGCTTGCCGGTCTGCTCGTTGACCACGCCGAACGCCTCGCCGGCCTTGGCGAAGATGTCGTCGAAGCCGCCCAGCTTGATCGGGATGTAGATGATCGCGACGGCGATGACCAGATAGATCAGGCCGTCCTTCACGAACGCGATCAGGGCGGGCGCGCGCAGGCCCGAGGAGTACGTGTACGCGGCGAGCACCGCGAACGCGATCAGCAGCGGCAGGTCCTTGATGAACCAGTTGGTGTCGGGACCGCCGCCGATGCCCATGACGTCCAGGACGGCCTGGATGCCGACCAGTTGGAGCGCGATGTACGGCATCGTGGCGAGGATGCCGGTGACCGCGACGGCCAGCGAGAGCCCCTTGGAGCCGAAGCGCCCGCGCACGAAGTCGGAGGTCGTCACATAGCCGTGCTTGTGCGAGACCGACCACAGGCGCGGCAGGAAGGTGAAGATCAGCGGGTACACGAGGATCGTGTACGGCACGGCGAAGAAGCCGGCCGCGCCCGCCGCGTAGATCGCCGCGGGGACGGCCACGAAGGTGTACGCGGTGTAGAGGTCGCCGCCGAGCAGGAACCAGGTGACCCAGGTGCCGAACGACCGTCCGCCCAGGCCCCATTCGTCCAGGCTCTGCTCGTTCTCGGCCCTGCGCCAGCGGGCGGCCAGGAAGCCCATGACCGTGACCGCGACGAAGAAGAAGATGAAGACGCCGAGCGCGACGCCGTTCACGCCGCCCGACGCGAGCGTCTGTGTTCCCGATGCGTACGTGTTCACTGTCCGGCACCCCCGTGGGCCTGCTCGGCCTTGCGGGCGCGCTGGTCACGCTGCCACAGCTTGTAGGCGATCATCGTGAGCGCCGTGGAGATGAGCACCCACAGCATCTGGTACCAGTAGAAGAACGGGATGCCGATGAAGGTCGGCTCGACCTTGGCGTAGGAGCTGACCCAGAGCATCGCCACGAACGGCGCGACAAGACAGACGGCGATGACCACGCGGACCGGCGTGACCACCGGTCTGTTCACTTCAGGCGCATCTGACATATCGCGGCTCCGTTCCCTCACTTATCCCATGCTTAACGTGCGGGAAATCTAAGCCACAGTCTCGCGGTATGGAACCCCTGTCCGGATAACGGACGGATGAATGTGCCCTGTTCAGCGGCGCGCGTCGGCTCCGACGGAAGAACTGCCCGCCTCAGCAGCAGCGGAATCCCTGCCGCGGGTCCGACTCCGCGCGGTCCGAGCGCATGCGCTCGAACTCGCGGCGGCTGGGGACGGCCGCGGCGGGATGGGCCTTGCGCACGTGCGCCACATGGCGGTCGTACGCCGACTCGTCGGTCAGCTCGCGCACGTACCACCGCATCCAGCGCACCCCGCGCAGCAGCCAGGTCATCGGGCCGGCTCCCGCTTCTTCTCGCGCCTGTCCTCGCGCCCCGCGAAGAGCCCGTCCGGCGCGGTCAACTTCGACTCCACGTACGGCGCTTCGCTCAGGCGGGAGGAGTGCGGGTCGCGGACGTGCCGCACGCAGATCCGGGCCGCGTCGGCGATCACGACGACGACGAGCAGGGCGAGCGCGGCCGAAAGGACGCCGTCCACCGTGGAGTTGGTGACGACGGTGTGCATGTCGTCCATGGTCTTGGCGGGCGGCAGGACCTTTCCGTCGCTGATCGCGTCCTGGTAGATCGAGCGCTGCTTGAAGAAGCCCACGCGCGGATCACTGGAGAACACCTTCTGCCAGCTCGCGGTGAGCGTCACCGTGGCGTCCCAGACGAGCGGGATCCCGGTGACCCAGGCCCACTTGAGGCGGCCGGACTTCACGAGCAGCGTCGTGCAGACGGCCAGCGCGACGGCGGCGAGGAGCTGGTTGGCGATGCCGAAGATCGGGAAGAGCTGGTTGATCCCGCCGAGCGGCTCGTGCACGCCGACCCACAGGAAGTAGCCCCACAGGCCGGTGACGACGGCGCTCGTCACCACGAGTCCGGGCTTCCAGCTCACCCGCTTGAAGGGCTTGTAGACGTTGCCCAGCATGTCCTGGAGCATGAAGCGGCCCACGCGCGTGCCCGCGTCCAGCGCGGTGAGGATGAACAGCGCCTCGAACATGATCGCGAAGTGGTACCAGAACGCCCGCATCGAGCCGCCGGTGACCTTCGAGAAGATCTCGGAGACGCCGATCGCGAGGGTCGGGGCGCCGCCGGTGCGCGACAGCAGCGAGGATTCCTCGACGTTCTTGGCGGCCTGCGCCAGGTCGGCGGGGGAGATGGTGTAACCGAAGCCCGCGACGGCCTTCGAGGCCTCCTGGACGGTGTCGCCCACGACGCCCGCCGGCGCGTTCATCGCGAAGTAGAGCCCGGGGTCGATGATCGACGCGGCGACGAGCGCCATGATCGCGACGGACGACTCCATGAGCATGGAGCCGTAGCCGATCATCCGGACCTGCGTCTCCTTCTGGATCATCTTCGGCGTCGTGCCCGAGGAGATCAGCGCGTGGAAGCCGGAGAGCGCCCCGCACGCGATGGTGATGAAGACGAAGGGGAAGAGCGAGCCCGCGAAGACCGGCCCGTCGCCGCGCGAGGCGAAGTCGGTCACCGGGTCCATCTTCAGCGTGGGCAGCGCGATCACGACGCCCAGCGCGAGCAGCACGATGGTGCCGATCTTCATGAACGTCGACAGGTAGTCGCGCGGCGCGAGCAGCATCCACACCGGCAGGATCGAGGCGATGAAGCCGTACGCCACCAGCCAGACGACCAGCGTCGAGGGCGCGAGCGTGAAGGTGTCCGCGAGGGACGACTCGGCGACCCAGCGCCCGGAGACGAGCGCGAGCAGGAGCAGCGCGACACCGATGAGCGAGACCTCGCTGACCCGGCCGGGGCGCAGGACCCGCAGGTAGAAGCCCATCAGCAGCGCGATCGGGATGGTCATCGCGATGGAGAAGGTGCCCCAGGGCGACTCGGCGAGCGCGTTGACGATGACGAGCGCCAGCACCCCGAGCAGGATGATCATGATGGCGAAGGTGGCGAGCAGCGCGGCGGCCCCGCCGAACGGGCCGATCTCCTCGCGCGCCATCTGCCCGAGCGACCTGCCGTCGCGCCGGGTCGAGAAGAACAGCACGACCATGTCCTGCACGGCACCCGCGAAGATCACGCCGACGATGATCCAGATGGTGCCGGGCAGATAACCCATCTGCGCCGCGAGGACGGGCCCCACCAGCGGTCCCGCGCCCGCGATCGCCGCGAAGTGGTGGCCGAGCAGCACCCGGCGGTCGGTCGGGTGGAAGTCGATGCCGTTGTCGAGCCGCTCGGCGGGCGTGGCCCGGGTCCGGTCGACCCTGAGGACCTTGTACGCGATGAACTTGGCGTAGAAGCGGTAGGCGATGGCGTACGAGCCGAGGGCCGCCGCCACCATCCAGGCGGCCGACACCTCCTCGTCGCGCGCGAGGGCCAGGACGGTCCATCCCGCGGCGCCGACCAGCGCGACGAGGGACCAGATGACGATGGATCGAGGATCTGCTCTGCGCACCGGGTCGTCCTCCCGTTCATCATGCGATGACGGGAGGAACGTAGAGCAGCGCGGTGATCTGCGCCAGACCCCGGGCGGAGCCGGGGGCGAACCCCGGACGGGCCCGGGGGCGGGCTCAGTCCGTGGGGCGCTTGAGGCGGGCGACGAACTTGTAGCGGTCGCCGCGGTAGACGGAGCGCACCCACTCCACCGGCTGGCCGTCGCCGTCCAGCGAGTGGCGGGACAGGAGCAGCATCGGCAGGCCGACGTCGGTGCCGAGCAGGCCCGCCTCGCGCGGGGTGGCCAGGGAGGTCTCGATGGTCTCCTCGGCCTCCGCGAGATGCACGTCGTACACCTCGGCGAGGGCGGTATAGAGCGAGGTGTACTTGACCAGGGAGCGGCGCAGGGCGGGGAAGCGCTTGGCGGACAAATGGGTCGTCTCGATCGCCATGGCCTCGCCGTTGGCCAGCCGGAGCCGCTCGATCCGCAGCACCCGGCCGCCCGCGCTGATGTCGAGGAGCCCGGCGAGGGTGTCGTCGGCGGTGATGTAGCCGATGTCCAGGAGCTGCGAGGTCGGCTCCAGGCCCTGGGCCCTCATGTCCTCGGTGTACGAGGTGAGTTGGAGGGCCTGTGAGACCTTCGGCTTGGCGACGAAGGTGCCCTTGCCCTGGATGCGCTCCAGGCGGCCCTCGACGACCAGCTCCTGGAGGGCCTGGCGCACGGTGGTGCGGGAGGTGTCGAACTCGGCGGCGAGCGTGCGCTCCGGGGGGACGGGGGTGCCCGGCGGCAGCGTCTCCGTCATGTCGAGCAAGTGCCGCTTCAGACGGTAGTACTTGGGCACGCGCGCGGTGCGGCCGACGGTCGCGGCCTCGGTCGAGGGTGTGCCCACCTCGGTTCCGGTACTGCCCGCCTCAGTGCCCATCTGCCCACCCGTCTCCCGGCCGCCGCCCCTCAACGGCGCGCTTCGCGCGGCACCCTGGTTCGGCTCCTGTGCTGCTGCCGTCACCGGCTCCTCCGTCTGTCGCGGCTCACATCGTGGCACGGTACGGGCCGAGCAGACTCCGCCTGCTCAGGTGTCGGTCCGATAACGGACGCGACTGCCCTTCTTATACACCCTTGACACCCCTAAAGGTCTAGGCCAAGCTCCCCGTACTGGTCTACACCATTAAAGACCAGGTTCCAGTCCCACGGGCAGATCTCGGTCCATTCGGTCGCTGCGGGTGGGGGGTTGACTGGCATCCCTTGAGGAGGGTGACGTGAAGCGCAAGCTCATAGCGGCCATCGGTGTCGCGGGCATGTTGGTCTCGATCGCGGCCTGCGGCAGTGACGACGACAAGAAGGCCGGCGGAGCCGACGGCTTCAAGGGCGAGACCCTGACGCTCTGGGCGATGGACGGTTCGACGCCCGACCAGTGGCAGAAGGACGTCACGGCGGCCTTCGAGAAGAAGACCGGCGCCAAGCTGAAGTTCGAAGTCCAGCAGTGGAACGGCATCCAGCAGAAGCTGACCACCGCCCTCTCCGAGGAGAACCCGCCGGACGTCTTCGAGATCGGCAACACGCAGACCGCCGCGTACGCCAAGACCGGCGGCCTCGCCGAGCTCGACGACCTCAAGAAGTCGATCGGCGCCGACTGGACCGAGTCGATGAACAAGGCCTCGGTCATCGACGGCAAGCAGTACGCCGCCCCGTGGTTCGTCCTCAACCGCGTCGTGGTCTACAACAAGAAGATCTGGGCCGACGCCGGCATCAAGGACACCCCCAAGACCCGCGACGAGTTCCTCAAGGACCTCAAGCAGATCGGCGCGAAGACCGACGCCGAGCCGATCTACCTGCCCGGCCAGAACTGGTACCACTTCGTCGGCCTGACCATCGGTGAGGGCGCCGAGCTGGTCAAGAAGGACGGCGACAAGTACGTCTCCAACCTGGACGACCCGAAGGTCGCCAAGGCCATGAAGACGTACAAGCAGTTCGCGGACCTCTCCAAGGCCCCCAAGAACAAGGACGAGGCCACCCCGCAGCAGGCCGAGGTCTTCGCCAAGGGCAAGACCGGCGCCTTCATCGGCATGAGCTGGGAGGCCGCGACCGCGATCAAGGCCAACAAGAAGATCGAGAAGGACATCGGCTTCTTCACGATCCCCGGCGCCACGGCCGACAAGCCCGAGGGCGTCTTCCTCGGCGGCTCCAACCTCGCCATCGCCGCGACCAGCAAGAAGCAGGAGCTCGCCAAGGAGTTCCTGAAGATCGCGCTGTCCGACAAGTTCGAGGGTCAGTTCGCCAAGGAAGGCGGCACGATCCCGAACAAGAAGGCGCTGGAGTCCAACCTCAAGGGCAACCCGGCCGCCGAGGCCGCCGCTCCCGCCACCGCCGGCGGCGGCACCACCCCGCTGATCCCGGAGTGGGCCGCGGTGGAGAACCCGCCGAACCCGATCAAGAACTACATGACCGCGGTGCTCAACGGTAAGTCGCCTGCCGCCGCCGCCAAGCAGGTCGAGGGCGAGCTCAACAAGCGCCTGGCGCAGAAGCAGTAACAACGCGTCCTCTTGCCGGGGGCGGCGGGTGACGTGACCCCGCCGCCCCCGGCGCACCCATGAGTACCGCGCGTTCTCCGCCGCGTACTCCGCGTTCTCCGCGCTGATCACAGCGCCCTCCGCGCTGATCACAGCGCTTCGCGTTGCCCACGAAAGAGATGGCGAGCATGACCGTGCAGAAGACCGAACGGCCGCCCTCCGGCCCGACGGAGGTGCAGACACCGGATGGCGGACCACGGCCAGGAAGTCCGAGATCCCCACGGCGTCTGACCGGCCTGACGCCCTATCTGCTCCTGGCCCCCGCGATCGTCGCCACCCTGCTGCTGCTCGGCTGGCCGCTGGTCAACAACGGGATCCTGTCGTTCCAGAACCTCAACATGCGGCAGTTCATTCTGCACTTGACCGAGTGGAACGGATTCGACAACTACAAGGAAGTCCTCACCGGCCCGGACTTCTGGCGGGTCACCGGCCGCTCGGTCGCCTTCACCGCCGTCAACGTCGCGCTGATCATGGCCCTCGGCACGCTGGTGGGACTGCTCCTCGCGCGCCTCGGCCGGAAGATGCGCACCTTCCTCCTGCTCGGCCTCGTGCTCGCCTGGGCGATGCCCGTCGTCGCGGCGAGCACGGTCTACCAGTGGCTGTTCGCGCAGCGCTTCGGCGTCGTCAACTGGGTGCTCGCCAAGATCGGCTTCGAGTCGATGGCCGACCACGACTGGCTCGCCACGCAGTACTCGACCTTCTTCGTCGTCCTGCTGCTGATCGTCTGGATGTCCATCCCCTTCGTGGCGATCAACCTCTACGCCGCCACGACCACCATTCCCAAGGAGCTGTACGAGGCCGCGGCGCTGGACGGCGCGGGGGCCTGGAAGCAGTTCACGCAGGTGACGCTGCCGTACCTGCGGCCCTTCCTCTACGCCACGACGTTCCTGGAGATCATCTGGGTCTTCAAGGCGTTCGTGCAGGTCTTCACGATCAACGAGGGCGGCCCCGACCGGCTCACCGAGATCCTGCCCGTCTACGCCTACATCGAGGGCATGGGCAACCAGCACTTCGGCATGGGTGCCGCGATCGCGCTGCTCACCATCGTCATCCTGCTGGCCATCACCTCGTTCTACCTGCGGATCGTGCTCAAGCAAGAGGAGGACGAGCTGTGAAGCGCTCGCTGATGGGCCGCCTGTGGCCCAACCTGGCCGCTGTCGTCATCTTCGTCTTCTGCGTCTTCCCGGTGTACTGGATGTTCGCGACGGCCTTCAAGCCGACCGGCGACATCATCGCCGAGGACCCGGTCTGGTTCCCGACCGACGCCACCTTCGAGCACTTCAAGAAGGCGATCGACGCCGACCACTTCTGGACCATGGTCGGCAACTCCCTCACCGTGACGATCCTCGCGGTCCTCTTCTCCCTGATCATCGGCGTGACCGCGGCCTTCGCCCTCGCCCGGATGCGCTTCAAGGGCCGCCGCGGCTTCATCATCGGCTTCATGCTCGCGCAGATGGCGCCGTGGGAAGTCATGGTCATCGCGATCTACATCATCGTGCGCGACGCGGACATGCTGAACAGCCTGATCCCGCTGACCCTCTTCTACATGGTGATGATCCTCCCCTTCACCCTCCTCACGCTGCGCGGCTTCGTCGCCGCCGTGCCCAAGGAGCTGGAGGAGTCCGCCATGGTCGACGGCTGCACCCGTATGCAGGCGTTCCGCCGGGTGATCCTGCCGCTGCTCGCGCCGGGCCTGATGTCGACCTCGCTCTTCGGCTTCATCACCGCCTGGAACGAGTTCCCGCTGGTCCTCGTGCTCAACAAGGAAGCCGAGGCCAAGACCCTGCCGGTGTGGCTCTCCAGCTTCCAGACCGCCTTCGGCGACGACTGGGGCGCCACCATGGCCGCGGCCTCGCTCTTCGCCATCCCGATCCTGATCCTCTTCGTCTTCCTGCAGCGCAGGGCCATCAGCGGCCTGACCGACGGCGCAGTGAAGGGATAACGCACCATGACGACACTGACCCACGCCGGTGACACCCTCACCCGCAACGCCCTGACCGTCCTGCAGCCCGGCTTCGACGGCACGACCACCGTGCCGGACTGGGTGCGCCGCCGCATCGGCGAAGGCCTCGCCTCCGTCAGCCTGTTCGGCCGCAACGTGCGGACCGCCGAGCAGGTCACCGCCCTCACCGCCCAGCTGAAGGCCGAGCGCGACGACCTCCTGGTCGCCATCGACGAGGAGAGCGGCGACGTCACCCGCCTGGAGGTGCGCACCGGCTCCTCCTACCCGGGCAACCACGCGCTCGGCGCGGTCGACGACACGGCGCTCACCCGCGAGGTGGCCGCCGACCTCGGCCGCCGCCTGGCCTCCTGCGGCATCAACTTCAACTGGGCGCCGTCCGCCGACGTCAACGCCAACCCCGACAACCCGGTCATCGGCGTACGTTCCTTCGGCGCCGACCCGCTTCTGGTGGCCCGGCACACCGCCGCGTATGTCGAGGGCATGCAGTCCTCCGGCGTCGCCACCTCCGCCAAGCACTTCCCCGGGCACGGCGACACGGCGGTCGACTCGCACCACTCGGTGCCGGTCATCGACGTCGACCGGGACGTGCTCAACTCCCGTGACCTGGCGCCGTTCCGCGCGGCGATCGCCGCCGGCACGCGGGCCGTGATGAGCGCCCACGTCCTGGCCCCGGCGCTCGACCCGGACAACCCCGGGACGATCTCCCGCCGCATCCTCACCGGCCTGCTCCGCGAGGAGTTCGGCTACGACGGCCTCATCGTCACCGACGGCATGGACATGCAGGCCATCGCGGGGCGGTACGGCTTCGAGCGCGGCTGTGTTCTCGCCATCGCCGCGGGCGCCGACGCGATCTGCACGGGCGGCGGCCCCTCGGACGAGGGCACCGTGCTGCGGCTGCGGGACGCCTTCGTCGAGGCGGTCCGCTCGGGCGACCTGCCCGAGGAGCGGCTCGCCGACGCCGCCGAGCGCGTGCGGTCCCTGGCGAACTGGGCCGTGGCGTCGCGGGATGCGGGCGGTGCCGGTCGTTCGGCGGGCGCGCCCGACGCCGGGATCGGCCTGGTCGCGGCCCGCCGCGCCCTGACGGTCACGCGCGGCGAGACCTACACGGCCCCGCTCACCGAGGCGCCCTTCGTCGCCTCCTTCGCCCCGGAGGCGAACATCGCGGTCGGCGACGAGACCCCGTGGGGCGTCGCGGCCGAGCTCTCCCGCCGCCTCCCCGGCACGGAGTCGGCCACCTACTCCGGCGAGGGCGCCGGGGCGAAGGCCCTCGCGGCCGCGGGGGAGCGCCGCATCGTCGCGGTGGTCCGCGACGCCCACCGCCACGGGTGGATGGCGGACGCCCTGACCACCCTGGTCTCGGCCCGCCCGGACACGGTCGTCGTCGAGATGGGCGTCCCCCAGTCCGCCCCGACCGGCGCCCTCCACATCGCGACGCGCGGCGCGGCGCGGGTCTGCGGCGAGGCGGCGGCCGAGGTCATCGCCGGGGCCTGACTGCGGCACGGAAAGCAGGGCCTGACGGCAGCACGGAAAGCAGGAGGGGCGCCCCCGATACGGGGGCGCCCCTCAGGCGCGTCGTGAGGCCGGACGGCCTGGACGGGTCTGCCTACAGCCCCTGCCAGTCCGGCTTGTTGACGTAGGTGTGGCGGAAGTAGTCCGCGAGCTTCAGCTTGGACGCCGCGGCCTCGTCCACGACGACGGTCGCGTGCGGGTGCAGCTGCAGCGCCGACGCCGGGACGACGGAGGCGACCGGCCCCTCCACCGTCGCGGCCACCGCGTCCGCCTTGCCCTCACCCGTGGCGAGCAGCACGAGGTGCCGCGCCTCCAGGATCGTCCCGATCCCCTGGGTGATGACGTGGTGGGGCACCTGCTCGATGTCCCCGTCGAAGAAGCGCGCGTTGTCCACCCGCGTCTGCTCCGTCAGCGTCTTGATGCGGGTGCGCGAGGCGAGCGAGGAGCACGGCTCGTTGAACCCGATGTGCCCGTCGGTCCCGATGCCGAGCAGCTGGAGGTCGACGCCGCCGGCCTCCGCGAGCGCCTTGTCGTACGCCTCGCACGCCGCCTGCACGTCCGCGGCGCTGCCGTCCGGGCCCATGAAGGAGGACTCGCTGAGCCCGAGCGGCTCGACGACCTCACGGAGGACCACGGAACGGTACGACTCGGGGTGCCCGGCCGGCAGCCCCACGTACTCGTCGAGCTGGCAGATACGGGCCCGCGAGGCATCCACGGCACCGGACGCCACCTTGGCGGCCAGCGCCTCGTAGATGGGCAGCGGGGTGGAGCCGGTGGCGACACCGAGCAGGGCGTCAGGCTTACGGCGCACCAGGGCGGCCATGGCCTCCGCGATGAGCTCGCCGCCTGCCTTGGCGTCCGGGACGATGACAACTTCCACGCTGGGCCTGCCGATCTGGAGAGGGGCTCAAAGGACTGGTGGTATAGACCAATCTAGCAGAGCTGGGCCGCCAGAACAGTCGATTCTCGCTGTCCATGCTCGGCTCTCCCCGGCCTCCGCGCCCGTCGAACGCCCCCACCTCCCGAACCGGCCCTCCGCCCCTTCCCCGCCCCGGCACCGAGCACCGGCCAGGGCCCGCCCGCACCGCCACTCCTGTCCGGGGCGCCACCCGGCCCGCACAGGCGCCCCGCGCCCCGAGCGAGCACAGTGGAAGGCATGACCGCCATGACTCCGCGGGACCCGGAGGGCGGGCCGGAGCCCAGGGACGGGCCGGGGCCGCTCGATGCCGTCACTCCCTTTGCTTCCCTTGCCTCCCACGCTCCCCTCGAATCGCCCGCTCCCCTCGACCCCCTCGGTCCCCAGGCCGAGCGCCCCGGTCGCATCATGGCCCGGGAGCTGGCCGAGCAGCCCGACGTCCTGCGGCGCCTCCTCGACGAAGGCGCCCCGCGGATCCGCGAGACCGCCCGCCGCGTCGCCGGGCGAAAGCCCCGGTTCGTCCTGCTCACCGCCCGCGGCACCTCCGACCACGCCGCGCTCTACGCCAAGTACCTCCTGGAAGTCCGCCTCGGCCTGCCCTGTGGGCTGACCTCGATGTCGACCATCACCGCGTACGGCGCCAAGCCCGACCTCAGGGACGTCCTCGCCGTCACCGTCAGCCAGTCCGGCGGCTCGCCCGATCTGGTGGCCTCCACCCGGGCCGCCCGTGAGGCCGGTGCGATCACCCTGGCCGTGACGAACAACCCGGACTCACCGCTCGCCGCCGTCTCCGAGCACCACATCGACGTCCTCGCCGGGCCGGAGAGGGCACCCGCCACCAAGACCTACACCGCCTCCCTGCTCGCCCTCCATCTCTTCGTCGAGTCCCTGTCGCTGTCGATGGGCGGCGCGGAGGGTGGGGAAGGAGGGGAGGGA
>NZ_LIRJ01000231.1 GCF_001419745.1 Streptomyces silaceus | reverse complement strand
CCCGAGCCCTGGCGCGCGGTGAGCCAGCCCTCGGCGACCAGTTCGGCGTAGGCGTCGGCGACCGTGTTGCGGGCCACACCCAGGTCGGCGGCGAGCGAGCGGTAGGGCGGCAGCCGGGTGCCCGGCGCGAGCCGCCCCTCGCGTACGGCGTCCCGGAGCGCGCGGATGAGCACGGCGCGGCGGCTGCCGGGACCGGAGAGGTCCAGATGCAGGTCACTGCCGATGCGCTCCGCCGAATTGACCCATGATTCCGGCATGAAAATGCACCCTACCCGAGGTCTTTCCGGCGCCTAGATTCATGGTCATGACGAACAACACGAACGCCACGCAGACCGCCACCGCCGCCACGACCGCTTCCGAGGCCCACGCCCACACCCCCCTCGGCCGGATCAACTTCGCCAAGGCCGCCCCCAAGGCCTTCAAGGCCCTCATCGGCTTCGACGCCGCCGCCCGCGACGGCCTCGACCCGGCCCTGGTCGAGCTGATCCAGATCCGCGCCTCGCTCCTCAACGGCTGCGCCTACTGCCTCCACATGCACACCTCCGACGCCCGCAAGGCCGGCGAGGACGAGGCCCGCCTGCACATGATCGGCGTGTGGCGCGAGGCCCGGAACTTCTTCACGGCCAAGGAGCAGGCGGCCCTCGCCCTGACCGAGGCGGTCACCCTCGTCTCCCGGGGAGGGGTCCCCGACGACGTCTACGCCGAGGCGGCCCGCCACTTCGACGAGTCGGAACTGGCCCGCGTCCTCGCCCTGATCTTCACCATCAACACCTGGAACCGCATCGCCCTGAGCACCGCCAAGGTCGCGGGCGAGGACGAGAGGGTGGCCCACTGATGACCGCCACCCTGGAGACGGCGGCCGGCCCACGCCCGGCCGCCGTCCCGGCCCCGGGCGCCCCGCGCCGCACGGCGACGGCGAGCGCCGCGACCCTCGCGCTCCTCGCCTTCGCCCAGCTGATCATCTCCGTCGACTACAACATCGTGTACGTGGCCCTGCCGCAGATCGGCAGCGGCCTCGGCTTCTCCGCGCAGCACCTCCAGTGGGTGATCAGCGCCTACGCCGTCGCCTTCGGCGGCTTCCTGCTCCTCGGCGGCCGCGCCTGCGACCTCTTCGGCCCGCGCCGCGTGTTCGTGCTCGGCCTCGGCCTGTACGGGGTGTCGTCCCTGGCCGGCGGCCTCGCCACCGGTCCTGGCCTGCTGATCGCGGCCCGCGCCGTGCAGGGCGTCGGCGGCGCCTTCCTCTTCCCCGCCACGCTCACCCTCGTCGGCACGCTCTTCGCCGAGGGCCGCGAGCGCAACCGCGCCTACTCGGTGTGGGGCGCGGCGGGCGGTAGCGGTCTGATCGTGGGCGCGCTCCTCGGCGGCGTCCTGACCGAACTCCTCGGCTGGCGCTCGGTCCTGTACGTCAACGTGCCCCTGGCCGTGATCGCGATCGCCGCCGCCTTCCGCCTCATCGCCCCGGACACCGCGCGGCGGGACGGCCGCCGCATCGACCTGCCCGGCGCGCTGACCTCGACGCTCGGCGTCACGGGCCTGGTCGTCGCCCTGGTCCAGGGCCCGGAGTCGGGCTGGCTCTCGGTGACCGTGCTGCTCCCCGCCGCGGCGGGCGCCGCCCTGCTGGCCGCCTTCCTGCTCACCGAGGCCCGCACCCGCGACCCCCTGATGCCGCTGAGGCTGCTGCGCGGCCGGGGCCTGCGCACCGGCATGGCCGTGACGTTCCTCTTCATGGCGACGATCGGCAGCCTCGCGTACTTCCTGACCGTCTACTTCCAGAACGTGCTCGGCTACGGCGCCCTGCGCACCGGCCTCGCCTACCTCGTCCCGATGGCGGCCATCACCGCGGGCTCGCTCCTCGCGGGCCGGATCACCACCCGGCTCGGCACCCGCACCGCGATGACCGGGGCCCTCACGCTCGGCGCGGCGGGCACGGCCCTGGTCGCCCTCGCCATGGCCGCGGACGGCTCCTACGCCGCGCTGGTCCCCGGCTTCCTGATCCTGGGCCTCGGCCAGGGCGCGGGCTACACCCTGATGTTCGGCGCCGCGTCCGCCGGGATCGCGGGCCACGAGCAGGGCATCGCCTCCGGCATGGCGTCCACGGCCCAGCAGGTCGGCGGCGCGGTGGGCCTCGCGGTCCTGGTCGGCGTCGCGGGCCTGGGCGGGCACTCCTCGGCGGCGGCCACGGTGGACGGCACCCGCACCGCGCTGTTCGTCGCGACGGCGGGCATCGCGCTGACCGCCCTGGTCGCCCTCGGCTTCCCCGGCAAGGCGCGCGGGACGGCCTCATGACGGGCGACGGCACCCACGGCGACGGCCGGGTCCCGCGGACATTCCGCGGCACCCGGCCGTCGCCGTGGGCAGAAGGACCGGCTCAGCCCTTCAGCCGCGCCATCCACGCCTCGACGTCCTCGGACGTACGCGGCAGCGCGGCGGACAGGTTCTCGTTGCCGTCCTCCGTGACGAGGATGTCGTCCTCGATCCGGACGCCGATGCCGCGGTACTCCTCCGGCACGGTCAGGTCGTCCGCCTGGAAGTAGAGGCCGGGCTCCACGGTCAGGCACATGCCGGGCTCCAGCGTGCCGTTCACGTAGGTGTCGGTGCGCGCGGCGGCGCAGTCGTGCACGTCCATGCCGAGCATGTGACCGGTGCCGTGCAGCGTCCAGCGGCGCTGGAGACCCAGTTCGAGGACCTTGTCCACGTCGAGGTCGCCGAGCAGGCCCCACTCGACGAGCCGCGTGGCGAGCACGCGCTGCGCGGCGTCGTGGAAGTCGCGGAACTGCCCGCCCGGCTTCACCGCGGCGATGCCGGCCTCCTGGGCCTCGTACACCGCGTCGTAGATCTTCTTCTGCAGCGGGCTGAAGCGGCCGTTGATCGGCAGCGTGCGCGTGATGTCCGCGGTGTAGTACGTGTGCGTCTCCACACCGGCGTCGAGCAGGAGCAGCTCGCCGGAGCGGACGGCGCCGTCGTTGCGCACCCAGTGCAGCGTGGTGGCGTGCGGTCCCGCGGCGCAGATCGAGCCGTAGCCGATGTCGTTGCCCTCGACGCGGGCGCGCAGGAAGAACGTGCCCTCGATGTAGCGCTCGCTGGTGGCCTCGGCCTTGTCGAGGACCTTCACGACGTCCTCGAAGCCGCGCGCGGTGGAGTCGACGGCCTTCTGCAGCTCGCCGATCTCGAAGGCGTCCTTGACCAGGCGGGCCTCGGAGAGGAAGACGCGCAGCTCCTCGTCGCGCTCGGCGGTGACCTTGTCGGTCAGGGCCGCCTCGATGCCGGCGTCGTAGCCGCGCACGACGCGCACGGGGCCGGTGGCCTCGCGCAGGGCGCCGGCCAGCTCGCGCACGTCGGAGGCGGGGATGCCGTACAGCTTCTCGGCCTCGGTGAGGGAGTTGCGGCGGCCGACCCAGAGCTCGCCCTGGCCGTCCAGCCAGAACTCGCCGTTCTCCCGGTTGGAGCGCGGCAGCAGGTAGATCGTCGCGTCGTGGCCGCCGTCCTTCGGCTCCATGACCAGGACGCCGTCCTCGGTCTGGTTGCCGGTGAGGTACGCGTACTCGACGGAGGAGCGGAAGGCGTACTCGGTGTCGTTCGAGCGGGTCTTGAGGTTGCCCGCGGGGATCACGAGACGCTCGCCCGGGAAGCGCGCGGAGAGCGCGGCACGGCGGGCCGCGGTGTGCTCGGCCTGGGCGATCGGCTGCAGGTCGTGCAGTTCGGTGTCGGCCCAACCGGACTTCATGTTCTCGGCGAGCTCGTCGGAAACGCCCGGGTACAGCCCGTTCTTGCGCTGCTTGATCGGCTCTTCTTCCGTCTCTTCCGGGGTCTCCGGGTTGAGAGCGTCCGACACGATCTGCCTCCTATGTACGACACTGGGCCGTCCTCCATCGTACGGGCGTGCGGATGGGGTCCCAGGGCCGGAAGGCCACTTACAGCGCGTGCCCGGAGCCTCACGCGAAGGCAGCCCTCGGGCACCCGTGAAGGCGCACACGAAGGCACCTGTGAAGGCACCCGCGAAGGCGCCCGCGCCTCACTCGAAGCGGGCCGCCAGGATCACCACGTCCTCCTCGCTGTCCACCGCGTCGAGCCCGTCGGGAAGGACGGCGTGCAGCACGTGGTCGGCGATCGCGCCGGGGTCGTCGCGGATGCCCTTGGGCACGCTCGCCGCCGCCGCGTGCAGCCGCGCGAAGGCCCGGTCCATCGGGTCGCCCGTGCGGTGCAGCAGCCCGTCGGTGTACAGAAGCACCGTTTCTCCCGGCTCCGGGGAGATCTCCACGCTCGGCGCCTCCCAGCAGGCGAGCATCCCGAGGGGCGCCGACAGGGACGTCTCCACGAACTCCGTCCGCCGCTCGCCGATGATCAACGGCGGGCTGTGCCCGGCCCCGGCCAGCACGACCTTGCGCAGGGCGGGCTCGCAGTACGCGAACAGGGCGGTCGCCGACCGCGCGGGCTCGGTCAGCCGCAGCAGCAGCTCCAGGTCGGAGAGGACGGCGACGGGGTCCTCTCCCTCCATCACCGCGTACGCCCGCAGGGAGGCCCGCAGCCGGCCCATCGCCGCGACCGCGCTCGGCCCGGAACCGGTCACCGAGCCGACCGCGAGGCCGAGCGCCGCGTCCGGCAGCGGCAGCGCGTCGTGCCAGTCGCCGCCGCCGCGCGGACCGGTGCGGTGCCGGGCGGCGAGCTGCACCCCGGCGACCCGGGGCAGCCGTGAGGGCATGAGCTCCTCGCGGAGGGTGGCGTCGGCGGTGCGGGTGCGGTCCAGTTCGAGCAGGCGTGCGAGGTGCTCGGTGGCGTAGCGCGCGTAGAGCCCGACCAGGTGGCGCTGGCGTTCGGCCGGCTCCGCGGGCTCGTCGTAGAGCCAGACCGCCGCGCCGATCCGGCCCGCCGCCTCGGTGGCCAGCGGCAGCGCGTAGCTCGCCGCGTAGCCGAGGCGTGCGGCGACCTCGCGGTGGCGGGGGTCGAGGGCGTCGTCGGCGAGCAGGTCGGGCTGGACGATCTCGCTCTCGGGCCCGGGGGGCGCGGCCGTCGCGGCGTCCAGGATCCTGCCGTACGAGGTGGCGCCGCGCGGCACCGTCTCGATGTGCCCGAGGTCGGCGCGGGCCAGGCCCAGGCCGACGGTGGTGTCGGGGCCGAGGCCGTCGGCGGGCTCGACGACGACGAGTCCGCGCCGGGCGCCCACCAGGGCCGCGCCGGCGCGCAGGAGCTCGCGCAGGGCCTCGTCGAGCGTGGCCGTGCGGGCGAGCCGCTCGGTGAGCTCGTGCAGCGTGGTCAGGTCGGAGACCCAGCCCGCCAGGCGGTCCTGGATCACGACGCCGGGCGCACTCGGTACGGGAGTGTCCTCCGCTACGGGTGCGGCGGGAGTGGTGTGCGCGGTGGGCGCGACAGTGTGTGCCGGTGGCGGAACAGTGGAGTCGATTCCGGCCACTTTCGGAAGGTGCGGGGCGTTCATGGCTGACGGCTTTCCGGCCGGTGCGTAATGCTCGATAGCATCGCAAACCCCCATGTTGTTCTGCGCCGCTAGCAATGTCTCCAGATGTACACGCACTGGTGAGGGGATGTCCAGCATTGTCCTGCTGGGATTCCTGGTGTCCGAGGTAATGCGGGGAACCGCGAGAGATCTTGGGAAGTTGGCTGAAAACAGCGCCGGGTTAGGGCATATTAGGGTCGACTGAGGTTGTTCGGTAGAGCGTTGCGACGGTCGCGCTGGGTACCTACTCAGTGATGGCCAGGGGCAGTTGGGATCCGTCCGGAACCTGGCGAAGGACCCGGGCGTCCTAACTCACGACGACCGTGCCCCATCCTCCCGTGGGGGAGGCGGCAAGAAATACCGCGGGACGGCAAACGCCAGGCGCCGCCACCCCACGCCACGTCAACGCTCGGTTCAGAGTGGTTCCCCATGCCGCAGGCTGGGGTCAGATGTGCCAGCTCGTACGTACAGCGAAGTGATCCACACATGGTGTGATGTGGCCCGCAGTCTCCCCGGCGCAAGCCGGCGTGCAACGGAAAGGAACGAGCGCTCATGCGCGAGATCCTCGGAAGGCGACGCAGGCTCCTGTCCTGGCGAATGGGAAGGAAGCCCGGCCGGAGCGCCGGACAGCTCGGCGCGGCACTGACCTTCGCGACCGCGTGGCGGTGGCCCGTGCTGCCGGGCGTCGGCCTCGACCGGCGCGACGGCACGCGGTGCGCCTGCCCCGACCCCGACTGCGCGGTGCCCGGCGCGCATCCCCTCGACCCCGGACTCCTCGCGGCGACCACCGACGAGCGGATGGTCCGCTGGTGGTGGACCAACCGGCCGGGCGCCCCCATCGTGCTCGCCACCGGAGGCCGCGCGCCGTGCGCCGTGAGCCTCCCGGCGGAAGCGGGCGCGCGCGCCCTCGCCGCGCTCGACGGGACGGGCATCCGGCTCGGCCCGGTGGTCGCCACGCCGAGCCGTCTCCATCTCCTCGTCGCCCCCTACTCGATGGCCCAGTTGGGCGAGCTGCTCTACGCCAAGGACTGGGTGCCCGGCTCGCTCCGCTTCCACGGGGAGGGCGGCTACATCGCGCTGCCCCCCTCCGTGACGGGCCAGGGCCAGGTCGGCTGGGAGCGCGCGCCGCTGCCCGGCTCCGCCGCGCCCTGGGTGCCGGACGTCGAGGCGGTGGTGGACGCCGTCGTGGACGCCCTCACTCGTACGGGTGTGAGCGCGCCCGAGTTGTAGGGGAAATGGGCGCGCGGCGGACGGGCCGCGCGCCGACTGTCGTTATCTTCGGGCCATGCAACCCCGCCTGATCGTGCTCCTGGGCGTCGTGGCCGTCACGGTTCTCCTGCCGCTCGCCGGCGCGTTCGCGGGGCCCGTGGGCGACGGTGACGCGAAGTCGCCCCTCTCCTCCCCCTCCGCCGACTCCTCGAACGCCTCTTCGGGGCCGGCGGACGCCCCCGCGAAGCCGGGCGACGCCCCCGCGCCGGCGGACCGGCGGCCGGACCGCTCGCTCCTCGCGGACGGCGCCCTCGGCGGACTGACCACCGCCGCGCGCTGTGGCCCCGAACTCTCCTCGCCCGACGGCATCGAGGCCCAGACCTGCGTCCTCACCCAAGGCCGCGACACCTGGGCGCGCACCTACTACCGCAACGCCACCGGCGAGGAGCTGACCGCCGTCCTGAGCGTGCTGGGACCGGGGGCGCGCACCGTACAGATGCACTGCGCCGTGGGCGCGGAGGACGAGCCGGGGGCGTGCGAGACCCCGCGCGAGCGGTCGGTGGGCGCGGCGGCGGCGTACTCGGCGGTGGCGGAGTTCGCGGCGGGGGAGTCCGGCGGGCTGCTGCTGCGGTCGGGGAGCAACTCCGGTACCGCGCAGGGAAGTTGAGATCGACCCCGGCGGCACGGCGGGGAGCGGGACCGGGCCCGGACATGGAAGGGCCCGGTTGCTGGCGACGGGGGATGCACCAGCAACCGGGCTACCTGAACGGTAACAAGAGATCGGCTCCTGGCAAATTCGATCTCAGTTATCCGGACAGGGATTTACCTGTGGCTACGGGGAGTTGTGACAGGAGTCACGCATTCCCGGCCGCCGCGCGGCACCACGGACGGGGCCGTCGTGCCGCGCGGCCACACCGGTCAGCTGAGGGTGACCTGGCGGTTGGTGAGACCGCCGCGCGCCCGGCGCTCCTCCGCGGTCAGCGGGGTGTCCGAGGCGAGCGCCGCGGCGAGCCGCTCGGCGAACTCCGCCGCGGGCTTCTCCACGTCCGCCGCGCCGACGCCGCTCGGCAGGTCCCACACCGGCACGGTCAGGCCGTGCGCGCGGAAGGAGCCCACCAGGCGCGTGCCCTCGCCGAGCGAGGACGTGCCGGCCGCGTGCAGCCGGGCCAGCGCGTCGAGCAGCCGCTCCTCGGGGTGGGGCATGACCCAGCGCAGGTGGTTCTTCTCCGGGGTCTCGCACCAGTACGCGGCGTCCACGCCGGCGAGTTTCACGGTCGGGATGGCGGCGGCGTTCGCCCGCTCCAGGGAGGCCGCGACCTCCGGCGAGGAGTTCTCCGAGTCCGGCACCCAGAACTCGAAGCCCTCGTGCACGACCGGCTCGAAGGGGCCGGCCGGGTCGAGCAGGTCCTGCAGCCGGGGGCCGTCGGTCGGGGCGCGGCGGCCCTGCACCGGCGTGCCCGGCTCGGCCTCCAGGGCGCGCTGCAGGGTGTCGGCGAGGTCGCGGCTGATGTCGCCGGAGGAGGTGTCGTTCTGCAGGCCGAGCAGGACCGAGCCGTCGTCGCGGCGCAGCGCGGGCCAGGCCATCGGCAGCACCGTGGCCAGGGACACCGAGGGCACGCCGTCGGGCAGCCCGTCCTTGAGCGTCAGTTCGACGGTGGCGGCGGGGACCAGCTCGCGCAGCGCGACCCAGTCGCACTCGCCGGGCAGGCCGTCGAAGGGGCGCTGCACCAGCTCGGTCACCGCGTGCGCGGCGGCCCGGCCGTGACAGGCCTTGTAGCGGCGGCCCGAACCGCAGGGGCAGGGTTCGCGGGCGCCGACGACAGGGATCTCGCCGTCCCTGAGCTGCGGCTGCTTACCCTTGGTCTGGGGGCGCTTCTTGGCCATCTTGGCTGTCTCCCGGCTACGGCTCTCGTGCACTCTTGCGTACGGGCGCGAGCCTAGCCGCTCGGGGATTCAGTCCACGTCGTCGAAGGGGTCCGAGAAGGCGAGGTCCGATATCGCGGCGGCCGACGGGGCGGCGACGCGCGTAGCGAAATCCTCGTGGCGGTGCCCCGCCTGGACGACGACCCACACGGTGACCTCGCCGTGGACGTCGTCGCGGACGCCCCAGGTGTCGGCGAGCGCCGTGATGATGTTGAGCCCCCGGCCGCCGTGCGCCGTGACCGACGGTGTCGCGGGGACCGGGCGGGTCGGGCCGCCGCCGTCCGTCACCTCGACCGTCAGCCGGCCCGTCTTGTCGACGTGCCACGCCGCGCGCACATCACCGTCGCCGACCATCCCGCGGCCCAGTGGCCTGCCGTGCCGGCAGGCGTTGCTGAGCAGTTCCGACAGGATCAGTACGGCGTCGTCGACGACCGCATCGGACACCCCGCTCCTGCGCAGCTGATCGCGCATCCGGTGTCTTGCTTCCCCCACGCCCGCAGGGCCATGGGGTACGGCCATGCTCGACGACGTGGGCACCTCCCGTGCCACCACCAACGCCACCCCCGAGACCTCCTTCGCCCCACGCCACGGTGTGGATGCCCCAATGGACTGGACCGGAAACCGGCCAATCCCCGTCCGGTGACGCACTCGTAACGATCGAATACGGACCGAACGCGCCGGGGCACACCCTGTAACCGGAGTTAACGGAGTCCCAGACGGTCCAGTTGGGTCAGAACCTGCTTGGGGCGGTTGGTGATGATCGCGTCGACGCCCAGTTCGGCGCAGAGCTCGACGTCCTCCGGCTCGTTCACCGTCCAGACGTGGACCTGATGGCCCGCGCGCTTCAGTTTCGCCACGTAGGCGGGGTGGCTGCGCACGATCCGCATCGCGGGGCCGGCGATGCGGACGCCCTCGGGCAGGCGTCCGTCGCGGTGGCGCGGCGAGACGAACTGCATCAGATAGACGGTCGGCAGCGTCGGCGACGCGGCCCGCACGCGGTGCAGGGAGCGCGCCGAGAAACTCATGATCCGTACCGGTGAGGGGCCCTCGGCGGGCGGCGCGTCCAGACCGAACCGCTTGAGCAGCAGGAGCAGGCGCTCCTCCACCTGGCCGGCCCAGCGGGTGGGGTGCTTGGTCTCGATGGCCAGCCGTACCCGGCGGCCCGACGCGTTGTTCTCGGCCACCAGCTCGAGGAGGCGCTCCAGGGTCAGGACGGAGGTGTCCTCGCCCGCCGCGCCCTCCCAGTCCGGGCTCTCGCCCTCCTCGGCCTCGTCGTGGTCCTTCTTCCAGGAGCCGAAGTCCAGGGCGGCCAGGTCGGCCAGTTCGAGCGCGGAGACGGCGCCGCGGCCGTTCGACGTACGGTTGACGCGGCGGTCGTGGACGCAGACGAGATGGCCGTCCGCGGTGAGCCGCACATCGCACTCAAGGGCGTCGGCGCCGTCCTCGACGGCCTTCTTGTACGCCGCCAGTGTGTGCTCGGGGGCGTCCTCGGAGGCTCCGCGGTGGGCGACGACCTGGATCTGGTGCTGTCGTGCGAGGGTCACCGCGTCATCGTGCCATCACGGGGTACCCGACGGCTCGCCGGACGGGGGTCCGTCGGGGCGCCGCACACACAGGATCGGCTTATGGTGCCCTGACAGCCCATGGGAAAAGCTGACTGCAGACAGATGCACAGTTGGCACAGCCAGGCCGTGACCGAGAACACCAGCGACGAAAGCCGTCGGCCGTGGGTACACGCCACGACAGCCACGACAGCATGGACCGAGGAGAAGTAGCTGTGAGCACCGAGAACGAGGGCAACGAGGTACCCAAGGCCCCGTCCGTGCCCCCCGCGCCGGTGGACGCTCCCGCTGTTCCTGCCGACTCCGCATCCGCTGCCGCGACGCCGGCCGCCGGCCCCTCCGTTCCTCCTGCCGCCGCCCCGCCCGCCGCTCCCCCGGCAGGGCCCGAAGGCGGCGTTCCGGTGGGCGCGGAGGGTTCCGCTCCCTTGGGTGCGGAAGGTTCTGCTCCCTTGGGCGCCGAGGGCTCCACTCCCACCGCACCCGGAGGGCCCGGCCCCTCCGCTCCGGCGCACGCCCCCGGTGCCCCGCAGGCCGCCCCCGGTGCCCCGCAGGCCGCCTCCGGTGCGGGTGGCTGGCCGCCCCCGGCGCCGCCCGCCGTGCCCTCGTACGCCACGGGCGGCGGCTCCGGTTCCGGCTGGGGCGCCTCGTACCACCCGCAGGAGCCGAAGCCCGGCGGCCGGCGC
>NZ_LIRJ01000230.1 GCF_001419745.1 Streptomyces silaceus | reverse complement strand
CCATGAGGATGTCGTCGGCGGCCCAGAGCACGAACCGTTCCACGGGCGTCACGGCGTGTCCGGGGACGGGCGAGAAGCGGAGGCGCTTGAGCAGCACGGCGAGGACGAGCAGCGCCTCGACCGTGGCGAGCTGGGCGCCCTCGCAGCTGCGCGGCCCGAACCCGAACGGGATGTGCGCGAGGCGCGGCCGCTTCGCCGCGGTGTCCGGCGCGAACCGCTCGGGGTCGAACCGCTCGGGCTCCGGCCAGTGTTCGGGGTTCATGTGGACGGCCCAGAAGGGGAGGAAGAGCGCGGTCCCGGCCGGGATCTCGTACGTGCCGAGCGTCATCGCCTCCGTGGTCTCGCGCGCGCCGTACGGGCCCGGCGGGTAGATCCGCATCGTCTCCTTCAGGACCCTGTCCAGATAGGGAAGACGGCGCAGGTCGGCGTAGTCGGGCGCGGTGCGCTCGCCGAGGACGCGGTCCAGTTCGTCGGTGACGCGCGCGGCGACGTCGGGGTGCTGCCCAAGGAGGTGCAGCGCCCAGGAGACGGCGACGCCGGTCGTGTGATGGGCGGCCAGCATGGTCACCATGACGGTGTCCCGGATCCGCGCGGGACTCTCGCCGGCCTCGACGAGCGCGCCGATGAGATCGCTCCGGTCGGTCCGCCCCGAGGCCCGGTGGGCGGAGACGACGCGGTCGACGGTGGCGCGCAGATACGCGAGGGCCTCCGCGGCGCGCGGGGGCGCGCTGTCGGCGTGCCCGACGTACTCGGTGAGCACGATCTCGAAGGCGGAGACGACGGCGTCGGCGTCGACGACACCGTTGCTGCCGCTGTTGCCGTCACTGCCGTCACTGCCGCCCTCGTGGCCGAAGTCGCCCCCCAGGGCGTACGCGCAGATCATCCGGAGCGAGAGCGAGGTGAGATCCTTCTGCAAGGCGACGGTTCCGTCCCGGCCCTGCCGCGCCCACCGATCGGCGAGTTCTTCGGCGAGCGCGGTGAACCGGTCGAAATGCCGCTGGTGGGAGGGCCGCCCGGCGAGGACTTCGAGCAACAGGCGCCGCCAGGGCTCGTGTTCGGCTCCGGGAATCACCTGCAGATTGCCGGCCTCGCACAGGGGCGAGAGGAACGCGAACAACTCGGCCGGCCGCTCGTCGACATGGGCGATGTCCTCCAGCAGTACGGGATCGGCCACGGACACGGCCGTCCCCGCCCCCGGCAGCTGGAACCGCACGACGGGCCCGAACTCCTCGTGCAGCCACCGCTGATAGAGATGCAGCCCTCCGGCCTCGGCGATGGCCCCCGCGCCGCCGTCGTCCCGAGGTCCGGGCCCAGGAATCCGCATGTCGCTGCCTCCTCACCGCCGAGGCCTCACCCGGACCCCGGCACCCCTCAGCGTCCCCCGCGCCCCCGCCCGGCGCCGAGACCTTCGTGCAGGACCCGTCGAGGTTCGGCCACGGTGAGGTGAACCGGAGCGTTACCTGCAGCCACCCGTCCGGTTTCGGCCAGTAAACTGCGCGCGCTCGACGGCGGCCCGAAGGACGAGGGAGAACAGTGACGCACGGGGGACATCAGGGCTGGGGCCCGCAGGGGAACGTTCCGCCACCCGGCGGGGACCCGAATCCGTACGTACCGCCCCAGGGCAGTGGGCCGAATCCTTACGGTCCCCCGCAGGGTGGCGGTCCGCACCCCTACGGTCCGCCGCCACCGCGGCCGCAGCCGTACCCGTATCGCCCGCCGCAGCCCGTGCGCCGGGGCCGGTCCGGCTGTGCGTTCTGGTTCGTCTCGCCGCTCGTCCCGCTGATCCGCTCCTCCCGCCGCCGCGCGGAGGCGATCTTCAACCAGCCGGGCGAGGGCCGCATCGTCGACCCGGTGGTGACGCGGGTGCAGCTGTGGCGCGCGGTCATCGGCGCGGTCGCGAGCTTCTCCCTCGTGTACGTCTACGGCGCGGACGACGGCTGGAGCGGCGTCGCCAACGACGGCGTGGTGAAGATGATCCTCGCCCCGCTGCTGCTCATCGTCACCGGTCCCCTCGCCGTCCTCGGCTTCATCCGGTACGCCCCCGCCGAGCAGCGCCGCCTGCTCCGCTCCCGGCTGCGCGCCCCGCTCAAAGCGGTGGGCTGGTGGGTCGGCATCCTGGCCGGTGTCGTCCTCGTCATGGTCGGCAGCGCCCTGCTCCTGAAGCAGAACTACGGCACGCTCCTGAACGGTCTCGTGGCGCTGGCGCTGCTCATCGGCCTGCTGTGGCTGCTGCCGTTCCTCTTCTTCTCCTCGGCCTACGCAGCCCGTTACGCCTTCAACACCTCGAACGTGCACGCCGCGCTCCCGGCCTTCCTGACCGTCGTACTCGTCTGGGAGCTGATGCTCTGCAGCGTCGCGCTGGACGGCGGACTCCCGCACGGCCCGCCGCTCGCGCAGTGGTCCGCGGTGCTCGGCGGCCCGGTGACGGTGACGGCGGTGGCCCTGTGGGAACTGCGCCGCATGCGCACCCGCCACGGCATCCGCATCCGCCACTGACGCGTCACCGCTCTCGTACCCCCGACCGCTTCAGGAAGGGGCCCCCGGCACGATGTTCACCGCGCGGTAGTCGTAGCCGTCCTGCTGGAAGCCGGGGGCTTCCCAGGTGAGTTCGACCTGCTGGCCGGGGGACAGGGTGCGGAAGCCGTTCGACTGGATGTCGGAGAAGTGCCCGAAGCAGCCACCGGGGGTCTCGGGCGAGTCGAGCACGCCCCACCCCTGCTCGTCGTTCCACTCGCGGACGGTCGCAGTCACCATGGCCTGACTCTACGGGCCCCGGCGCACAGCGCCGGGGCCCGAGCCAGGAGAGAACGCCTACGAGCGCTCCGCTACAGGTCCCAGGTGATGCACATGAGCGGCACCCAGCCCTTGGTCCCCCGGTAGTCGACGTAGTCCCACCGGTAGTCGACGCCCTCGCCGCAGAGGTCGTACTTCCCGCCCATCTTGACCTTCCCGCACATGGCGCGCTTGCCGTGCGAGCCCTTCGGGAAGAGACCGACGGCCGTGGTTCACCGAACGCCGTAGCCCGTCAGGCCGAAGCCCGGGCCCGCCCCGGCAAGGCGCACACGACAAAGGCCCAGGCCGCGGAGATTCACTCCGTGACCTGGGCCTTTGCCGTTCTGACCTGGTGCCCCCGGCAGGATTCGAACCTGCGACACCCGCTTTAGGAGAGCGGTGCTCTATCCCCTGAGCTACGAAGGCGGGGCGTGGTGGTGCTGGTCGTGTGGACCGCGTCACCGCCGACAGTGTAGCGGGTGGTCAATTCGGGGGTGGGGGGCGTTCCGGGTTACTCGATTACCAGGTCGACCTGGATGTTGCCGCGGGTCGCCTTCGAGTACGGGCAGTACGCGTGGGTCTTCTCCAGGAGTGCCTCGCCCGTGGGGCCCTCCAGGTGGGACGGGAGTTCGACGCGCATGACCACCGCGAGGCCGAAGCCGCCGTCCGTGGCGTCCTTGCCGATGCTCACCTCCGCCGTCACCGAGACGTCCGAGACGTCCAGCTTCTCCTGGCGCGCGATGTTGCCCATCGCGCTGGCGAAGCAGGCCGCGTAGCCGGCGGCGAAGAGCTGCTCCGGGTTCGTGCCCTTGCCGTCGCCGCCCAGCGCCGGGGGGAAGGCCAGCGGCAGGTCGACCTGGCCGTCGGAGCTGACGGTGCGGCCCTCGCGGCCGTTGGCGGTGGCCACTGCGGTGTACAGCGCTTCCATGGGGTCCTCGCTTCGGGTGTCGGTGGTGCCGTGTCGGCCGCTGAGCCGACCTCATAAGTAGAGCACGCAATTTAGTTGTGCACAACTTAGTTGGGTGCTTGTAGCCTGGAACCATGGACGACGAGGACTTTCTGCGGCTCGATCACCAGATCTGCTTCTCGCTGCACGCCGCCACGCGCGCCTTCAACGGCGTCTACCGCACCGCCCTGAAGGGGCTCGGGCTCACCTACCCGCAGTACCTGGTGATGCTCGTGCTCTGGGAGCACGGCGAGCTGCCCGTCAAGAAGATCGGGGAGCGGCTCCGGCTCGACTCCGGGACCTTGTCGCCGCTGCTCAAGCGGCTGGAGGCGGCCGGGTACGTGGAGCGGCGCCGCAGCGTCGAGGACGAGCGGTCCGTCGCCGTGACGCTCACCGGAGAGGGGCTTGCCCTGCGGGAGCAGGCGCGGGCCGTCCCCCGCGCCATCGCCGAGTCCACCGGGCTGTCCCTGGAGGACGTACGGGACCTCCGGGCCCGCCTGAACGCCCTGACGGCGGCCCTGGACGCCGCCGAAGTGCAGCCGGGGGCCGACGCCCGGGGGTGCGTCGACTGACGCGCCCCCCGGGCCTCGGCCCCCGGGTCGTGAGGGAGCGGCCGGTCAGCCGCTACGGCTGCTCGCCGAACACCGTCGCCGTGGTCGTCACCACCGCGCACTTCCCCGCCGCCCACCGCAGCGCCATCGCGTGGTCCTCGGCCGAGAAGTCGGCCACCGCGTCGGCGACCACGAACGCCTGGATGTCCTGCATCCACGCGTCGCAGGCCGTCATCAGGACGCCGATGTGGGCGTAGACGCCCGTGACGACCAGCTGGTCGCGGCCCTGCTCGCGCAGGCGCTCCAGGAGGTCCGTGCGGACGAAGCCGCTGTACTTCCACTTGGTCAGGACCGTGTCGGCGGGCGCGGGGCCGATCTCGGGCGCGATCGCCGCCGCCTCCGCGTCGTCCGGCAGGCCCGGACCCCAGAAGTCCTGCTGCAGGCCCCGCTCGGCCGGCGTCTGGCCGCCGGGCTGCGCGGTGTGCACGACCGGGACGCCGAGGCGGTCGGCGGTCTGCTTCAACCGCGCCACGTGGGACAGGAGTTCGGGCACGGGCGAGGCCGTGCGGTCGTACGCGTTCAGGAAGTAGTTCTGCAGGTCGTGCACGAGCAGCACGGCGCGGGACGGGTCGACCTTCCAGTCGACGCGGTTCGCCGGCAGTTCGTCGGCCGACGGCATGGGGTACGGGGTGATGGCGGGGAGGGCCATGGGCGTGAGCTGTTCCGTTCGGGTCGGTCAGGTGTGCGGAGACGGAGGAGGGGAGGCAGGGGACGGCGAGGACGTCGCGGCTGCCCTCAGGTCCTTCTTGGAGATCTTGCCCACGCCCGTCTGCGGGAAGGCCGTCACGAACTCCACGCGGTCCGGCACCTTGTAGGCGGCCAGACCCCGTTCGCGTACGAACTTCTTGACGGCGACCGCCTTCAGCGGCTCGGCGCCCTCGCGCAGGATCACGTACGCGCAGGTCCGCTCGCCCAGGTACGGGTCGGGCTCGGCGACGACGTTCGCGTCGTGCACGGACGGGTGGGCGAGGAGGTGGTTCTCGACCTCCTCGGCCGCGATCTTCTCGCCGCCGCGGTTGATCTGGTCCTTGGCCCGGCCCTCGACCACGATGTGCCCGCTCTCCGTGAGGCGTACGACGTCGCCCGTGCGGTAGAAGCCGTCCGCCGTGAAGGAACGGGCGTTGTGCTCGGGCGCCTTCCAGTAGCCGCGGATCGTGTACGGGCCCCGGGTCAGGAGGTGACCCGTCGCGCCGACGGGCAGGTCGTTGTCCTCGTCGTCGACGACCCGGATCTCGTCGTCGGGGGAGATCGGGCGGCCCTGCGTCGTGACGATCGTCTCCGCATCGTCGTCCAGGCGCGTGTAGTTGACCAGGCCCTCCGCCATGCCGAAGACCTGCTGGAGCGTGCAGCCCAGGGCGGGCTTCACCCGGCGCGCCGCCTCCTCGCTGAACTTCGCGCCGCCGACCAGGAGGACGTCCAGGCTGCTCAGGTCGTACGGCGTCGAGGCCGCGGCGTCCGTCCACAGCAGGGCGAGCGGCGGGACGAGGCCCGTGAGCGTGACGCCCTCCGACTCGATGATCGGGAACGCGGCCTCGGGGCCGGGGCGCGGGCACAGGACGACGCGGGCGCCCGCGTACAGCGCGCCGAGCGAACCGGGCGACGAGAGCGGGAAGTTGTGGGCCGCGGGGAGGGCGACCAGGTAGACCGAGGACTCGTCGACCCCGCAGAGTTCGTTCGAGCCGCGCAGCGAGTAGATGTAGTCGTCGTGGGTGCGCGGGATCAGCTTCGGTACGCCGGTGCTGCCGCCGGAGAGCTGGAGGAAGGCGAGGTCGGACGGGGCCGGCGGGTCCGGGATCGTCACCGGCTCCGCGGGCACGTCGGACAGCGCCTCGAAGGCGCCCCCGTCGCCGTCGGCCACGAACACGTGCCGCAGCGTGGGGACGTCGGCGACGACCTTGGCCGCGAGGTCGCGGTAGCCGAAGCCGGCGTGCTCGGCCGGGACGACGTACGCGGCGGCCTCGGTGAACTCGCAGAAGTAGCGGATCTCCGTCTCGCGGTGCGCGGGCAGCGCGAAGACCGGGAGCGCGCCGATGCGGAACAGCGCGAAGACCGTCTCGAAGAACTCGGCGATGTTCGGGAGCTGGACCACCACCTTGTCGCCCTTGGCGATCCCGCGGGCGAGGAAGCCCGCGGCCAGCCGGTCGGCGCGCAGGTCGAGTTCGCCGTACGTCCAGCGCAGGTCCCGGGCCGGGTCGACCACCGCGATCCGGTCCGGGTGCGCGGCCGCGCGGTCGCGCAGCATCTGCCCGAAGGTCTCGCCCCGCCACCAGCCCGCCGCGCGGTAGCGCTCGGCGAACTCCTCGGGCCACAGGGGCGCGTCCGGCGTGCCCGGCGTGCCCGGGGAATCCAGGGTGCTCACAGCTCCGCCCCCACCGCGTTCAGGAACGTACGGAACTTCGCGCCCGTCTCCGCGGTCTCCGCCGCCGGGTCCGAGGCGGCGACGATGCCCGCGCCCGCGTACAGCCGCAGGCACTGCTCCTCGGCCTCCGCGCAGCGGATCGTCACGACCCACTCGCCGTCGCCGCTCGCGTCGCCCCAGCCGATCATGCCGGTGAAGAAGCCGCGGTCGAACGGTTCCGTCTCGCGGATCACCTCGCGCGCGGTGGCGGTCGGTGTGCCGCAGACCGCGGGGGTCGGGTGCAGCGCGGTGGCCAGTTCGAGGGCGGAGGTGTCCAGGGAGGCGAGGGTGCCGGTGACCGTCGTGGACAGGTGCCACATCGTCGCGGTGCGGATGAGGGTGGGGCGGGCCGGGACGGTCAGCTCGGTGCAGAAGCCGGCGAGCGCCTGGTGCACGGCGTCCACCACGACGGCGTGCTCGTGCAGGTCCTTGGCGGATTCGAGGAGCGCGGCCGCGCGGCGCACGTCCTCGGCGAGGTCGTCGCTGCGCGGCGTCGAACCGGCCAGCGGGTTGGCGACGACCTGGTGGCCGTGGCG
>NZ_LIRJ01000023.1 GCF_001419745.1 Streptomyces silaceus | reverse complement strand
GGCGGCGGGCTTCGCGGGGGCGTCGGCCTTGGAGGCGGCGGCACCGGCCGCGGCTCCGGCCGCCGCGGCGCCCGCGGCGGGCTTGGCGGCGGGCTGCCCGGACTTCGAGGGCTTCGAGGACGGCTCGTCCAGCGGCTTCAGCGCGACGAACTTGCTGGTCCGCTCGGCGTCGGCCTCGGGCTTCGGGGCGGGCTCGCCGGAGTCGGGGCCCGGCTTCGCGTCCGGCTTCGCTTCGGCGTCCTTGCCGCCGCCGGGCTTGTGGTCGCCCAGCTTCAGCATGGTGGTCGGCTGGTCGACCGCCTTGGCACCGCCCGCCTTCGGGGACAGCGCCTTGAAGACGGCGGTGGCCTGGTCGACGCCCGTGGACTTGGGCTCGTCCGTGGACCCGGGCCCGGACCCGGGCTCGTCGGTGGACTTCGAATCGTCGGTGGACTCGGGGGCCTTCGCGGCGGGGGCGGCCTTGGCCGGGGCGTCCGCCTTCGGCTCGGCCGCGTCGCCCTTCGCGCCGGACTCGTCCCCGGCGGAGGCGTCGGCCTTCGGGTCGGCCGCCTTCGCGTCGGACGTCTTCGGGGTCACCGTCGTGAAGACGGCGGTCGCCTGGTCGACCTTCGGGGACGCCGAGTCATCGGTGGACTTGGCGTCGTCCGCGACGGAGGCGGCCTTGGCCGGGGCGTCGCCCTTGGCCGCGCCCTTCGCCTCGGCCGCGTCCGCCGCACCCGTGTCCTCGCCTGCAGGAGCGTCACTGCTGGCCGCGCGCACGCCCTTGCCCGCGGCCGCCTCGCCGTCCGTCTTGCCGTCCACCGTCGAGGACTTGGAGGCCGAGTCATCGGATGTCTCGCCCGCGTCGGGGTCCTCGTCGTCCGAGCCCGCGACCCACGCCGCGACGGCGGCCCGCAGCCGCGCGTCACCGTTCGCCTCGCCGTTGGCCGCGCCACCGGACGGCGCGTCGCCCGCCGGGGCGTCGGCGCCGGACGCGGAGTCCGCGGCACCCGAACCATCCGAGGTGTCCGGGACGTCGACCGCCTCCGCGGACTCCTCCGCAGCCTCCTCCGACGTGCCCTTCGGAGCGTCCTTCGGGGCACCCTCCGAAGCCTCTTCAGCCTCTTCCGAAGCCGCGCCCGCGGTCTCCTCCGAGGCCGAGCCGGAGGCCGGTTCCGAGGCCGAACCCGAGGCCGAACCCGAAGCCGGTCCCGAGGTCTCCCCCGCCTTCGCGCCGTCCCCGGCCCCGCCGTTGACCGCCTTCGTGGAGAAGACCGCCGTGGCGTGGTCCTCGCGCGCCTGCGGCGTCTCGCGCGTCATCGCGAGACGCGGGTCCCGTTCGTCCGGCGCCGGCGCAGAAGACTCCGCCGCAGTCGGGTTCCCCGACGACTTCCGCTGCTTCGACCTGTCGGGGGTCTCGCCCGCCACCGATGCCTCCTCGTACGCCATGCCGTATGCCGATGCTGATGCTTGCCGTGCGCCAAATCCGGCCGGACCCCACTGTCCGAACCGTGTACCAGTGTCCTGTGTGAGGGCTTAACCCCCGTGGTAGACGAGAACGACATACCTACTGGTTCCCGTACATCCCGCCCACGCACTCTCGACAGACCAATGTGAGAGGGGTCACCCTGTCATTCATCCACGCGGGGAGGCATGGATGGGCAGGAGCCGCAGAACAATTCCGGAGGAGCTTCTGCTGCTCGCTTTGGACCCGGCCACGGGTACCACAGCGCAGCCGCAGTCGCTCGACCTCGGTCTGGCCGGAGCACAGCTAGTGGAGCTGGCGCTGGCCGGACGGATAGCCCCAGACGGGGATCGTATCGCCGTGGTGATGCCACGGCCGACCGGAGATCCGACACTGGACTCCGCACTGGAACTGCTGCGCAGGCGCGGCAGCCCGGTTCGGGCCGTCCACTGGATCGGCGGGCCCAGGCTTGGGCTCCGCCAGACGTATCTCTCGCATCTGGAGCGGTGCGGCATGGTGCATGCCGTGGCGGGCCAGATGTGCGGGGTGCTGCCGACGACTCGCTACCAGGCGACGGACACGGCCATCAGCCGGGAAATCAGGTCCCGGCTCGATTCGGCGATCCGTACCGGCGTACCGCCGGACCCACGGACCGCCGCGCTCGCCGCACTGGCCCACGCGGTCGGCCTCGGCAAGCACCTGTATCCCGGGAACGAGGGGCGTTCATCGCGTTCGCGCCTCCGGGATCTCATCAGGCACGACCCCATGGGCGGCCTCGTGGCACACGCCGTGATGGACGTCCAGAACGGCGTGGCGGCACAGCCGCGCCGCAGCGCCGCACCAGCCGGTCCCGCGGGACCGGGCGGACGGCAGCCGGCCCGGTCGGCGGCGGACCCCGGAGGGGTTCCCCTGCAGCCGCGCCGCGGTTCCATGGCACGCGCCGTGGCTCACTGAGCACGGCTCGGCAGCACGCACCAGCGCGTTCAGGCACCACCGACGCGTTCCGGCACCACCGACGCGCACAGGCACCACCCGCGCGTTCAGGCACCACGCCACGTGACACCTCAGGTACGCACCACCGTCGCGTGACGCAGCACTCGGGTGACGCACGATTCAGGTGACGCGTCGCCCTCACGCAACCGCTCAGCACCACTCGCACCAGCGCCGCGCCGCAGTCCCCCAGACCCGGTTCGGGAGCCGCTGGGTCGCGCGGGGCGGACACCGGACCGTCCGGACGACGACACCCGGTGCCACCGCCCCGCGCGGCCGCACACTCACTGGCGCCGCAGGGAGAACACCCCCTCGCTCGACCTCACGTCCGCACATCCGCTGTTTCCCAGCGGTGCCGCCTCGTTGGTGGCACTCTGCTGAGCAGTAGATACGCAAAGTAGAGGCATGCAAGCCGGAGGTGCACGTCCCGTGGCGTCCAATGTCAATCCCACCGTCAGGCGACGCCGGTTGGGCCAGGAGCTCCGTCGGCTCCGTGAGCTCAAGGGCATGACGGCCGAGGAAGTCGCAGAGCGCCTGCTCGTCTCGCAGTCGAAGATCAGCCGCCTGGAGAACGGCCGCCGCTCGATCAGCCAGCGCGACGTCCGCGACCTGTGCGGTGTCTATGAGGTCGAGGACCACCGCATCGTGGATTCGCTGATGCAGATGGCCAAGGACTCCCGCCAGCAGGGCTGGTGGCACTCCTTCGGCGACATCCCCTACAGCGTGTACATCGGCCTGGAGACCGACGCGGCGTCCCTGCGCGTGTACGACCCGCAGGTCGTCCCCGGCCTGCTGCAGACCCGCGCCTACGCGGAGGCCCTGATCACCGGCGCCCTGCCGGAGACCACGCCCACCGACATCGAGAAGCGCGTCCAGGTGCGCATGCGCCGCCAGGACCGCATCGCGTCGCCGGAGAATCCCTTGCGCCTGTGGACCGTCCTCGACGAGTCGGCGCTGCGCCGCGTCGTGGGGTCCCGGCACCTGATGCGCGACCAGCTGGAGCATCTCGTCGAGCAGTCCCAACTGCCGCACGTGACGGTCCAGGTGATCCCCTTCGAGATGGGCGCGCATCCCGGGCTCAACGGCCAGTACGCGATTCTGGAGTTCCCCGACGCCGCCGATTCCAGCGTGGTCTACATCGAGGGCGTCACCAGCGACCTGTATCTGGAGAAGGCCAACGACGTCCAGCAATACAGCGTCATGTACGAGCACTTGCGGGCGCAGGCCCTGAATGTGGAGCAGTCGCGCCAGCTCATCGCGGACATCGCGAAGGAGTACGCGCGCTGAGGAGAGGAGTGCGCCGGGCGGCCCCGCACGGGAAAGCGCCGCACGGTACACCCTTGCCTCGGCGGGGCGGAAGGCCCCCCTGGAATATGCCATCCGGTTGAGTGAACGATCCCTTCACACAGCGATGTTGGCGAGTAGCGTCATTCACGCCATCGGGCAGAACGTTGGCGCATACCGCTTAGTGCGGCGACAGCAACTCAACAACTGGGCAAAACGGAGCAGACATGGCAATTCAGCAGGGCGCTTCGCCTTCGTGGGTCAAGTCCTCGTATTCCACCGGCAACGGCGCGTGCGTCGAGGTCAAGTCCCCCGCGATCGACGGCATTTCCGTCCGCGACTCGAAGGTCGTCGAGGGCCCGGTCCTCGCCTTCCCGGCCGACTCGTGGAACGCGTTCGTCACCGAGGTGAGCCGGGGGACTTCCGGCCTCGCGTGAGACTGCAGCGCGCCATGACGGAATTAACCGAGGAACAACCGCATAAGCACCACCGCATGAGCCCTCTCGACTGGCCCGCCGTCCCGGCCGAGGGGGCTTTCCCCTGCCCCGGACTCCCGGACGCCTCCCCTGTCCCGGGACCTCAGACGCGCCCCCCTGCCCCACGACCCCGGACGCGCTCGTCGGGCTACGATCGCAGGTCGCCCACATAGGTGTCCGTGCCCGGCACCGTGGGGATGAACGGCGCCACCAGCTCCACGCGCCCGAGCCCCGACTCCGCCACCGCCCCGTCCCGCGCCGCGAAGTGCTCCTGCCAGCACTCGCGCGGGTCCCGCTCCAGGAACCACAGCAGCGTCAGCCGGGTCCCCACGCCCTCGACCTGCTTCACGTACGTCATCCGGTCCCCGGGCAGCGGTGTCGGCGCGAAGAGCGTGACCATCGCGGCCGGCGAGCCCGCGAGCGCGCGCGGCAGATGCAAGGAGCGCAGCCACTCCAGCAACTCCGCCCGCTCCTCGGGCCCTTCGGCGTCGACGACCTCCAGGACGAGACCGCGGTAGGGGTGGTCGAGGGCGTGGAAGTCGCGCGGGCCCGCCGCGCCGTCCCGGTAGACGGTCGCCGCGTGGTCCTGGAAGGAGGTGAAGACGTGCGTGCGGTCCTGGTAGACGCGGCCGTCGCGGTTGAGCCGCTTGTTGATGCCCACGGTCCACTTCATGTGGTCGTCGTAGCGGCCGTCGGTCACCCAGTACGTGGAGAGGTAGCAGCCCGCGGTGACCGGCTCGGCGATCGCGGACTTGTCGGGGTAGCGCAGCAGCTGGAGCTCGCGCGTGGCCACCCAGCGCCGCCCCGCGTACATCCAGGGCATGGCCATCGCGCCGGCGTAGTAGTGGTCGTCCTCGTACCAGCGGTTGTACGCGTACTCGTGCCCGGGGTGCGGCTCGACCATGGTGATGAGGGCGTGGCCCGGGTGCACGCCGTAGGGCCCGACGGCGGCCAGCTCGGCGTACGTCTCACTGCGCGTCTCCTCGCTCATGCCTCTCCCCTTCCTTCCTCCGGTGGACGCCCATACTCTGACGCCCCGTCAGCAAAACTGCCAGAGCCGGGAGGCGCTCCATGCCGTCGCTCCTCGAATCGAAGACCGTCGTCGTCTCGGGTGTCGGTGCCGGGCTCGGCCATCAGGTCGCGGCCGCCGTCGTGCGCGACGGCGGGCGGGCCGTCCTGGGGGCGCGCACGGAGGCGAATCTCGCCAAGACCGCCGCCGAGATCGACCCCGAGGGCACCCGCACCGCCCATCTGCCCACCGACATCACCGACGAGCGGCAGTGCGCGGCGCTCGCGGAGCTGGCGCGCGAGCGCTTCGGCGGCATCGACGCGGTCGTCCATGTCGCCGCCTGGGACAGCTACTTCGGCGGCCTGGAGGACGCGGACTTCGACACCTGGCGCGGTGTCCTGGACGTCAATCTGCTCGGCACCCTGCGCATGACGCGCGCGTGCCTGCCCGCGCTCAGGGAGCGCGGCGGCGGCTCGGTGGTGCTCATCGGCACGCAGTCGGCCGTCGCGGCGCCCTCGGAGGTGCGGCAGGCGGCGTACGCGGCGTCGAAGGGCGCGCTGACGTCGGCGATGTACTCGCTGGCGCGGGAGCTGGGACCGGACCGCATCCGGGTCAACACCGTACTGCCGGGCTGGATGTGGGGCCCGCCGGTCGAGGCGTTCGTCCAGTTCACGGCGCACACCGAGGGCGTGCCCGAGGAGGAGGTACGGGCCCGGCTCGCCTCGCGGATGGCGCTGCCGGACCTGGCGACGGACGGGGACGTGGCGGACGCGGTCGCCTTCCTCGCGTCGGACCGGGCGCGGTCCATCACGGGACAGCAGTTGCTGGTGAACGCGGGTGAGTTGATGCGGTAGCCGACCCGGCCGCGCGCCCGTTCCGGCTGGTCGCGCGGCTCCCGGCGCCCCTTCGGGGGCGCTTTCTCATGCCCGCGACCACACCCTCATTGGTCACGTACATGAACACAGATCAGCAAACAGAACGATTTTACTCGCTCTTGACCCTGCGGGCGGTTGTCCGGGGTGCACGGCCGAACCCACGATGAGCGGGCACTTCCGGGCCGCCCGCGTCCCCATCGGCCCGCTCTGGCGAAGTGCCAGCCAGCTATGCGCAGTTCACCAGGCGGACCCCTGGAGGGCCATATGAACAGTCTCGACTGGGCCGTGCTCATCGGCTACTTCGGCGTGATGGTCGCGATCGGCGTGTGGTCCCACAAGCGGGTCGACAACGTCAGCGACTTCTTCACCGCCGGCGGCAAGATGCCGTGGTGGCTGTCGGGCATCTCGCACCACATGTCCGGCTATAGCGCGGTGATGTTCACCGGGTACGCGGGCATCGCCTACACCTACGGCGTGACGTCCTTCGTCACCTGGTCCTTCCCCATCGCCCTCGGCATCGCGATCGGCGCGCGGCTCTTCGCCCCCCGCATCAACCGCCTGCGCTCGCGCCTGCACGTGGCCTCGCCGCTCGAGTACCTCAAGAACCGCTACAACCTGCGCACCCAGCAGGCGCTCGCCTGGTCGGGCATGCTCCTGAAGATCGTGGACGTGGGCGCCAAGTGGGCCGCCATCGCGACCCTGCTCTCCGTCTTCACCGGCGTCTCCCTCAACCAGGGCATCCTCATCACCGGCGTCATCACGGCGATCTACTGCACCATCGGCGGGCTGTGGGCCGACGCGCTCACCGAGCTGGGCCAGTTCATCATCCAGCTCCTCGCGGGCGTCGCGATGTTCGTGGCCGTCGTCGCCGAACTCGGCCCGCACGGCGGCTTCTTCGGCGTCTGGGACGAGCCGGAGCTCGCCGGGCACGGCAAGCCGCTGGTCGGCCCGTACGGCACGGTCTTCCTGCTCGCGTTCCTGTTCATCAAGCTCTTCGAGTACAACGGCGGCATGCTCAACCAGGCGCAGCGCTACATGGCGACCGCCAACGCCAGGGAGGCCGCGCGCTCCGCGAAGCTCTCCGCGGTCCTGTGGCTGGTCTGGCCGCTCGTCCTCTTCTTCCCCATGTGGATGTCGCCGCTCCTGGTCGACGCGCAGAAGCCCGACGGCTCCGACGCGTACGCCCTGATGACCGAACAGCTTCTGCCGCACGGCCTGTTGGGGCTCGTCATCGTCGGCTTCTTCTCGCACACCATGGCCATGTGCTCCTCCGACGCCAACGCCATCGCCGCCGTCTTCACCCGGGACGTGGCCCCCGCGCTGTCCGCGCGGGCACGCGGCTGGAGCGAGCGCAAGGGCCTGATCGCCGCGCGCGTGACGACGGTGGTCTTCCTCGGCCTGTCCATGGCGGTCGCCACGCAGGTCGACTCGCCCACGTTCAAGGACATCATCACCGTGGTCATCAAGTGGGTCGCGGGTCTCATGGGCCCGATCGCGATCCCGATGATGCTGGGTCTGCTGCGGACGTTCCGCAAGTCCGGTCCCACGGCGGCGCTGACCAGCTGGGCGGCCGGGCTGTTCGCCTTCTACCTGGTCAACTACCCCATCGACAAGGCGCTGGGCGGCGTCGCCCTCCAGTACCAGGTGTCGATCCCGCTGGCCGTCTCCCTCGTCCTCTACGTCCTGATCGGCCACCTCAAGCCCGAGGACACCCCGGAGCGCGACGCGCTCATCGAGCGGATCAACACGGACGACGACGGACCCGCGGGAGCCGCGGCCGTCCCCGCCCCCGCCGAGCCGCGCGACGGCACCGTGGGCGCGCCGGCCAAGGACTGACGCGCGCCGGAGGACCGGGGCGCGCCGAGGGCCCGCCGTACCTCGCGGGCCCGGCGCACGCCCCGGCGCTCACGCCCGCGGGTAGCGGGCGAGCCAGCCGGGCGAGGAGACGGCGGGCCCGTGGAGGGCGGGCCCCTGCGTCATCTCCATGGCGAAGTCGTCGGCGAGCTCCAGGATCGTGGGCCGGCCCTCCAGCTCCGTGAGCCAGCCCGGCGGCAGCGCGGTCTCCCCGTGCAGCGCGCCCAGGAGCGCCCCGCACAGCGCGCCCGCGGCGGCCGACGCCCCGCCGTGGTTGACGGCGAGCCGCAGCCCGTGCCGGATGTCCTCGCCGACCAGGGCGCAGTACACGGCGGCGGCCAGTGCCCCCTCGGCGGTGCCGTCCGCCAGGAGCTCCTCGACGCGCGCGGGCGTGGGCATGCCCTGGCGCACGGCGCCCAGCGCGTGCCGGAGCGCGTCCGTGACCGGCTGGTGGCCGGGGCGGGTGGCGAGCAGGGCGAGGGTCCGCTGGATCGCGCCGTCGAGGGACTCCCCGCGGGCCAGGCCGTGCACGATGACGGTGTGCGCGCCGGCCGCGAGGTAGGCGGTGGGGTGGCCGTGGGTCTGGACGGCGCACTCGACGGCGAGCTGCAGCACGAGCTGGGGCTCCCAGCCGACGAGGAGGCCGAAGGGCGCGGACCTGACGGCGGCCTCGGCGCCGCGCGCGTCGGGGTTCTTGGGGGCCTCCAAGGTGCCCATGACGTCGTCGCCGAGGCCGCCGAGGCAGGCGCGGGACGGATCGCGCCGGGTGTACAGCCACTCCTCGCGGGCCAGCCAGCCGTCCTCCTTGCGCCGCTCGTCGGGGCCCCAGTCGCTCTGGGTGGCGGCCCAGCGGCGGTAGGCGCGGTGCAGGTCGGTCGGCGGGTGCCAGGCGCCGGTGTCGCGGCGCACCTGGGCGCGTATGAGCCCGTCGACGGTGAAGAGGGTGAGCTGGGTGGCGGCGGTGACGGCGCCGCGCCTGCCGTGCGCCGGCGCGGGCTCGGTCAGTCCCTCGGCGCCGTGCGCCTCCCGGATCGCGTCCAGCGAGAGGCCGTCGACGGGCGCCCCGAAGGCGTCGCCCACGGCGGCCCCGAGGAGCGTGCCGCGCACCCGGCTGCGGAAGTCCTGCTGCTCGGCGCGGCCCCAGACACCGGTGGCTGCTGCAGTGCCCACCGGACCCTCCTTCCGTGGCCAGACGTGCCTCGACATGCCTCGACATGCCCTCGTCGGGTGCCGACTGCGCAGCACTGTAATCGACCGGGAACGATCGGTTCAGGTGCCAAGTGGTATGCGAAGAGTCGCCCTTGAGGTCGCTTTTGAACGACGTTCACCGGAGCTTCGCAGCGGCTCCCCATAGCCGCGCATCACGGGCCGTGGCGGGCGTACGCGCCCTAATCTGGAGCCCGCCGTCAGGGGGCGTGGAACGGGGGGACCGTGGCACAGGGGGCTCAGCAGGGCCGGTCGATCGACGGGCGATACCGGCTCGTCCGCAGTCTGGGCAGCGGCGGCATGGGCCGCGTCTGGGAGGCCCACGACGAACGCCTCGACACCCGGGTGGCGGTCAAGGAGCTGTGGCTCCCGCCGGCGCTCTCCGCGGCCGAGCGCGAGGAACGGCTGCGGCGGGCCGAGCGCGAGGCCATGAACGCCGTACGGCTGCGGGACCACCCGAACATCGTCACCGTCCACGACGTCGTCATCGAGGCCGCCGCGCCCTGGATCGTCATGGAGCTGGTCACCGGCGGCACGCTCCAGGAGCGCCTGCGGCGGGGGCCGCTGTCGGTGGAGGCCGCCACGCGCGTCGCCACGGGGCTCCTCAAGGCGCTGGAGGCCGCCCACGCACGCGGCGTCGTGCACCGCGACGTCAAGCCCGCCAACGTCATGGTGACGCAGGACCGCAGGATCCTGCTCACCGACTTCGGCATCGCG
>NZ_LIRJ01000229.1 GCF_001419745.1 Streptomyces silaceus | reverse complement strand
GGGCTGTGCCCACCCTTCCCCGAGCTCTCGGCTTCGCGCGAGCGGGGGAGGCCCGACTCGCCCTGCGGAACGCCTGCCCACAGCCGGAGCGGGTGTGGAGTGCCCGTCCGCAGCGGGGGCGGGTGTGGAGTGCCCGTCCGCAGCGGGGGCGGGTGTGGAGTGCTCGCCCGCAGCGGGGACGTATCCGTCCGCACCAGTCATCGGCCCTCCTCGTCCGGTGTCAGTAGTTCCGCGATGTCCAGGACGTGGTGGCCCCGCATCGAGGGGAGGCAGGTGCCGCGGGCCGGGCCGATCGCGGTGGACCAGTGCTGGGGGATCGCCGAGGCGCCGCACGCGGCGCCGGAGAGCGCGCCCGCGACCGCCGCCGTCGTGTCCGCGTCGCGGCCCATGTTGACCGCGGTCAGGACGGCCGCGGAGAACTCCCCGCGCGCCGCCGCGTACGCCCCGAAGGCGAGCCCCACCGCCTCCGGCGCGAGGTCCGTCCAGGGGTAGCCGCCGATCACCACCGCGGAGCGCACCGCGCGTTCGCCGCGGTGGGCGACCGCCACCGCCCGCCGCAGCGAGCGGGACGTCCAGCAGTCCTCGGGGATGACGGCGAGGGCCGCGGCCACCACCGACCGCACCGGTTCGCCCGCCATCGCCGCCGCGACACCCGCCGCGACCGCCTGGCCGCCGTAGATGCCCTCGCCGTCGTGGCTGACGGAGCCGTCGATCGCCACCAGCCGCGCCGCCTCGGCGGGCCGGCCCGCGGCGAAGACCCCGAAGGGGGCGGCCCGCATCGCGAGCCCGTCGCTCCAGGCGTGCCGGTGCTGGGCGGTGATGGGCGCCGTGAGCCCGCGGCGGAGGTTCTCCAGCGTGCCCCGCTCGCTGAAGCCCGCGCCGCGGAAGGGGCCCTCGTCGAGGTCGGCGATCCACTGGTGCCAGGCCCGCTCGACATGGGCGACGGTCAGCGCCGAGCCGTGCCGGGCGAGCAGGAGCCCCGAGAAGATCGCGTACTCCGTGTCGTCCGTGCCGGCCGGATGCTCGGCGACGTAACCGGTGATCCGGCCCCAACGGGCCCGGATCTCGGACGGCTTCATGTTCTCCGCGGGCGCGCCGAGCGCGTCGCCGACGGCGAGGCCGAGGAGCGCGCCGCGCGCCCTTTCCTGGAGGTCGCTCACGTCTGTATCCCTCCCACGCGGTGCCCGGCGCGCGAGCATCCGACGGGCCGACGTCACCCCTTCGGGCACCCCCTTCCGCACCCCGGACGCACCCCTCGCGCGGCGGCCGAAAAGGGCCGCCGAACCCCGCGTTTTCGCAGGTAAGTACGGCCTTCCTTGCTGGCGGGAGATTTTTTTCGCGCGTACTTTCGACGTTGTCCAAGCACATTGAGGGGGCTCACCACCATGGCGATCATCGAGACCGAAGCGACGCTGCACGAGGCGCACCGCGACAACCACACCCACCGCGACGTGAACGGTGGCTGGCTGCGCCCGGCCGTCTTCGGGGCGATGGACGGACTCGTCTCCAACCTGGCGCTGATGACCGGTGTCGCGGGCGGCGCCGCCTCGCAGCAGACCATCGTCGTGACCGGTCTGGTGGGCCTGGCCGCCGGCGCCTTCTCCATGGCGGCGGGCGAGTACACCTCCGTGGCCTCCCAGCGCGAGCTGGTGGAGGCGGAACTGGACGTCGAGCGGCGCGAGTTGCGCAAGCACCCCAAGGACGAGGAGCGGGAGCTCGCCGCGCTCTACGTCTCGCGCGGTGTCGAGCCCGAGCTGGCCCGCGAGGTCGCCCGGCAGCTGTCGAAGGACCCCGAGCAGGCCCTGGAGATCCACGCCCGCGAGGAGCTCGGCATCGACCCGGGCGACCTGCCCTCGCCGCTCGTCGCCGCGGTGTCGTCCTTCGGCGCGTTCGCGCTGGGCGCCCTGCTCCCCGTACTGCCGTATCTGCTCGGTGCCACCGTGCTGTGGCCCGCGCTGCTGCTCGCGCTCGTGGGGCTCTTCGCCTGCGGTGCGGTGGTGGCCAAGGTGACCGCGCGGTCCTGGTGGTTCAGCGGTCTGCGGCAGCTCGCGCTCGGCGGTGCGGCGGCCGGTGTGACGTACGCCCTGGGCAGCCTGTTCGGGACCGCCGTAGGATAAGGCAGTGCAGGCCTATGCGGGACCTTGCATAAGTAGTCGTTACTCGGCGGTTTCGATTCCATGACCACCGGGCATGAGCCGTAAGCGCTGCGGGCAATGAGGCCTGTGTCGCTTTGGGCCTTCGGCCATTGATCTGTCCGCAAAGGTCCCCTCCGAGCCGCTCCCCACCTGCGCGAGCGGTGTCCACATGGTGGAATGAGCTATCCGCTTTTCGAGAAGCGTTCCATCATGTAACCTGCACGAAATTTCGCCAGGGCCAACGTCGTCCCTCGCTCATTGCCTATGCCACGACGACGACGGGAGTGCCGATGCGTACCCACGCCTGGTCGCCCATGGACGGTCGCCCCGCCCCCCAGGGGATGTACGACCCCCGTAACGAACACGACGCCTGCGGTGTCGGGTTCGTGGCCACCCTCACCGGTGTTGCCAGCCATGAGCTGGTCGAACAGGCGCTGACGGTACTGCGCAATCTCGAGCACCGCGGGGCCACGGGCTCGGAGCCCGACTCCGGCGACGGCGCCGGAATCCTGCTCCAGGTCCCCGACGCCTTCCTGCGCGAAGAGGCCGGATTCGAGCTGCCCGAGGCCGGTGCCTACGCCGTCGGCATCGCCTTCCTGCCCGTCGACACCGCCGGGACGACCGACGCCGCCGTCTCGCAGATCGAGACGATCGCCTCGGAGGAGGGGCTGACCGTCCTCGGCTGGCGCGACGTGCCCGTCGCCCCCGAGCTGCTCGGTGCCACCGCCCGCTCGACGATGCCCGTCTTCCGGCAGATCTTCGTCGCCGACGGCGACACCTCGGGTCTTGAGCTGGACCGCAAGGCGTTCGTGCTGCGCAAGCGCGCCGAGCGCGAGGCCGGGACGTACTTCCCCTCGCTCTCCGCCCGCACGATCGTCTACAAGGGCATGCTGACCACCGGCCAGCTGGAGCCCTTCTTCCCCGACCTGTCCGACCGCCGGTTCGCCACGGCCGTCGCGCTCGTCCACTCCCGCTTCTCGACGAACACGTTCCCGAGCTGGCCGCTCGCGCACCCGTACCGCTTCGTCGCGCACAACGGCGAGATCAACACCGTCAAGGGCAACCGCAACTGGATGCGCGCCCGTGAGTCGCAGCTCGCCTCCGATCTCTTCGGCCAGGAGAAGCTCGACCGGATCTTCCCGATCTGCACGCCCGACGCCTCCGACTCCGCGTCCTTCGACGAGGTGCTCGAACTGCTGCACCTGGGCGGACGCTCGCTGCCGCACTCCGTGCTGATGATGATCCCGGAGGCCTGGGAGAACCACGCCTCCATGGACCCGGCCCGGCGCGCCTTCTACCAGTTCCACTCCACGATGATGGAGCCCTGGGACGGCCCGGCCTGCGTCACCTTCACCGACGGCACCCAGGTCGGCGCCGTGCTCGACCGCAACGGCCTGCGCCCCGGCCGCTACTGGGTCACCGACGACGGCCTCGTCGTCCTCGGCTCCGAGGTCGGCGTCCTCGACATCGACCCCGCCAAGGTCGTCCGCAAGGGCCGCCTGCAGCCCGGCCGGATGTTCCTCGTCGACACCGCCGAGCACCGCATCGTCGAGGACGACGAGATCAAGGCCGCCCTGGCCGCCGAGAACCCGTACCAGGAGTGGCTGGAAGCCGGCGAGATCGAGCTCTCCGACCTGCCCGAGCGCGAGCACATCGTGCACACGCACGCCTCCGTCACGCGCCGCCAGCAGACCTTCGGCTACACCGAGGAAGAGCTGCGCATCATCCTCGCGCCGATGGCCAAGACCGGCGGCGAGCCGCTCGGCTCCATGGGCACGGACACCCCGATCGCCGCCCTCTCCGAGCGCCCGCGGCTGATCTTCGACTACTTCACCCAGCTGTTCGCGCAGGTCACCAACCCGCCGCTGGACGCCATCCGCGAGGAGCTCGTCACCTCGCTGCACTCCTCGCTGGGCCCGCAGGGCAACCTGCTCGACCCGACCGCCGCGTCCTGTCGCTCCGTCACCCTGCCCTTCCCGGTGATCGACAACGACGAGCTGGCCAAGCTCATCCACATCAACGCCGACGGCGACATGCCCGGCATGAAGGCCGCGACGCTCTCCGGCCTCTACCGCGTCAGCGGCGGCGGCGACGCCCTCGCCGACCGCATCGACGAGATCTGCGCCGAGACCGACGCCGCCATCGAGGCCGGCGCCCGCCTCATCGTGCTCTCCGACCGGCACTCCGACGCCGAGCACGCGCCGATCCCCTCGCTGCTGCTCACCGCGGCCGTCCACCACCACCTCATCCGTACCAAGCAGCGCACCGAGGTGGGTCTGCTCGTCGAGGCGGGCGACGTCCGCGAGGTCCACCACGTGGCCCTCCTGATCGGCTACGGCGCCGCCGCCGTCAACCCCTACCTCGCGATGGAGTCCGTCGAGGACCTCGTCCGCGCGGGGACCTTCCTGCCCGGCATCGAGACCGAGCAGGCCATCCGCAACCTCATCCACGCCCTCGGCAAGGGCGTCCTGAAGGTCATGTCCAAGATGGGCATCTCGACGGTCGCCTCCTACCGCGGCGCCCAGGTCTTCGAGGCCATCGGCCTCCAGCAGGCCTTCGTGGAGCGGTACTTCGCGGGCACGACCACGAAGATCGGCGGCGCCGGTCTCGACGTCATCGCCCAGGAGGTCGCCGCCCGGCACGCCAAGGCCTACCCGGCCTCCGGCGTTCCCTCCGCGCACCGCGCCCTGGAGATCGGCGGCGAGTACCAGTGGCGCCGCGAGGGCGAGCCGCACCTGTTCGACCCCGAGACGGTCTTCCGCCTCCAGCACTCCGCGCGCAACCGCCGCTACGACGTCTTCAAGCAGTACACGGACCGCGTGAACGAGCAGTCCGAGCGCCTGATGACGCTGCGCGGACTCTTCGGCTTCAAGAGCGACCGCCCGTCGATCTCCGTCGACGAGGTCGAGCCGGTCTCCGAGATCGTCAAGCGCTTCTCCACCGGCGCCATGTCGTACGGCTCGATCTCCCGCGAGGCCCACGAGACCCTCGCCATCGCCATGAACCAGCTGGGCGGCAAGTCCAACACCGGTGAGGGCGGCGAGGACCCGGAGCGCCTGTACGACCCGGCACGCCGCTCGTCCATCAAGCAGGTCGCCTCCGGCCGCTTCGGTGTGACCTCGGAGTACCTGGTCAACGCGGACGACATCCAGATCAAGATGGCCCAGGGCGCCAAGCCCGGCGAGGGCGGCCAGCTGCCCGGCCACAAGGTCTACCCGTGGGTCGCCAAGACGCGTCACTCGACGCCGGGCGTGGGCCTCATCTCCCCGCCGCCGCACCACGACATCTACTCCATCGAGGACCTGGCCCAGCTGATCCACGACCTCAAGAACGCCAACCCGCAGGCCCGCATCCACGTGAAGCTGGTCTCCGAGGTCGGCGTCGGTACGGTCGCCGCGGGCGTCTCCAAGGCGCACGCGGACGTGGTGCTCATCTCCGGCCACGACGGCGGCACGGGCGCCTCCCCGCTGACCTCGCTCAAGCACGCGGGCGGCCCCTGGGAGCTCGGCCTCGCCGAGACCCAGCAGACCCTGCTGCTCAACGGCCTGCGCGACCGCATCGTCGTGCAGACCGACGGCCAGCTCAAGACCGGCCGCGACGTCATCGTCGCCGCGCTGCTCGGCGCCGAGGAGTTCGGCTTCGCGACCGCGCCGCTCGTCGTCTCCGGCTGCGTCATGATGCGCGTCTGCCACCTCGACACCTGCCCGGTCGGCATCGCCACGCAGAACCCGGCGCTGCGCGAGCGCTTCTCGGGCAAGGCCGAGTACGTCGTGAACTTCTTCGAGTTCATCGCCGAGGAGGTGCGCGAGCTCCTCGCCGAGCTGGGCTTCCGCTCCATCGAGGAGGCCGTCGGCCACGCCGAGCTGCTCGACACCACCCGGGCCGTCAGCCACTGGAAGGCGCAGGGCCTGGACCTGGAGCCGCTCTTCCACGTGCCCGACCTGCCGGCCGGCGCCGTGCGCCACCAGATCACGGTCCAGGACCACGGCCTGGCGAAGGCGCTCGACAACGAGCTGATCAAGCTCTCGGCCGACGCGCTCGCCGCGTCCGGCGCGCACGACGCCCAGCCGGTGCGCGCGCAGGTCGCGATCCGCAACATCAACCGCACGGTCGGCACGATGCTCGGCCACGAGGTGACGAAGAAGTTCGGCGGGGCCGGTCTGCCCGACGACACCATCGACATCACCTTCACCGGCTCGGCGGGCCAGTCGTTCGGCGCCTTCGTGCCGCGCGGTGTCACCCTGCGCCTGGAGGGCGACGCCAACGACTACGTGGGCAAGGGCCTCTCGGGCGGCCGGATCGTCGTCCGCCCGGACCGCGGCGCCGACCACCTCGCCGAGTACTCGACGATCGCGGGCAACACCATCGCGTATGGCGCGACCGGCGGCGAGCTGTTCCTGCGCGGCCGCACCGGCGAGCGCTTCTGTGTCCGCAACTCCGGCGCGACCGTGGTCTCCGAGGGCGTGGGCGACCACGGCTGCGAGTACATGACCGGCGGCCACGCCGTCGTCCTCGGCGAGACCGGCCGCAACTTCGCGGCCGGCATGTCGGGCGGCATCGCGTACGTGATCGACCTCGACCGCGACAACGTCAACGCCGGGAACCTGGCGGCGGTCGAGACGCTCGACGACGCCGACAAGCAGTGGCTGCACGACGTGGTGCGCCGCCACCAGGAGGAGACGGGCTCGACCGTCGCCGAGAAGCTGCTCGCGGAGTGGGACACCGCCGTGGACCGCTTCAGCAAGATCATCCCCAGCACGTACAAGGCAGTGCTCGCCGCCAAGGACGCCGCCGAGCGAGCCGGTCTCTCCGAGACCGAGATCACCGAGAAGATGATGGAGGCGGCGACCAATGGCTGATCCCAAGGGCTTTCTGAACCACGGCCGTGAGGTCGCGCAGAGCCGTCCCGTCGGCGAGCGCGTCCAGGACTGGAACGAGGTCTACGTTCCCGGTTCGCTCCTCCCGATCATCTCCAAGCAGGCCTCGCGCTGCATGGACTGCGGCATCCCGTTCTGCCACAACGGCTGTCCGCTGGGGAACCTCATCCCCGAGTGGAACGACTACGCCTACCGCGAGGACTGGTCGGCCGCGTCCGAGCGGCTGCACGCCACGAACAACTTCCCGGAGTTCACGGGCCGGCTGTGCCCGGCGCCGTGCGAGGCGGCGTGCGTGCTCGGCATCAACCAGCCGGCCGTCACCATCAAGAACGTCGAAGTCTCCATCATCGACAAGGCGTGGGACTCCAACGACGTCAGGCCGCAGGCGCCGGAGCGCCTGTCCGGCAAGACCGTCGCGGTCATCGGCTCGGGCCCGGCGGGCCTGGCCGCCGCCCAGCAGCTGACCCGGGCGGGCCACACGGTCGCCGTCTACGAGCGCGCCGACCGCATCGGCGGACTGCTCCGCTACGGCATCCCCGAGTTCAAGATGGAGAAGCGGCACATCAACCGGCGCATCGAGCAGATGCGCGCGGAGGGCACCAAGTTCCGCACCGGTGTGGAGATCGGCCGCGACATCGACGCGGTGAAGCTGCGCAAGCGGTACGACGCCGTGGTCATCGCGGCGGGCGCCACGACCGCCCGTGACCTCCCCGTCCCCGGGCGGGAGCTGAAGGGCGTCTACCAGGCGATGGAGTACCTGCCCCTGGCCAACAAGGTCCAGGAGGGCGACTACGTCACCACGCCCGTCTCCGCCGAGGGCAAGCACGTCGTCGTCATCGGCGGCGGCGACACCGGCGCGGACTGCGTGGGCACCGCGCACCGTCAGGGCGCGGCCTCCGTGACCCAGCTGGAGATCATGCCCCGGCCGGGCGAGGACCGCGCCCCGCACCAGCCGTGGCCGACGTTCCCGATGCTCTACAAGGTCACCTCGGCGCACGAGGAGGGCGGCGAGCGGGTCTACTCCGTCTCGACCACGCACTTCGAGGGCGACGAGGACGGCAACGTCCAGTTCCTGCACCTGGTCGAGGTGGAGTTCGTCGACGGCAAGCTGACCCAGAAGCCGGGCACCGAGCGGAAGATCCCCGCCCAGCTCGTCACCCTGGCGATGGGCTTCACCGGCACGGACCGCGAGAACGGCCTCGTGGACCAGTTCGCCCTGGAGCTCGACGAGCGCGGCAACGTGGCGCGCGACGGCGAGTTCCAGACGAACGTCCCCGGTGTCTTCGTCGCCGGCGACGCCGGCCGCGGCCAGTCGCTCATCGTCTGGGCGATCGCCGAGGGCCGCTCGGCGGCGCGCGGAGTGGACCGCTTCCTCACCGGTGCGAGTGATCTTCCGGCCCCGATCCGTCCGACGGACCGTTCCCTGACGGTCTAACCCCTACGGTTCCTTCCCGTACGGCCTCGTCCGTACGACCCCTCATACGTCCCGCACAACGGTGTGCGGAACTGACGCGGCGCCCGCTTTGTCCCCGACCGGACGGAGGCGGGCGCCGTGGCGTTCGCGGGCCTTCCCGTCAATGCGGCGCGACGCGCACGGGCGCGGCGGCGTGACGGCTGCGTTGCGTGGTGCGCAATGGCATGAGCGTATGTTGCGTCACTCGCAACCCTCATTACGGTTCGGCCGCTTATCCCAATGGGTCTAGACCGCCTCCGTCCTGTGTGACCACAATCGCTCCCACCAATCGGAACCTGGAGGGGGCCGGCATGAATCGACGTGTCATCGCCGCTGGTTGTATCGCCATGAGTCTCGGACTGACCGCCACGGCGTGCGGTGGGGATGACGGCGACTCGGGCGACAAGGCCACCGACGGCAAGGGCAAGACCCTCACCGTGTGGATCATGGAGGGGACCAACCCCGACGCCCGGCCGTTCTTCGACGAGGCCGGGAAGGCCTTCGAGAAGAAGACCGGCGCCAAGATCAAGGTCGAGTACCAGCAGTGGGCCACGGCCCAGAAGAAGTTCACGACCGCCATCGAGGGCGGCGAGGACCAGGTGCCCGACGTGGCCGAGGTGGGCACCACCTGGGTGCCGCAGTTCGCCGAGACGGGCGCCCTTGTCGACGTCACCGACCAGGTGAAGAAGTCCGGCCTGAACGACGACCTCGTCGCGGGCCTCAAGGACGCCGGCACGCTGGGCGGCAAGCAGTACGGCATGCCCTGGTACGCGGGCGTCCGCAGCATCGTCTACCGCAAGGACATCTTCGAGAAGCACGGCCTGAAGCCCCCGACCACGTGGAAGGAGCTCCAGGCCACCGCCAAGACGCTCAAGGAGAAGGAGCCCAAGCTCGTCTCCTTCCCGGTGGCGGGCGGCGCCGAGATGTTCGCGGCGCCCTTCATCTGGGGCGCCGGCGGCGAGCTGGCCACCGAGTCCGGCGGCAAGTGGAAGTCCGGCGTGAACTCGCCCGATGCCATCAAGGGCATCGAGTTCTACACGGGCCTCGCCACCAAGGACAAGGTCTCCCCGGCCAAGGTCAACACCTGGACGGAGAAGGAGGTCGGCGACGCCTGGAACAAGGGTGAGGTCGCCATGGCCATCGGCGGCAACTGGACCCCGAAGGCCATCGTCGACAAGAACCCCGACCTCAAGGGCAAGCTCGGTGCCGTGCCGATCCCGGGCGAGAACGGCGGCATGAGCAAGTCGTTCCTCGGCGGCTCCTACCTGTCCACGTTCAACACGGACAAGAAGGACCTGTCCTGGGAGTTCGTGAAGATGCTGACCACCGGTGAGTTCGCCGCCAAGTGGGCCGAGCAGACCAACTACTTCCCCGGGCAGAACTCCGAGCTGAAGAAGATCGAGGCGAAGAAGGACCCGCTGGTCGAGCCGTTCGCCAAGCAGATGCTGGAGGCCGGCGCGACCGTCCCCAAGACCAAGGCGTACGGCGAGATCCAGGCCTCGAAGGTCATCCCCGGCATGGTCCAGTCGATCCTCACCGGCAAGGCGTCGGTCAAGGAAGCGGCGGACAAGGCCGCCAAGGACATGGACGCGATCTTCGCCAAGGACGAGTAGGAAACGGCGAGTTCGCCACGGTCTCAGACGCCAACCTCGTGAAAGATCACGACACCGTGAAAGACACGACACCGTGAAAGACACGCTCGTCAGCGGCGGGCCGG
>NZ_LIRJ01000228.1 GCF_001419745.1 Streptomyces silaceus | reverse complement strand
GTCCACCGCGCCGAGCGCCGCGTCCACGACGTTGTTGTGCCGCTCCAGCGGGATCTGCGGGGCGAACTGGATGGTGATGAAGCGCTCCAGCGTCGCGATGCGGTCCGCCGGGTCCGTGCCGCCGTCGAAGACGCCCGGCTGCACGATCGCGCTGCCCAGCTGCGCCCGGTTGGAGTCGGCGAGCACGTGGTTGTTGGACAGGATGTAGAACTTCGCCGGGACGCCGAGACCGGCGCCGGGCGGGTCGACGGAGGCGCCGGGCAGGAAGTCGTAGACCACGCTGCCGAGCGTGCCCGCGGTCACCCGGACGTTGCCGACCGAGAAGCCGGAGGGGCACGGGCGCATCCGGCGCTTGAGCAGCTGCGGCTCGAACGCGCCGCGCCCGGCGAGCTCCTCCAGCTGCGGCTGGCCGAGGCCCGAGAGCTGCTCGCTGATGCTGCCGTCGGGGTCGTACGTCACCGAGGAGCGGTCCTCGGCGCGGGAGCCCGGCCTGCTCTGCCGGCGCTGCGCGGCGATGTGGCCCACCGCGACGACGTCGGTCGGGGTGCCGTCGTCCATCTGGCGCGGGACGACGTCCCGCTCCGGGAGCATGGACTCGGGGACCTTCTGGGTGACGAACACCAGCACGGCGGGTTCGCCGGTGGGCTGTCCGTCGGACCACTTCACGCCGTGGCCGAAGCCGACGACGTTGGCGAGCGGCTGCTGGGGCCGCAGGAAGTCGGAGAGTGCCTGCTGGCGGGAGCTGTCGCTCAGCTGACCGCCAGTGGGTCCTCGCATCAGTTCGGGCTGGCTCACCACGCCAGACCACCTTTCCCCTGAGAAGGGTGGGGGTTCCGTGCCGTGCCCGGGGCGTCGCCGCCGTTACGTCCCGCCGTCCTGCGCGTCGACTTCGCCGATGGCGAGTACGCGTACGGGTACGCCTTCGAGCGTGTCCGGAACCACGTCTTCGTCACGGAGGCGGTCACGGGGCACCCGGTGGGTGACAAAGACGACGATCACGTCCTGACCCGAGTGCTCGTCCTTTCCGGTGCCGACTCCGGTGACATTGGCCAGCTTCATCAGCCGGCCCTCATGGAGGCTGCGTGCCTGCTGTGCGTCCACTCGGCTCGCCTCCCCGTGCGGGTGGTGCAGCTCTGCACGTAGGTGATGTCTATTGCGGTGTGCATCGCCGGTCAAGGTGTTCTGCGTTGATTCTTCGCATTGCTGGTGATCCGCTCCTGTTGACCTTGTTTACGAAGTCTCTTCCGACCAGTCGGCCGGGCGGCGACCGCACGGGCGGGTTCATGGAAGGAGGCCCCCCGGCGTCGGGCGGAGTTCAACCGTTGTTCAGGCGCGAGCGGGACGGTGGCGCCGAGAGCAGCCCGGCCCACCCCCCCCGTCCTCGCGCCTCAGGAGAAACCATGTCGCTCACCCGCAGGGACTTCACCAGACGCTCCGCGCTCACCGGGGCGGGGGTCGCCCTGGCCGGCAGTGTCGGCGCGCTCGCCACCGCGCCCGGCGCCCTCGCCGCCACCGACGTCGAGGCGGCCGGCGACGCCGAGGGCCTCGGCCACGGACACCACGGCCCCGGCTACGGCCCGCTGATCCCCGACCCCGAGGGCCTGCTCGCCCTGCCCGCCGGGTTCTCGTACCGCGTCCTGACGTACAGCGGGAAGACCACGCTGGAGAGCGGCGAGTCCACCCCCTCCCACCACGACGGCACCGCAGCCTTCGCGGGCCCGCGCGGCACCACCCTCCTCGTCAACAACCACGAGCTCAGCGGTCCCCGCAGCAAGTGGAAGCACCCCGTCCCGCTCACCGAGGGCCTCGTCTACGACCCCGCCGCGTCCGGCGGCTGCACCGTCGTCGAGGTCCGCCGCGACGGGCGGGTCGCCGAGTGGGTCGGCATCGCGGGCACCGCCACCAACTGCGCGGGCGGCAGCACCCCCTGGGGCACCTGGCTCACCTGCGAGGAGACCGAGGACAAGGCCGGCCAGAACGGCATGACCAAGGACCACGGCTACGTCTTCGAGGTCGACCCGCTCGACGCCCGTGCCAACCGCGACCCCGAGCCGATCAAGGCGCTGGGCCGCTACGCCCACGAGGCCGTCGTCGTCGACCCCAAGCGCGGCCACCTCTACCTCACCGAGGACGCCTCGAAGCCCAACGGCCTCCTCTACCGCTGGACCCCGCCGCAGGGCTTCACGCACGGACGCGGCAGGCTGCGCACCCTCGCCGACGACGCGGGCGTCCTGAAGGCGCCCAAGTGCTACGACTCCGGCGGCCGGTTCGTCGACGACCTCTCCCGCGCCACGAAGATCGGCACGGTGTACGGCGTGGACTGGGTCGAGGTCCCCGACCGCGACGCGCGGACCGTGCCCGTGCGCGAGCAGTTCGACGACGGCGACATCACCCGCGCCCGCAAGCTCGAAGGCATGTGGTGGGGCGACGGCGGCGCCTACATCGTCTCCTCCTACGCCCGCGCGGAGAGCCCCGTCCCGCACGACGGACAGGTGTGGTTCTACCACCCGGGCCGCCGCACCCTGACGCTGAAGGTGCTGCTCGGCGTCAACCCCGACCCGGGCCGGGACGGCGCTTTCGACGGCCCCGACAACATCACCGTCTCCCCGTACGGCGGCCTGGTCGTCGCGGAGGACGGCAGCGGCGTCCAGCACCTGTTCGGGGCGACCGAGCGCGGCCGTACGTACCCGATCGCGCGCAACGAACTCAACATCGGCACCGCCGACGAGCCGGAGTACAGCGAGTTCACCGGCGTCACGTTCTCGCCCGACGGCCGGACGCTGTACGCCAACATCCAGACGCCCGGCATCATGCTGGCCATCACCGGGCCCTGGAAGCGGCAGCGGAACTGAGCCTCTCCGCGGAGGCTGCTCATGTGAACTCCGGAGGCGCCGAAAAACCTTTGGCGCCTCCGGAGTTCACTCTTCTAAAGTAAGTCCCGTCCAGGTGCGAAGGCAGGACCTACTTCCACTTCTCATGGGGAGGCCGCGGGTTCGAGTCCCGCCGCCGGCACCACCGCGCCGGTGTAGCTCAGGGGCCAGAGCGCCATATCGGTTCCGCCGCCACGACCTCTGGACACCACAACTTCATGCAGTACCTGCACCTCCCGGTGCGCAGGTCAGCGGCTACTTCCTGTCAAGAAATCACGCCGCGGCCACTCTTGAACTCGGGAGGGCGAGCAGCTGGTGTGCCCGGTGCGAAGGCAGCGGTTACTTCTATGGATCAGATGGTTGCGGGTTCGAATCCCGTCATCGACCTCGGGTCGGTGTAGCTCAATCCGGTAGAGCATCCGACACAAGTCCGCAGCCGACCTCAGAACTCGGGCACACCAGCCGCATGCCTCCCCCGCACGAAAAGCACGAAGAATTCGGGGGAATTCTCATGGCACGCTTCAACACCAAGTCCTTGACCGCGCGCGTCACGTCACCGGTCACGTCCACCGGCCGCACCACGCCCACGCACCAGGGCGGCACCGGTCATCTGCGCGACCCGCGCTCCGAGCTCTTCCTGCTCGCCGTGGCCAACTTCGTCTCCCAGCAGACCTTCTACGAGACCGGCGACCGCCGCGACGACCGCTTCGCCGCGCTCGTGCGCCGCCTCGCCGTCGAGGACCCGGCGTGGACCGCGGGCCTGCTCGGCTGGCTGCGCGGCGACGGCAACATGCGCACGGCGTCCCTCGTCGGCGCCGCCGAGTACGTCAAGGCGCGCCTCGACGCGCAGGCCACCGACGGCCCGTCCAACCGCCGGGTCGTGGCCTCCGTGCTGCGCCGCCCGGACGAGCCCGGCGAGTTCCTCGGCTACTGGACGCAGACGTACGGCCGCAACCTCCCCCAGCCCGTCAAGCGCGGTGTCGCCGACGCCGTGCGCCGCCTCTTCAACGAGAAGTCGCTCCTGAAGTACGACACGGCCTCCAAGGGCTACCGCTTCGGCGACATCCTCAACCTCGTGCACGCGGCGCCCGACCCGGACAAGCCGTGGCAGGGCGACCTCTTCCAGTACGCGCTCGACCGGCGGCACCACCCGGAGACGGCCCAGGTGCCCGCGGGCGCGCGCGTGCTCGCCGCGCACCGCGAGCTGATGGAGCTGCCCGTCGCGGAGCGGCGCGCCGTCGTCACCGGCGAGGGCGGTGCCGAGCGGCTCGCCGCCGCGGGCATCACCTGGGAGGCGCTGGCCGGCTGGCTGCAGGGCCCCATGGACAAGGCGGCCTGGGAGGCCGTGATCCCGTCCATGGGCGCGATGGCGCTGGTCCGCAATCTGCGGAACTTCGACGAGGCGGGCGTCTCGGACGAGGTCGCGGCGGGCGTCGCGGCCAAGCTCGCCGACCCCGAAGTCGTCGCGACGTCGCGGCAGTTCCCCTTCCGCTACCTCGCCGCGTTCCAGCACGCGCCGTCGCTGCGCTGGTCCTACCCGCTGGAGCGGGCGCTCGGCCACTCGCTGGCGAACGTGCCGTCGCTGCCGGGCCGGACGCTGATCCTGGTCGACCGCTCCGGCTCGATGTGGTCGCCCCTGTCGGACCGGTCGCAGCTCAACCGCGCCGACGCGGCGGCGGTCTTCGGCACGGCGCTCGCGATGCGGGCCGCCGACGCGGACCTGGTCCAGTTCGGCTCCAGCAGCGCGCGGGTGACGTTCCGCTCGGGGGAGTCGGTCCTGAAGGTCCTCGGCCGCTTCGGCGACCTCGGCGGCACCAACACCACCGAGGCGGTGCGCCGCTTCTACAAGAAGCACGACCGGGTGCTGATCGTCACCGACGAGCAGGCCGCGTACCACTACCACGGCGACCCGACCGAGCAGGTCCCGGCGGAGATCCCCGTCTACACCTGGAACCTCGCGGGCTACCGCGCGGGCCACGGGGCCTCCGGCCAGGGCAACCGGCACGTGTTCGGCGGCCTCTCGGACGCGGCGTTCCGCATGGTGCAGCTGATCGAGTCGGGCCGGTCCGCCGACTGGCCCTGGGCGGCCTGAGCCGCCGGGCCGTCCCCGGACGGCCCGGCGCGGGTCTTGTCCCTCCCGGAGCCGGGATCTAACGTCACGATCCCCGACTCCGGGAGGTCCCGTGTCCGCGCCCCTCGACACCCCCGCGTCCCTCGACACCTTCGAGCGCTACCCGCTCCTCTTCGGCCCCTCGCCCGTCCACCCGCTGGAGCGGCTCACCCACCACCTGGGCGGCGCCACGCTCTGGGCCAAGCGGGAGGACTGCAACTCCGGGATCGCGTACGGCGGCAACAAGACCCGCAAGCTGGAGTACCTCGTCGCCGACGCCCTCGCGCAGGGCTGCGACACGCTCGTGTCCATCGGCGGTGTGCAGTCCAACCACACCCGCCAGGTCGCCGCGGTCGCCGCCCGCGCGGGCCTCACGTGCGTGCTCGTGCAGGAGAGCTGGGTCGAGTGGCCCGACTCCGTGTACGACAAGGTCGGCAACATCCTGATCAGCCGCCTCGCCGGCGCCGATGTGCGCCTGGTGCGGGCCGGGTTCGGGATCGGGGTCAAGGAGAGCTGGGAGCGGGCGGTCCGCGAGGTCGAGGAGGCGGGCGGCCGGCCGTACGCGATCCCCGCGGGCTGCTCCGAACACCGCCTCGGCGGCCTCGGATTCGCCAACTGGGCGTACGAGCTGGCCGAACAGGAAGCCGAGTTGGGCGTCTTCTTCGACACGGTCGTGGTGTGCTCGGTGACCGGGTCCACCCAGGCGGGCATGGTCGCGGGCTTCGCCGCGCTCGCCGAGGAGGGCGCGAGGCCCCGCCGCGTCCTCGGCATCGACGCCTCCGCGGCGCCGGACCGCACCCGCGAGCAGATCACCCGGATCGCCCGCGGCACGGCCGGGCTCATCGGCGTGCAGAAGGAGCTGACGGAGGCGGACGTCGAGCTGGACGAGCGGTATCACGCCGGCACGTACGGCGTGCCCGACGAGCGCACGCTCGCCGCGATGCGCCTGGCCGCCGGCACCGAGGGCATGATCACCGACCCCGTGTACGAGGGGAAGTCGATGGCGGGGATGGTCGACCTGGTGGCCCGGGGTGAGATACCGCGCGACGCGACCGTGCTCTACGCGCACCTCGGCGGGCAGCCCGCCCTGAACGCCTACAGTGCGCTGTTCTGAGGTTGCGCAGGGCGCTCTTTCGAGTTGTTTGTGTGTCTGTTCCATACCGATGTGAGGGCGGTGTGAGTACAGAGCATGGTGGAGCGGCCTTTACGGGGACCATACTGCGGTCATGACGAGGCCCTCCGGCTCGCGCCGCCACCTGCCGAACAGTCCCTTCAACCGGCCTGCCCCACCCGCACCACCCGTCGAGCACTTCGAGGTCGGCGACCGGGTCTCCCACGACCAGTACGGACTCGGAAGAATCGTCGGAGTCGAGGGCGAGGACGCTGTGGTCATCGACTTCGCGGGCCGCCAGGGGCGGTTCCTGAGCCCGTACCCGAAGCTCGCCAAGCTCTGACCCGGAGAATCCACGACGCCACCCGATACGCGTGAGGGGCGGCGGACCGCGTGCGCGGTCCGCCGCCCCTCACG
>NZ_LIRJ01000227.1 GCF_001419745.1 Streptomyces silaceus | reverse complement strand
GAACGCGGTGCCCGGCAGCAGCGGGGCGAGCCACGGCGGCTGGCGGTAGTAGCGGAGCATCGGCAGATACGTCGCCGTCATCACCAGCCACGCGAGCCCGCCGGCCAGCGCCGCCGCGACGTCCCCCGTCACCAGCCCGGAGACGAGCGCCACCGGGGGAGCGAGGTACACCACCGCGAGTCCGGCGACCGTGCCGACGAGCAGCAGCGGATGGTGCCGCAGCTGCGCGTACGCGCTCCGCGAGACCATCCGCCACAGGTCGCCCAGGCGCGGATAGGGCCGCACGCTGTCGACGCGCTCGGCGAGACCGAGCCAGATGTGTCCTCCGGAGCGCTTCACCGCCCGTGCGAGCGCCACGTCGTCGATCACCGCGTGCCGGATGGCGTCGGGGATCCGCGCCCGCTCGGCGGCGTCCGCGCGCAGCAGCACGCAGCCGCCGGCCGCCGCGGCCGTCCGGCCGTTCTTCCGGGCGATCCAGCGGAAGGGGTAGAGCTGCGCGAAGAAGTAGACGAACGCCGGGACCACCAGGCGCTCCCACACGCTCTCCACCCGCAGCCGGGCCATCTGGGAGACGAGGTCGAAGCCCCCGGCGTCCGCGGCGGCCACCAACTGCCGCAGGCTGTCCGGTTCATGGGCGATGTCCGCGTCGGTCAGGAGCAGGAACTCGGGCCCACGCGCGCGTGCCAGGCCGATGCCGTGCCGGACGGCCCAGAGCTTGCCCGTCCACCCCGCCGGCGGCTCGCCGGGAGAGCCGACCGTCAGCGGCAGGCCGCCGTGCTCCTCGGCCAGCGCGCGGGCCAGCTCGCCCGTCCCGTCCGAGCTGCCGTCGTCGACAAGGAAGATCTCGGCCCGCCCCGGATAGTCCTGCGCCAGCAGCGAGGGAAGGCTGTGCGGCAGCACCTCCGCCTCGTCGCGCGCGGGGACGACGACGCCGACCGACGGCCATGCCGCGGGGTCCCGGCGCGGTGGCAGGCGCACGTCCGTACGCCAGAAGAAGCCCTGCCCCGACAGAAGCCACAGCCACGCGGCAAGCGATCCGGTGGCGATCCACGCTACGGCGCTCATCCGCCGAAGTCTGCCCCACGGCGGAGGGCCCGTGGGAGCCATCGACTATGGTGACCGGGTGAAGATCGCGCTCATGGACTCCGGTATCGGACTGCTCGCCGCGGCGGCCGCGGTGCGTCGCCTGCGGCCCGACGCCGATCTCGTGCTCTCCTCCGACCCGGACGGCATGCCGTGGGGGCCGCGTACCCCGCAGGACCTCACCGAGCGCGCCGTCGCCGTCGCCGAGGCCGCCGCCGCCCACCGTCCCGACGCGCTGATCGTGGCCTGCAACACCGCGTCCGTGCACGCGCTGCCCGCGCTGCGGGCCCGTCTGGAGCCCGGCATCCCGGTCATCGGGACCGTGCCCGCCATCAAGCCGGCCGCCGCGGGCGGCGGCCCCGTGGCGATCTGGGCGACCCCGGCCACCACCGGCAGCCCCTACCAGCGGGCCCTCATCGAGGAGTTCGCGAGCGGCGTCGCCGTCACCGAGGTGCCCTGCCCGGGGCTCGCCGACGCCGTGCAGTACGCGGACGAGAAGGCCATCGACGAGACGATCGCCGCCGCCGCGGCCCTCACGCCGACCGATGTAAGGGCCGTCGTCCTGGGCTGCACCCATTACGAGCTGGTCGCCGAGCGTATTCGCGCCGCCCTCCAGCAGCCGGATCTGCCGCCCCTCGTCTTCCACGGCTCGGCCGGCGCGGTCGCGGCCCAGGCGCTGCGCAGGACCGGCACGCACCCCGGCGCGGACGGCGCGGCCGTCCACCCCGGTCTCACCGTGCTGCTGAGCGGGCGCGAGGAGGAGCTGCCGCGCGCGGCCCTCACGTACGCGGAGGGGCGCATGCTCGCGGCGGTCAGCCCGGCTCTCTGAGCCACCGGCTCCCTCGTCCCGCACTCCTCCTCCGCGGGGCCTTCGCGGGCCGCCGTGACCCGGACAGGTGGTGACTCTCCGCTACGCGGTGCCCTCGCAGCGGAATCTGAGTAGTCTCGATGACATGAGGGACCAAGCCCCCGAGGAGCGGGCCGCGACCGACGGCCCGCCCGACGTCTGGACCGGCCGCGCGACCAACCGCGTGCAGTGGCTGCTGGCGTGCGCCGGTGCCGCCTGCATGGCGCTCGGCATCGAGCTCGCGGTGGACTCCATGTGGACCTCGGGCGTCGCGGCGCTGGCCATGTCCGTCGTGGGGTGCATCGCCGTCGGGCTCCTGATGCTCTTCGGGACGCTCGCCTTCGTCCATGTGGCCGTGAAGGTCGACAAGGACTCCCTGGAGGTGCGCTGCGGCCATCTGGGCCTGCCGCGCCGTCACATCCCGCTCTCCCATGTCGTCGACGCGGACTTCGCGCCCGCCGTCACTCCCCGTCAGTGGGGCGGCTGGGGATACCGCTGGCGGCCCGAGAAGGGCACCGCCGTCGTGGTCCGGCGCGGCGAGGGCCTGGTGCTGCGCCTGGGCGACGGCCACGACTTCACGGTGACGGTGGACGACGCCGAGTCGGCGGTCCGTGCGATCCGGCACCGGCTGGGCCTGCGGGGCAACACGGCCTGACGCACGGGAGCTGAGCTGCCGGATCGCGGATCCCCCTTGATCACCTGATCACCCGGAGCGCACCTGCCCCACCGTCGAGCGTCCTCGGTTTCACCGTCGAGCGTGCCCGGTTTCACCGTCGCGTGTCCCCGGCTTCACCGTCGAGCACGATCGACCTCACCCCCGATGCCGTACTCCACCCTCCGGTGGCTCGTCGCCGAGCGGGCGTGCCGTCGCGATGCCCGCCAGCAGACCCACCCCCGTCGTCACCGTCGTCATGCTGAGCGCGTTGCCCACCACCGCGATGGCCGTCAGGACCGTCAGGGCCGCGCCCGCCGACAGGACGACCTGAGTGGAGCGCGGCGAACGCCAGAGCGCGAACAGCAGCCAGCAGAACACCGCGGCCAGCAGCGCCGCCCCCACCAGACCCTGCTCCGAGATCTGCTGCAGCGGCGCCGAATGGGGCTTGCCGTCGGACAGGACGTCGGTGGCGACCATCGGGCTGGTCTCCGCGAACCGCCCCGGACCCACGCCCAGCACGGGCTCCTGCCCGGCGAGGCCCAGCGCGTCCCGCCACAGCAGCATGCGCTGCCGGCCCAGCTGGCCCTCCAGGGGCGCCGTCAGCCCGTCCGGCAGGGCGTCGTCGGCGATCGCCAGGGAGACCCCGGTCATCAGCAGCGCCGCGGTCGCGAGCCCCGCGATGCCCAGCGTCCTGCCACGCATCCGGGCCACCGCGAGCGAGCAGAGCAGGACCAGGGCGCACCCCGCGAAACCCACCACCGAGCCGAGCGCCGCCGCGGTGCCGGCGATCCCCGCGGCGAGCAGCCGCAGCACGAGGCGGGCCGCCGGGGTCCGGGCCGCCCACGCCGCGCAGCAGGCCGCGCCCGTCGCCAGGATCAGCAGCGCCGCCGTGGCACCGGTGTGGCCGAGGGGAGAGGTGGGGCCGAGCGCGAGACGCGGTGCCGCGAGGGCGAGGCCCAGGCCCGCGAGGGCGCCCGCGCACGGGGCGGCGACCGGGAGCAGCGCGCCGCAGATCCGCCCGCCCGCGTATCCGGCGGCCAGGGCGAGGACCGCGAGCAGCACGCCCTCGGGGTGCCCGCCGTGCACCGCTGCGGTGATCAGTGCCCAGACGGCGCATGCGCCCAGGAGTGCGCCGCCGGTCGCGTCGGACGCGCTGCGTCGCTCGTGCGCCCCTGCCGGACCGGCCGTCGCGGCCGTACCCGTTGACCCCACCCGTCGCCCCCCGATACGTGACGGGCCCCCGACGGCGCGAGCCGGATCACCGTGGCGCGAACCGGGCGCACGTCAGGGACTCGGCCACACGCTAACGGCTGGCACCGCGCTGCGGGAGCCGTTGTGCAGGAACGATACGGCGCAGGCCCCCGCGCCGGGCCCCGAGCGCCCGGCCGACCACGCTGTCGGTGGCCTGAAGAGGCGCCGTACACTCCCCGAGTGACCGCCACCACCACTCCCGTGGACGAGCCGGAACAGCTCGATCCGCAGCCCGCGCAGGCCTCCCGGGCCGTGCGCGTCCTGCGCCGGCTCGTGCCCGCCGCCGCGGCGGCCCTCTTCGGAGTGCTGCTCTACGTCAGCTTCCCGCCCCGCACCCTGTGGTGGCTCGCGCTGCCCGCCTTCGCGGGTCTCGCCTGGTGCCTGCACGGCCGCACCTGGAAGGCCGGGCTCGGCCTCGGCTACCTCTTCGGCCTCGGTTTCCTGCTGCCGCTCCTCGTGTGGACCGGCGTCGAGGTCGGCCCCGGGCCGTGGCTGGCGCTGGCCGCCGTCGAGGCGCTCTTCGTCGCGCTGGTCGGCGCGGGCACGGCGCTCGTCTCGCGGCTGCCCGGATACCCGCTGTGGGCGGCGGCCCTGTGGATCGCGGGAGAGGCGGCACGCGCGCGCGTGCCGTTCAACGGATTCCCCTGGGGCAAGGTCGCCTTCGGCCAGGCGGACGGCGTCTTCCTGCCGCTCGCCGCGCTCGGCGGCACCCCGGTGCTCGGGTTCGCGGTCGTGCTGTGCGGCTTCGGGCTCTACGAGATCGTCCGGCGGATCCGCGCCGCGCGGGAGACCGGGGCCGTGCGCCGCGGCGCCGCGGCCGTCGCGGTGCTGGCCACCGTGGTGCCCCTGGTCGGCGCGTTCGCGGCGCGCCCGCTCGTCAGCGACGAGGCGGAGGACGGCACCACCACGGTCGCCGCGATCCAGGGCAACGTCCCGCGCGCGGGCCTCGGCTTCAACGCCCAGCGCCGCGCCGTCCTCGACCACCACGTGCGCGAGACCGAGCGTCTGGCCGCCGAGGTGAAGGCCGGCAAGGTCGAGCAGCCCGACCTCGTCCTGTGGCCGGAGAACTCCTCCGACATCGACCCGTTCACCAACCCCGACGCCCGCGAGGAGATCGAGGACGCCGTCAAGGCCATCGGGGTGCCCCTCTCGGTCGGCGGCGTCGTCGAGAGCAAGGACGGCAAGCTCTACAACGAGCAGATCCTGTGGGACCCGAAGAAGGGCCCCACGGACACCTACGACAAGCGGCAGATCCAGCCGTTCGGCGAGTACATCCCGCTGCGGGGCTTCATCGGGATGCTCAGCAGCGACATCGAGAAGGTGCGCCAGGACTTCAGCCGCGGCAGCGAGCCCGGCGTCTTCACCATGGCGGGCACCAAGGTCGGCATCGCGACCTGCTACGAGGCCGCCTTCGACTGGGCGGTGCGCGACACCGTCACCAACGGCGCGCAGATCATCTCGGTGCCCAGCAACAACGCCACCTTCGACCGCAGCGAGATGACCTACCAGCAGCTCGCGATGTCCCGGATCCGCGCCGTCGAGCACAGCCGGGCCGTCGCCGTCCCGGTCACCAGCGGGGTCAGCGCCGTGATCATGCCGGACGGCGACGTCGTCGCGAAGACCACGTGGTTCACCGCCGACTCGCTCGTCGAGGAGGTCCCGCTGCGCTCGTCGCGGACGCCCGCCACCCGCCTCGGCGTCCTGCCCGAGGGCATCCTCGTCCTGATCGCCGCCGGCGGACTCGGCTGGGCCGTGACGTCGGCCGCGCGTACCCGGCGGACGGCCGGGAAGTGACACCCCACCCGGGCGGGGAGCAACACCCCACCGGGACAAGGGCCATGACCCGGCACCGTTAGGGTCGGGACATGGCAACTCCTGATTTCATCCGCGCGATCCGGGCCGACGCCGGCCAGCAGCTGCTCTGGCTCCCGGGAGTCACCGCCGTCGTCCTCGACGACGAGAACAGAGTGCTGCTCGGGCGCCGCTCCGACAACGGGAGGTGGTCGGTGATCGGGGGCATCCCGGACCCGGGGGAGCAGCCCGCCGAGTGCGCGGTGCGCGAGGTGTACGAGGAGACGGCGGTCCGCTGCGTCGTCGAGCGCGTGGTCCTGGTGCAGGCGCTGGAACCGGTCACGTACCCCAACGGTGATACGTGCCAGTACATGGACATCACCCTGCGCTGCCGTGCCGTCGGCGGCGAGGCGCGCGTCAACGACGACGAGTCGCTCGAGGTCGCCTGGTTCGCCGTGGACGCGCTGCCCGACCTGCACGAGTTCTCCAGGTCCCGGATCAAGCAGGCGCTCGCCGACGGACCCACGTGGTTCGAGCGGCCCGAGGCCGCCGGATGACCGCACGGGTCTACGCGCGGACACTGCGCGGGCTCGCCTGTGTCCTGATGGCCTGGCAGGTCTGGCTGGTGTGGCACACCAGCACTTATGACGCGTCGACGGTGCGGTGGTCCTGCTACGGGGACGACGGCTGCGGCACCGATCAGTTCGCGGGCGTGGCGCCGTTCGTCGGCATCGCCTCCGCGGTGCTGCTCGGCTTCCTGTGCGCGCGGTACCTGCAGCGGGCGACGGTCGGCGCGGTGGTCGCGCTCAGCGCCCTGGCCGCCGCCGTCGGCTGGTACGACGCCGTCGACGCGGGCCGCGTCGGCCTGCGCACCGTCACCGATTTCCATGTCGTCCTGCCGGTCGGGAACCTGTCCGTGGCGGACTGGCTGACCGTCCTGTGGGCCGTGGCGGGCGCCGGGTTCCTCGCCACGTGCTGGGGCGCCGTGGTGAGCGTCCGCCGCACCGCCGTGCTGCGCCGGATCTCCGGGCGGTACGCCACCGCCGAGGCGACGCTGGAGGGATGGCGGGCCGTCGGCCGCTCCCGCGGCGAAGTCGTCGTCACCTTCCAGGACACGACGGGCGTACGCCGTCAGGTGCCCGCCGTCGTCGAGCGCTTCGCCCTCGGCCGACCCGTCCTCGCCGTCTACGACACGGCCCGCCCCGGCGACCCCGACCGGACCAGGGTCGCCGTACCCCGGAAGAGGCTGCTGCGCCTGTCATGACCACCACGCCACGTTCCCCGCGCCGTTTCCCGCGCGGATTCCTCACGCCCCCCGTCCTCCTGGGCGCGGTGGTCGTGGCCGCCGCGCTCGCCACGCTGGTCCAGGGCATCCTCGGCGGCACCACGTGGGCCCTGCTCGTCGGCCTCACCGGTACCGCCGTCGCCCTCGCCCTCCTGGGCGACCTGGCCGACACGGGCCACGGCTCCGGCACGGCGTCCGGCCTGCGGTCCGGCGGGCCGCGCGCCTACGCGCCCGCCGTCGTCCACTCGGTGCGCGCCGTCCACACGAAGAGCGGGGCCGCCGTCGCGGACGGACGGGCACAGGACAGCGTCTTCGCCTTCGACCTCACCGTCGTGCCCGAGGACGCCCCCGCCTACCGCGTCGTGGTGCGCCACCCCCTGGACGTCCAAGGGGTGCTGCACAAGAACAGGGCCGTCGTCGAGTACGACCCGGAACAGCCCTGGCGGGTCGTCGTGCCGAACGATCCGCCGCGTGTCTGGCTCGCCCGCGCCCAGCAGCTCGACGACACGGCGGCGCTCACCGCGCAGGGGCCCGCGCGCGGGCTGCCGCCCGGCGCCCCCGTGCTCGTGACGGGCGTCGTGCTGGCGGCGCTCGCGACGGTCCTGATGCGCCTGGCGGGCTGAGCCCCGCGCCCCGCCCGCTCTCCGTTAGCCTGAGGGCACGATGAACCGTTTGAGCACGTCATGGGGTGCGTACGACCTCACCCGCTTCCCGGAGGACCCCCGCGATCAGCTGCGCGCCTGGTCGGCGGCCGACGCCTATCTGCTGCGGCACCTGGCGGGGGAGGAAGAGGCGGCGGCCGTCGACCTGTCCGGCACCGTGGCCGTCGTCGGCGACCGGTGGGGCGCGCTGACCACCTCTCTCGCCGGGCACGCGCGCGTGCCGGTGCAGATCACCGACTCCTTCCTCGGACAGCAGGCGACGCGGGCCAATCTGGCGCGCGCGGGCCACGCGCCGGACGCGGCGCGGCTCCTGACGACCAGGGACACTCCGCCGGAGCGCGTCGACGTCCTCCTGGTCCGCGTACCCAAGAGCCTCGCGCTCCTGGAGGACCAGCTCCACCGGATCGCGCCCGCCCTGCACGAGGGCACGGTCGTCGTCGGCACCGGCATGGTCACCGAGATCCACACCTCCACGCTGGAGCTCTTCGAGCGGATCATCGGCCCGACCAGGACCTCGCTGGCCCGCCAGAAGGCACGTCTGATCCTCTGCACCCCGGATCCGGCACGCGCGCCCGGACCGAGCCCCTGGCCCGGCGGCTACGCCCTGCCCGCCGACTCCGGAGCCGGCGCGGGCCTGACCGTCGTCAACCACGCCGGCATCTTCTGCGCCGACCGCCTCGACATCGGCACCCGCTTCTTCCTCAAGCACCTGCCGCGGGCCCGCGCCGGCGCCCACGTCGTCGACCTGGGCTGCGGCAACGGCGTGCTCGGCACCGCCGCCTCCGTCGCCGACCCCGACGCCACGGTCACCTTCATCGACGAGTCGTTCCAGGCCGTCGCCTCCGCCGAGGCCACCTTCCGCGCCAACGCCGCCGACGGCGCCAAGGCGCACTTCGTGGCCGGCGACGCCCTGGCGGCCGTGCCGCCGTCGACGGTGGACCTCGTCCTGAACAACCCGCCCTTCCACAGCCACCAGGCCACCACCGGCGCGACCGCGTGGCGGATGTTCTCCGGTGCCCGCGCGGCCCTGCGCCCCGGCGGCGAGCTGTGGGTCGTCGGCAACCGCCACCTCGGCTACCACGTGAAGCTCCGCAAGCTCTTCGGCAACTCCCAAGTCGTCGCGAGCGACCCGAAGTTCGTGGTGCTGCGGGCGGTGAAGGGCGGCCGCTGAGCCACCTGCGCGCAGGGCGGTCCGATGGCCGCGCTCCGCGGCTACGGTGGAGCGGACGGGCACGCCGCGGCCGGCGTCCCCGGGCGGAGGTTCTGCATGAGTGGGGACGGGACCGGCGGCGAGGGGCAACTGCCCAAACTGCGCCTCGACGAGCTGCTTGACGAGCTCCAGGCACGGATCGGAGCGGTCCGCGGTACGAGGGACCGGCTGCACGGGCTGCTCGAAGCGGTGCTCTCCGTGGGCCGCGAACTGGACCTCCCGCAGGTCCTGCGGCGCATCGTCGAGGCCGCCGTGGTGCTCGTCGACGCCGAGTACGGCGCGCTCGGGGTGATCGGGCAGGGGCAGCGGCTCGACGAGTTCCTGCCGGTCGGCATCAGTGACGAACTCCGGGCGCGAATCGGCGATCTGCCCTCCGGGCACGGTCTGCTGGGCGAGCTGATCCGGCACCCGGAGCCGCTGCGCCTGGCCGATCTGTCCGGTCACCCGGCGTCGTCGGGGTTCCCCGCCCATCACCCTCCGATGCACTCCTTCCTCGGGGTGCCGATCAGGGTGCGCGACGAGGTCTTCGGGAACCTCTACATGACGGAGAAGCGGGGCGGGGGAGAGTTCGACTCCGAGGACGAGTCGGTCCTTTCGACCCTCGCCGTCGCGGCCGGGGTGGCCATCGAGAACGCCCGCCTCTTCGAGGAGGTGCGGCTGCGCGAACGCTGGCTGGAGGCGGGCGCCGAGGTCACCAGCGGCCTGCTGTCCGGGGTGCCCGAATCGCAGGTCCTCGACGTGATGGTGGCGCGGGCCCGCGAGATCACCTCCGCCGACCTCGGCGTCGTCGACCTGCTCGTCGAGGGCGGCAAGGAGCTGCGCGGGGCGCTGGCCCAGGGGCAGGGCGCCGAGAGCCACCGGGGCGTCGTGCTGCCCAGGGAGGGCACGTTCGTGGGGGCGGCGCTCCGTGCCGGCCGGCTCGTGGCCACGGCGGACGTGCGCAAGGACCCGCGGGTGACGTACGTGCCCGAGCGGTGGGACGGCCTCGGGCCGGCCGTCGCCGTGCCCATGGGCACCAGGGGCGGGCTGCGCGGCGTGCTGCTCCTGGCGCGCTGCGAGGGCCGGGTGCCGTTCAGCGTGGCGGAGACGGCGCCGCTGCCCGGCTTCGCGGCGCAGGCGGCCGTCGCCCTCGAACTCGCCGACCGGCGGCGGGACGCCGAGCAGATGTCCGTCCTGGAGGACCGCGACCGTATCGCCCGCGACCTGCACGACCTGGCGATCCAGCGGCTGTTCGCGACGGGCATGACGCTGCAGAGCGCCCAGCGGTTCGTCACGCACCCGCAGGCGGCCGAGCGGCTCGGCCGGGCCGTCGACGACCTCGACAGCACCATCAAGATCATCCGGTCGACCATCTTCGGCCTGCGCGCCCACGAGTCGACCCCCGCCGGGCCCGGGCTGCGGGTGCGGGCGGTGCGGGCCGTGGAGGACGCGGTGCCGGTGCTCGGTTTCACGCCCGCCCTGCGCATGGAGGGGCTGATCGACGTCGACGTGCCGGGTACCGTCGCGGACGACGTGGTGGCCGTCCTCGTCGAGGGCCTGGCGAACGTGGGGCGGCACGCGCGGGCGGCGGCGGTGGAGGTCGCCCTGGTCGTGCGCAAGGGCCGGCTGACGGTGTCCGTGACGGACGACGGGATCGGCATCGGCTCGGGGCGGCGCAGCGGACTGCGGAACCTCGCGGAGCGCGCCGAGAACCTGGGCGGTGAACTCGTCGTCCGCGCACGGGAGGAGGGCGGCACGCTCCTGGAGTGGAAGGTGCCGCTTTCCTGACGTCGGAAGCCCGGAGACGGGACGGCCCGCCAGGACCCCTTCCCGGTGCGGGAGTGTCGGGAAGGGGTCCTCTCCCTTGGCGGCGCGGAACGAGGGGAACGGCGCCCGCCACTCAGTGGGGTTCCTTGCCCGGCGGGGTGAACTGCGCGGCCATCACCGCGGCCTGGATCCGGCGTTCCACCCCGAGCTTGGCGAGCAGCCGGGAAATGGCGTTCTTGACGGTCTTCTCGGAGAGGTACAGCTGCCGGCCGATCTGCCGGTTGGTGCAGCCCTCGCCGATGAGGGCGAGGATCTCGTGCTCGCGCGCGGACAGCGCGGCCAGGCGCCGGTCCCCGATGTCTCCGTCGCTCGCCTCGGGCCCGCGCAGTGTGGCCATCAGCCGGGCCGTCGTCGCCGGATCGAGCATCGACCGCCCGGCGGCGACCGTACGGACGGCCGAGACCAGGTCGGACCCCTTGATCTGCTTCAGCACATAGCCCGCCGCGCCCGCCATGATCGCGTCGAGCAGGGCGTCGTCGTCATCGAACGACGTCAGCATCAGACAGGCCACCTCCGGCACCCGCGAGCGCAGTTCACGGCAGACCGTGATGCCGTCGCCGTCCGGGAGCCGTACGTCGAGGACGGCCACGTCAGGGCGGAGCGCGGGGCCGCGGATCAGCGCCTCCTCGCCGGTCGCGGCCTCCCCGGCCACCTCGATGTCGGGCTCGGCGTCCAGCAGGTCGCGCAGGCCGCGGCGGACGACCTCGTGGTCGTCGAGGAGGAAGACCCGGATGGGGCCGTCGGCCGGCGGTTCGTGCTGGTCCTGCATGACGGCTCCCTGACGGTGGGCTGCGGAGGGACGAGCGGGTCGTACGAGGACGGGCGGCGGCTCGGGGCAGGCGGCGACTCGGCGCGGGCGATGCGGTCAGGAAGACTCCCCTCCGGTGCTCCTGGCGGACACCGCCCCCGCACGGGCCTCCTCCAGTCGGCCGTCCGGTCGTGGTGACCGCGTGTGCCACCTACAGGATCGGCCGAACCGTGCCCGTGGGGCAGGGGCCAAGTGGCCCTCCCCAAGGGCCTGTTCGGCACTCCCGAACCTACGCCCGTGATGGCAGCGTCGACAGGGGGCGGCCGGAACCGGCCGCGATCGGGCCGAGCGTGACCGGAGTGCGGAAGGAGACCAGGAAGTGGAACTCCCCCTGATCGTGGGTGTCGACGGCTCGGCGGCGAGCCTGCGGGCCCTGGACTGGGCCGTCGACGAAGCCGTGCGCAGAGGAGCGCCGCTGCGGGTCGTGTACGCGTCGAGCTGGGAGTGGTACGAGGGTCACGAGCCGTCCTTCGGCGTCGACGACGGCTCCGTGCGGGCCGCGGCGGAACGCGGCGCCGCCGAGGCCGTGGCCCGTGCCCGCGAGCGTACGCACGCCGTCGAGGTGACCGGCGAGGCCCTGCCCGAGGACCCCGCCGCCGCGCTCGTCCGGGAGAGCGACGCCGCCTGCGCGGTCGTCGTCGGCAGCCGGGGCAGGGGCCGGCTCGCCGGACTGCTGCTCGGCTCGGTGAGCCTGTCGGTGGCGGCGCATGCCCGGTCGCCGGTCGTCGTCGTCCGCGACACCGACGGGCATCCCGCCACGGACCCGGTGAAGGAAGTCACCGTCGGCGTGGGGGAGCCCGGGGAGTCCGCCGCCGCGGTGGCCTTCGCCTGCGCGGCGGCCGAGCGGAGCGGGGCGGCCCTGCGCGCCGTGCGCACCTGGCGCTGCCCGGCCCACGAGACCCCCGGCCGCCCACGGCCCGCCGCACCGCCCGACCCGCACCAGCGACTGGCCCAGGAGGCACTCGACGAGGCGCTGCGCGAACCGCTCCGGTCCCACCGCAGCCTCGTGGTGCGCCGCGAGGTCCTGGAGGGGGACGCCCGCACCGCGCTGCTCGACGCGTCCCGCACCTCCGGGCTGCTCGTCGTCGGGGCCCGCCGCAGGAAGGGCCACCTGGGCATGCAGCTCGGTCCCGTCAGCCACGCGCTGCTGCACCACGCGGCCTGCCCGGTGGCGGTCGTCCCGCACGGCTGACACCGGCAGTCCCCTTTTCTCCGAGAACCGCACGCCTGACCGCACGACCGACCGTACGACTGACGCACGCCCGCCCCACGACTGACCCGCCGCGCCCGTGGAACCCGCGCGGCACCCTGTCGTACGCCCCGCCCCTTGCGAGGAGACGGAGGAGACCTCCATGGCACCCCTGGCGAAGGATCACCTTGCGGCACTCGACGCCCACTGGCGCGCCGCCAACTATCTGGCCGTCGGCCAGATCTACCTGATGGACAACCCGCTGCTGACCGAGCCCCTGCGGCCCGAGCACATCAAGCCGCGCCTCCTCGGCCACTGGGGCACCTCGCCCGGCCTCAACCTGGTCCACACCCACCTCGACCGCGTCGTCAAGGAACGCGGACAGGAGGCGCTCTGCGTGTGGGGCCCGGGACACGGCGGTCCCGCCGTGCTCGCCAACTCCTGGCTGGAGGGCTCGTACAGCGAGGTCTACCCCGACGTCACCCGGGACGCGGAGGGCATGGCGAAGCTCTTCCGGCAGTTCTCGTTCCCGGGTGGGGTACCCAGCCACGTCGCCCCCGAGACGCCGGGCTCGATCCACGAGGGCGGCGAACTCGGCTACTCCCTCGCGCACGCCTACGGCGCCGCCTTCGACCGTCCGGACCTCCTGGTGGCCTGCGTGGTCGGTGACGGAGAGGCCGAGACCGGGCCCCTGGCCGGCTCCTGGCACGCCAACAAGTTCCTCGACCCCGTGCACGACGGAGCGGTCCTGCCGATCCTCCACCTCAACGGCTACAAGATCGCCAACCCGACCGTGCTCGCCCGGCTGCCCCAGGACGAACTCGACGCCCTGCTCACGGGGTTCGGACACGAACCGCTGTACGTCAGCGGCGACGAACCGCGCAAGGTCCACCAGGCGATGGCCCGCGCGCTCGACCACGCCCTCGACCGCATAGCCGCCATCCGGCAGGCCGCCCGGCGCGGCGGCACGCGCGGCCGCCCCCGGTGGCCCGCGATCGTGCTGCGCACGCCCAAGGGGTGGACCGGGCCCGCGGTCGTGGACGGTCTGCCGGTCGAGGGCACCTGGCGCTCGCACCAGGTGCCGCTCGCCGGGGTGCGCGACAACCCGGACCACTTGGCGCAGTTGGAGGACTGGCTGCGTTCCTACCGTCCCCACGAGCTCTTCGACGTGCACGGCCGCCCCACCGCGCAGGTCCTGTCCTGCGTCCCCGAGGGCGCGCACCGGCTGGGCGCGAGTCCCTACGCCAACGGCGGACTGCTCACGCGTCCGCTGCCCGTGCCGCCGCTGGAGCGGTACGCCGTCCCCGTCGACAAGCCGGGCACGAGCCTGCACGAGCCGACCAGGGTCGCGGGCGGGCTGCTCGCCCAGGTCATGGCCGACACCGCGCGCCGGCGCGACTTCCGCGTCGTGGGCCCGGACGAGACCGAGTCGAACCGGCTCGCCGCGCTCTACGACGCCACCGGGAAGGCCTGGCAGGAGCGGACCCTCGACACGGACGAGCACCTTTCCTCCGACGGACGCGTCATGGAGGTCCTGTCCGAACACCTCTGCCAGGGCTGGCTGGAGGGCTACACCCTCACCGGCAGGCACGGCCTGTTCTCCTGCTACGAGGCGTTCGTCCACATCGTCGACTCGATGGTCAACCAGCACATCAAGTGGCTGCGGACCGCGCGCGCCCTGCCCTGGCGCGCGCCCGTGCCGTCCCTCAACTACCTGCTGACCTCGCACGTGTGGCGCCAGGACCACAACGGCTTCTCGCACCAGGACCCCGGTTTCGTCGACCACGTGCTCAACAAGAGCCCCGACGTCGTACGCGTCTATCTGCCGCCGGACGCCAACACCCTGCTGTCCGTGACCGAGCACGTCCTGCACAGCCGTGACTACGTCAACGTCGTCGTCGCGGGCAAGCAGCCCTGCTTCGACTGGCTCGGCCTGGACGAGGCCCGCGCCCACTGCGCGCGCGGCGCGGGCGTGTGGGAGTGGGCCGGGACGGACGACGGCACGCGCGACCCCGACGTGGTCCTGGCGTGCGCGGGCGACGTGCCCACCCAGGAAGTCCTCGCCGCGTCGGGCCTGTTGCGCGACCATCTGCCCGAGCTCTCCGTCCGCGTGGTCAATGTCGTGGACATCGCCCGGCTGATGCCCCGCGAGGAACACCCGCACGGCATGGCCGACTTCGAATACGACGCGCTGTTCACCCGCGACCGGCCGGTGATCTTCGGCTATCACGGCTATCCGTGGCTGATCCACCGCCTCGCCTACCGCCGCGCCGGTCACGCGCATCTCCATGTGCGCGGCTACAAGGAGGCGGGCACGACGACCACACCGTTCGACATGGTCGTCCGCAACGACCTGGACCGGTACCGGCTCGTCATGGACGTCATCGACCGCGTTCCGGGGCTCGCCGTGCGCGCCACGGCCGTCCGGCAGGCGATGGCCGACGCCCGGACCCGCCACCACGCCTGGATCCGCGAACACGGCACGGACCTCCCCGAGGTCGCCGCGTGGGCGTGGCCGTACTGAGGCCGTTGTCGTACCTCTGTGGCACGGTGTGAGGACAGGGATCACGCGCTGTGCGTGACGACGGACGGTGTGGCAGGGGGCTCGATGCGTACGGGGGACGGGCGGAGGACGGCGTGCGCCGCCGTGGGACTGGTGCTCGCGGCGGCGCTGACCGCGACGGGCTGCGGAGGGAGCGGCGGCGACGCCCAGGCGAAGGACGGGCAGCGCCCTTCGCCGTCACCGACCGGGGCCCCGGGCGGCACACCCGGCCCCTCCCCGTCCGGCACGCCCACCCCTGCTCCCACCGGCGACGTCGCCCCCTGCACGACCGCCGTCACGCGGGCGACGGTCGGTGAGGATCCGGAAGGAGACCTCATGCTGACCGTCACCAACACGGGCACGGCGCCCTGCGTCGCCCTCGGGGCGCCCCGGCTGCGGTTCGGGAGCGCGCGGACGGTCACCACCGCGGTGGCCGGGACGAAGCCGGACGCGCCGGTGACGCTCGCTCCCGGCGGGTCTGCCTACGCGGGCATCCTCACCGCCTGGGAGCCCGACGACTTCGTCACCGTGCGGCGCGTCTCCCTGTCCTTCGCCGCCGACGCCCGCGGACGCGTCACGGCAGGGCCCTGGGCGACCGTCGCACTGCCCCGCGACACGGAGTACGAGGAGACGGACGCCGAGGTCACCTACTGGCAGGGGAGCCGTGAGGACGCGCATGCCGACGGCTGACGAACTCTTCCCCCGCTCCCGCTCCGCCCTGGGGCCGGGGGCCGCGCACCTGCCGGACTGGCTCCCTCCCGAGGAGCAGCGGCAGCTCCTGGAGGCGTGCCGCGCGTGGGCCAGGCCGCCCGCCGGGCTGCGCCTGGTCAGGACACCGGGCGGAGGCGCCATGACGGCCCGCCAGTTCGGCCTCGGCTGGCACTGGTATCCGTACGGATACGCGCGCAGCGCGGTCGACGGCGACGGCGCTCCCGTGAAGCCGATGCCGTCGTGGCTCGCCGACCTGGGGCGCACGGCGGCGCGGGCGGCGGGGCACGAGGTCGAGGACGCGTACGACATCGCGCTCGTCAACTTCTACGACGCCGACGCGCGCATGGGCATGCACCGCGACAGCGACGAGAAGTCCGACGCCCCCGTGGTGTCGCTGAGCCTCGGCGACACGTGCGTCTTCCGCTTCGGCACCACGGAGTCGCGCGCGAAGCCGTACACGGACATCGAGCTCCGCAGCGGCGACCTGGTGGTGTTCGGCGGCCCGTCGCGCCTGGCGTACCACGGCGTGCCGCGCGTCCTGCCCGGCACCGCGCCGCCCGGCCTGGGACTGACCGGGCGGCTGAACATCACGCTGCGGGTCAGCGGGCTGACCGACGGCGGATGAGGGTGCCGGACAGCGCGCCGCAGAGCGGAACCCGCCCAGAACTGCCCAGAGCTGTTCAGAACTGCTCAGAACAGGGTGTCGGCGAGACGGTCGATCTGGTCGGCGTCCGAGGACCAGCAGTAGAGCATGACCTCGTCGGCGCCGATGCCGAGGAAGCCGTGGACCGCCTCGCGGATCGCCTCAGGGGTGCTGAGCAGACCGTCCGCCATGTGGTCGGCGCGGCCGGTGAACGCGTAGTAGGCGAGGAGGTTGCGCCGGGCCTGCTCGACGGTGGCCGCCGGGCCGAGGGCGACGTTCACCTGGGCGACCAGACGCGGCCGGCCGGGGCGGTCGTGCTTCTCCCAGGCCGCCTCGACGCCACGGAACAGACCGTCCATGGACCGAGGCGGCAGCGCGGCACCGAGGAAGCCGTCGCCGAAGCGGGCGACCCGGTCGAGCGCCGCGGGGGCGAAGCCGCCGAACAGCACCTCCGGGCCGCCCGGCGTCGCGGGCGCGGGACCGATGGGGCCGACGCCTTCGCCGTACGCCTCGCCGCGCCAGGTCCGGCGCAGCAGGTCCATCTGCTCGTCGAGGCGGCGGCCCCGGCGGCGGATGTCGATGCCCGCGGCCAGGCAGTCGTCCTCGCGGCCGCCGACGCCGATGCCGAGCGTGAACCGGCCACCCGACATGCGGTCGAGCGTCGCGGCCTGCTTGGCGAGCAGCGCCGTGCCGTGGACGGGCGCGATCAGCACCTCGGTCTGGAGGCGGATGCGGGAGGTGGCGCCGGCCAGCGCCGCGAGGGTGACGAGCGGCTCGGGGTTGTCGAAGACGAGCCGGTCGAGCAGGCCGAGTGCGGTGAAGGGGCCGGCGTCGGCGCGCCGGGCCCAGGTCAGCAGCAGTGCGGGGTCGTCGATGGGGAGACCGAGACCGATCTTCATGAGAATTCCTCCGGAGGGCATACCGAATACAGGTGCCGCCCCTCCGTGGCTCCGCGCTGCTGTGCGTGGGCTCGCTCCCGTTCTGCGGCGGTGTTTCCAGAGAGCGTGATCTTCAGAGTGCGCCGAGCATAACGCAGTGGTCCGGGCCCGCTCCACGACTTTTCGGTACGCGGAGGTCCGCCGCGCACCTCTCAGGACGCGTCGTGGAAGACCAGTCCCAGTGACCTGCGCAGCCCGGACCGCACGGTGCTCACTCCGTGGCGCACCGGACCCGCCGACCAGCCGCGGGCCGAGCGGACCGGACGGTCGCGGGTGGTGAAGACCAGGCCGTGGCCCTGTTCCAGGACCCTCGACGTGCCGCGCGACTGCGCCCGCGGGCGCTGTTCGACGAGGAGGAACTCACCGCCCGTGTAGTCGGTGCCCGGCTCGTCGAGGCCGATGACGACCTGCAGCGGGAAGACCATGTCCCCGAACAGGTCGCGGTGCAGGGCGTTCCAGTCGCCCTCCTCGTAGCGCAGCAGGATCTGCGCCGACCGGGTCTGGCCCGCCGCGTGGCACTGGTCGAGCCACTCCTCCAGGGAGTCGGGCCACGGCGCGGGGCGGCCCAGGCGGGCCGCCCAGTCGCGGGCGACGGTCAGCAGGTGCGGGTAGAGCGCCGCCCGCAGCCGCGCGACGGGCTCCGGGAGGTCGTGCGTGAAGTAGCGGTACCGGCCGGAGCCGAAGCGGTGCCGTGCCATGTCGACCGTGGAGCGGAACAGCGTGGGGTCGTCGTAGAGGTCCGCGACGGCGCGGCACTGGTCCGGGTCGAGGAGCGGGGGCGTGAGCGCGCAGCCGTGCGCGTCCAGCTCGGCGGCCAGCGCCGGCCAGTCGGCCGCGTCGACCGCCGCGGCCGGGGTCCGCGTGGGGGTGGTCATACCGCCTCCAGGTCGAGGAGCCGCTGCTTGCGCTCCAGGCCGCCCGCGTACCCGGTCAGGGAGCCGTCGGCGCCGATCACGCGGTGGCAGGGGCGCACGACGAGCAGCGGATTGCGGCCGATGGCGGTGCCCAGGGCGCGGACCGCGGCGCGCGAGAGGCCGAGCCCCTCGGCGAGCCGTCCGTACGTGGTCGTCGTGCCGTAGGGGACGGAGTCCAGGGCGTCCCAGACCTTGCGCTGGAACTCGGTGCCCGCCCCGGTCGCGTACTCGATGTCGAAGTGGGTCAGGCTCCCGGCGAAGTACGCCCGCAGCTGCGCGGTGATCGCGTCGAAGGCATCGTCGTCGCGGACCCAGCCGTCCTGGACGACGGCGCCGCCCTTCTGGCCCGGCATGGACAGCGAGGCCAGCGCGGTGCCGCCCTTGGCGGTGGCCGACGCCTCGCCCACCAGCAGCAGCTCGCCCAGCGGGCTGTCGGTCGTCGTGTAGACGGTCATCGGACTCTCCTCGGTGGTGCGTGGTTCCCCGGGCCCGGTGCCGGGCCCGGTCGTCGGCTCGATGAGGTCAAGTCTGCGTCGCGCGCGCGAGCGGGGCTGGCGGGATTCGGACATCGCCCTTCCGTCGCCGAAGGGGCGGGCGAGCGGAGCCGGAGGTGCCGGGCCCCGCCGAAGAGACCCCGGTCACGCCTTATGCAACTAGTTGCACAAGGGTTCGCGCCTGGTCTACAACTGTCCTGTGGACATCGCGTACGGAGGGGCCGCATGAGCCGATACCCGAACCTGCTCAACCCGCTCGACCTGGGCTTCACCACCCTGCCCAACCGGGTCCTGATGGGTTCCATGCACGTGGGCCTCGAAGAGGCCCCGAACGGCTTCGAGCGGATGGCGGAGTTCTACGCGACCCGCGCGCGCGGCGGCGTCGGCCTCATCGTCACCGGCGGCATCGCCCCGAACGAGGTCGGCCGCCCCTGGGACGGTGGCGCCAAGCTGACCACGGAGGCGGAGGCCGAGAAGCACGCCGGGGTGACCGAGGCCGTGCACGCCGAGGGCGGCCGGATCGCGATGCAGATCCTGCACTTCGGGCGGTACGCCTACCACGACAAGCTGGTCGCCCCGAGCCCGCTGCAGGCTCCGATCAGCCCCTTCGTGCCGCGCGAGCTCACCGACGACGAGGTCGAGCAGACCATCGAGGACTTCGTCCGCGCCGCCGAGCTGGCCAAGCTCGCCGGCTACGACGGCGTCGAGGTCATGGGCTCCGAGGGCTACCTCATCAACGAGTTCATCGCGGCCCCCACCAACCAGCGCACTGACCGCTGGGGCGGCGCCTACGAGAACCGCGTCCGCTTCCCCGTCGAGATCGTCCGCCGGACCCGCGAGCGCGTCGGCGCGGACTTCATCATCATCTACCGCCTGTCCATGCTGGACCTCGTCCCCGGCGGCTCCACCCTCGACGAGGTCGTCCACCTCGCCAAGGAGATCGAGGCCGCGGGCGCCACCATCATCAACACCGGCATCGGCTGGCACGAGGCGCGCATCCCCACCATCGCGACGTCGGTGCCGCGCGGCGCGTACACCTTCGTCACCAAGAAGGTCATGGGCGAGGTCTCCGTCCCGCTCGTCACCACCAACCGCATCAACACCCCCGAGATCGCCGAGCAGTTGCTCGCCGACGGCGCCGCCGACATGGTGTCGCTGGCTCGCCCGCTGCTCGCCGACCCCGACTTCGTCGCCAAGGCGCGGGCGGAGCGGTCCGAGGCGATCAACACCTGCATCGGCTGCAACCAGGCCTGCCTGGACCACACCTTCAACCTGCAGATCACCTCCTGCCTGGTGAACCCGCGCGCCTGCCACGAGACCGAGCTGGTCCTCTCGCCGACCCGCGCCAAGAAGCGCCTCGCCGTCGTCGGCGCCGGTCCCGCCGGGCTCGCCTTCGCCGTCTCCGCGGCCGAGCGCGGCCACGACGTCACGCTCTTCGACGCCGCCTCCGAGATCGGCGGACAGCTCAACGTCGCCCGCAAGGTCCCGGGCAAGGAGGAGTTCGACGAGACGCTGCGCTACTACCGCACCCAGCTCGGACTGCGCGGTGTCGACGTCCGCCTGAACACCGTCGTCACGGCCGAGCAGCTCAAGGAGGCGGCGTACGACGAGGTGGTCCTCGCCACCGGCGTCACGCCCCGCACCCCCGAGATCCCCGGCATCGACCACCCCAGCGTCGTCGGCTACCTCGACGTGCTGCGCGACGACGCGCCCGTGGGGGAGCGGGTCGCCATCATCGGCGCCGGCGGCATCGGCTTCGACGTCGCCGAGTTCCTCACCGACGGCGGCGAGAAGGCGAGCCTGGACCCGGCGACGTACTTCCGCCAGTGGGGCGTCGACATGGACTACCGCGAGCGCGGCGGCCTGACCGCGCCCGAGCGCCCGGTCCCGCCGCGCACGGTCCACCTCCTGCAGCGCAAGACGTCCAAGGTCGGCCAGAACCTCGGCAAGACGACGGGCTGGATCCACCGCACCGAACTGCGCCACCGCGGCGTCGCCATGGTGGCGGGCGTCCAGTACGACCTGATCGACGACGCGGGCCTGCACATCACCGTCGACGGCGAGTCCTCCGTCATCCCGGTCGACACGGTCGTCGTCTGCTCCGGCCAGGAACCGCGCCGCGGCCTGTACGAGGAGCTCACCGCGGCCGGTGTCGAGGCGCACCTGATCGGCGGCGCCGACGTCGCCGCCGAGCTGGACGCCAAGCGCGCCATCAAGCAGGGCACGGAGCTGGCCGCCGCGCTGTGAACGGGCGGCCCGGGGCCACCGCGCCCCGGGCCGGCTGTCCTTAGGATGGCCCGCATGTCACTCCCGCACGCCATCCTCACCGCCCTCCTGGAGAAGCCCTCGTCGGGCCTGGAGCTGACACGCAGGTTCGACAAGTCGATCGGCTACTTCTGGTCGGCCACGCACCAGCAGATCTACCGCGAGCTGGGCAGGCTGGAGCGCGAGGGGGCGATCCGCGCACTGCCCCCGCAGGGGGCGACGCGCGGACAGAAGAAGGAGTACGAGGTCCTGCCGACGGGCCGCGCCGAACTGGCCCGCTGGACGGCCGCGAGCCAGGACCCCAAGCCGCTGCGCGACACCCTCCTGCTGCGTCTGCGCGCCGCCGCGGTCGTCGGCACGGAGGGCATCCAGGAGGACCTGCACCGCCATCTGGAGCTGCACCGGGGCCAGTTGGCGGAGTACGAGGAGATCGAGCGGCGGGACTTCCCGCCCGGGAAGGACGCCGTCGAGGACCGGTTGCGGCACGTGGTGCTGCGCGCGGGCATCGACCTGGAGACCTTCTGGACGCAGTGGCTCACGCGGGCGATCGAGGAGATCGAGGAGATCGGCGGGACCGCTGAGAGCCGGGAGCTCGACGCGCCGCTGTGACCGGGCGTCGTGACCGGGCGTCGCGACCGGCCCGTACGGCGAGCCCGCACAACACGATCGCCGGTGCCGTGGGGCTGCCCAGGAGGATGACCTGGGCAGCCCGTCCCCTCACCTGTGACGAGGGTCAGCAGGCGTCGACGTACCAGACAGGACCCCAGTTGCCGGCGGCGTCCTTGGAGGGCGCTCCCGGGGTGGTGTAGATGAGCTGCTTGCTCTTGTTGTACATCTTGGCCTTGGTGCCGGCGGACTGGTTGTTGTACCAGGAGCCGCCGCTGTTCAGGCCGTCCGGGATCTCCTGCATGTAACAGTCCTTGAACTTGAACGCCAGGCGCTTGAAGTTGGCGTCCTTGTAGCCGCAGAAGTAGTACTTGGGGCAGTCGGACGGCGCGGCGGCCACCCGGGATCCGCTCTCGTTCTGGGCGGAGGCCTGGGTGGCGCCGACGGCTGTCGTCAGCGCGATGAAGGCGCCTGCCGCCACCGCGGCACGGCGCAGTCTGGTGCGGGTGAACGAAGCACGGGACATGAGATCACTTCACCTTTCCGGTCATCGGCACGACCGCGTGGACGCGGTGTGTGCCGTGACGCTATGACCGGGGCCGTGCCACCGTCGTCCCGCACCGGGTTGACAAACGTGTACACCCCACGAGGTAGCCGGCCGGTTGTACAACGAGCGGGGTATTCGATGTCAGCCGATGCCGATGTGACTGTTGAAGCGCTCGTTCGGCACCGGCAGACAGCTGAACCGTCGTCCAGGAGCTCAGCCGAGGGTGGCCGCCAGGGGATCCCAGTCCTCGGGCAGCGGCTCCGGCGGCACGGGCTGTGTCGCCGGCGAGGTGAACTCGGCGCGTTCCGCTGCCCGCGTGATCGCCGTCATGGTCTGCAGGACGTGCAGGGCGAGCGCGCCGGAGGCCCGGTGGGCGGTGCCGCCGCGCAGGGCGCGCGCCATGTCGACCACGCCGAGGCCGCGCCCGTCCGTCCGCCCCCGCACGGGCAGTTCGCGCCACTCCTCGGAGCCGTTGGGAAGGAGCCGCAGCGGACCGCCGAAAGTGTTCGGGTCGGGCACCGCGAGCGTGCCCTCGGTACCCGTGACCTCGAAGCGGATGCGGGGCAGCGCCGAGTCGAAGCTGAACGTCGAGGCCGCCCGCACCCCGGACGCGAACTCGACGAGCGCCGACACGTGCGTGGGCACGTCGACGGGGAAGACCTGCCCCGCCTTCGGGCCCGACCCGACGGTCCGCTCCCGGCGCGCGCGTGCCGCCGTCGCGGCCACCCGCGACACACCGCCGAACAGGGCGACGAGCGAGGTCAGATAGTAGGGGCCGAGGTCGAAGAGCGGTCCCGCGCCCGGCTGGTAGAAGAACGCCGGATCGGGGTGCCAGCCCTCCGGGCCCAGGCTCTGCGTCACGGTCGTCGCCGCCACGGGCACGCCGATGTGCCCGGCGGCCACGGCCCGCAGCGCCGACTGCAGTCCCGCGCCGAGGAACGTGTCCGGGGCGTTGCCCACGAGCAGCCCCCGCTCGGCCGCCTCGGCGAGCAGTTTCTCCGCCTCGGCGGGCGCGAGCGTGATCGGCTTCTCGCCGTAGACGTGCTTGCCGGCGCGGAGCGCGGCCGTCGCCACCTGCGCGTGCGCGGCGGGCACGGTGAGGTTGACGACGAGTTCGACCTCGGGCAGGGCGAGCACCGTCGCCACGCTCCCCGACACCGGTATGCCGTGGGCGCGGGCCACGTCGGCCGCCCGCTCCTCGTCGAGATCGGCGACGGCCACCACCCGGACGTCCGGGAACCGGG
>NZ_LIRJ01000226.1 GCF_001419745.1 Streptomyces silaceus | reverse complement strand
CCGAGGGGGCAGGCCTGCCCCGGCCTACCGCGCCAGGGATCCAGCCCTGTCCGCCCCCCCGCGTACTCGTGCCAGGGATCCAGCCCTCTCGATCCTCCCGCGTACCCGCGCCCAGGACGTCAGCCCTGCTCCGCGACCGGCTCCAGGAACTGCATGTCCAGCTGGATCTTCACCACCTCGCCGAGCAGGCCGGGTGCGAAGTCGAGGCCGAAGTCACTGCGGCGGATCTCGCCCGACGCCTCGAACCCGGCGTGCCTGCGCTCCTGGCCCGGGAAGCCCTCCAGGCCGCCGAACTCCACGTCCAGCGTCACCGGCCGGGTCACGTCCCCGATCGTCAGCTCGCCCGCCATGGACCACTCCTCGCCCGCGCCCTCGATCCGCGTCGAGCGGAAGGCCATCGTCGGGCGCTTCTCGACGTCGAGCAGGTCGGAGGCGAGCACATGCGCGTCCCTGTCCTTGTTGCCCGTGTCGATCGAGGCCAGCGCGATGGTCGCGGTCACCGACGAGGTCCCGGCGCTCTCGCCCACCACCAGCTCGGCCCGCACGTCCGCGAAGCGGCCCCGCACCTTGGAGATGCCGAGGTGGCGGATGGAGAAGTTCACCGCGGAGTGCAGCGGCTCGATCTCCCAGACGCCCGCGGCGAGCGGCAGCGCGGGAGCGGCGGAACCGGCGGAGGAGGCGGGCACGTTCGTGTCAGTCGCTTCAAGAGTCATGAGCCCACCTTGCGGCGCCCCCAGGAGCGGAGGAAGGCCGGGCGGAGACTGGTAGTGACAGGGCCACGATCCGCGCGGCGATCGCTGCTACGTTCGCATCCGTGAGCGAGAACGAGCTGGGCGCCTTCCTGCGGACGCGCAGGGAGGCCGTGACCCCCACCGAGGTCGGACTGCCGAGCGGTCCCCGCCGACGTACGCCGGGGCTGCGCCGCTCCGAGGTCGCGACCCTCGCCGGGATCAGCGTCGAGTACCTCGCCCGCCTGGAACAGGGCAGGGACCGCCATCCGTCCCCACAGGTCCTCGGCGCGCTCGCCGACGCGCTGCGCCTGACCCTGGAGGAGCGCATCCACCTGCGCCGCCTGGAGAAGGAGACGGACGGGGGCGCGGGGAATCCCTGCTGCCCCACGGCCGTGCCGCCGGCGGACTCGGTGCGGCCCACCGTGCGCGCGATCCTGGACAGCCTGGAGCCCCTGCCCGCCGTCCTGCTCAACCGCCTCGCCGACATCCTGGCCTGCACGACGGGCTACCGGCGGATCGTGGAGCCCCTCGGCGTCCTGGACGGCGAACGCCCCAACCTCGCCCGGTACGTGTTCACCGACGAGCGGGCCCGTGCCGCCTACCCGGAGTGGGACCGCCTCGCCGACAACCTGGTCGGCCACCTCAAGACCGAGTCCATGCTCGACGACCCGCATGTGCGGGGATTCGCCGACGAGTTGACGGTCTTCGCCGGCGCCCCGTTCGCGGACCGCGTCGAAGGCGCGCCCATGCTGCCCCGCCGCACCGGCGTCGAGCGGCTCACCCATCCCGAGGCGGGCGGGCTGCGGCTCTCGTACGAGACGCTGGCGCTGCCCGACACCGATCCGCAGCGCCTGATCGTCTACGTCCCGGCCGACGACGCCACCTCGGTGGCCCTGGACCGCCTCAACGGCCGCAGACCCGGTGGCCTGCACGCGGTCAACGCCTGACCGCGCCCGCCCGGCCGGGCGCCCGGACGGTCAGGCGAACCGGTCGAGCTCCGCCGCGTACGGCGGCTCCGCGCCCGCCCGTGAGCAGGTGAGCGCCGCCGCGCGCGCCGCGAACCGCAGCACGTCCGCCGCGGTCGCGTCGGGCAGGTCGGCCAGTGCGTCCGCCGACAGCGCGTCGCGCGCCGCGAGGCCGTGCAGCAGCGCCGCGTTGACCGTGTCGCCCGCGCCGATCGTGTCCACCACGTCCACGCGCTCGCCCGGCACGTGCACCTCCGTGCCGCCGCGCGTGTACAGCGACAGACCGTCCCCGCCGCGCGTGACCACCACGGCGGCGGGCCCCGCCGCCAGCCACTCGTGCGGGGTGCCGCCGAGCCAGTCGGCGTCCTCCCGCGACAGCTTGAGCAGCGACACCGACGGCAGCCAGCTCTTGAAGCGGGCGCGGTAGGCGTCCGCGTCGGGGATCAGGCCCGCCCGGATGTTGGGGTCGAGCGCGGTGCAGATCCCGCGCGCCGCCGCGCGTCGCATCAGCTCCTCGTACGCGCTCGCGCCCGGTTCGAGGACGAGCGAGCAGGTGCCGAACGACATCGCCCGTACGCCGTCGGGGAGTTCGTCCGGCGCTTCGAAGAGCCGGTCGGCGGTGCCCTCGACGTAGAAGGAGTAGCCGGCCGAGCCGTCCGCGCCGATCGAGGCGACGGCGAGCGTCGTCGGCTCCGGGCCGCTCTCCACGTACGCGGTGTCGACACCGGCCGCCCGCAGCCCGCCGAGCAGCGCCTCGCCGAACGCGTCCCGCGACACGCGCGAGCAGAAGGCGACGGGGGAGCCGAGCCGGCCGAGCGCCACGGCGGTGTTGTACGGGCCGCCGCCCAGGCGCGGCGCGAGCGCGGGCAGCCCCGGGGCGCCGCCGGCCCCGGGCAGCTGGGGCGCGCCCTGCGGAACGAGGTCGATCAGGGCCTCTCCTGCGACGACTATCACGGGTGGTTCCTCTCGGGCGCTGCCTGGGCTCGGCTCGGGCGCCGCGGCACACGGCGCGCGGCGTCCCGTTCAGGCTAGGCCGTGCGCGGCGCCCGGCGCGGAATCGGGCGGCACTCGGGCACGCCCGTGCCCGACCCGGTCGCGGCGCCTCGCACCGGTATGGTCGATCCGTCACCGACGCCCCTGACCTGTGGAGACACCATGTCCGGCACGCCTCCTGCCCGTCGCACCGTGCTGCGGGCCGCCGCTCTCGCCCCGGCCGTCGGCCTCGGGCTCACCGCCTGCTCGACGGGCGACGGCGGGTCGAACCGGTCGGCGCCGACCGCGCCGGTGGCCCTCGGCGCGTCCGACGAGGTGAAGGTCGGCGCGTCGAAGCTGTACACGGACCAGAACGTGGTCGTCAGCCGGATCTCCGAGGACGAGTACAAGGCGTACAGCACGATCTGCACCCACGCGCGCTGCCCGATCAACAAGCTGGAGGGGCACAAGCTCATCTGCCAGTGCCACGGCAGCCAGTTCGACGCCACGAACGGCAAGGTGCTGCACGAGCCGGCCGTCACGCCGCTGTCCGAGCTGCCGGTGAAGGTGGAGAACGGCAAGATCATCGCGGGCCCGGAGAAGAAGGCCTAGCCCTCCCGCACCGGCGAGGCCTGGCCTGCCGCACCGGCAAGGCCTTGTCCTCCCCGCACCCGCAAGGCCTCGTCCTCCCCGCACCGGCGAGGAGCCGGACCGGCCGACTCCCGGAGAGCGGCCCCCGGCTCACTCCCAGTCCCACGCGATCCCCAGGATCCCCGCCCGCACCTGCGGTTCCACCACGTGCACCGAGCGGTGGCTGCCGCTCAGGGTGAGTTCCTGGCGGCCGCCGCGCGGTGCCGCGGCCGACTGCTGGGCGAAGCGGTGGCAGCGCACCGGCAGGGCCCGGTCGTCGAAGCGGATCTGGAGGGCGTACTGGCCGCCCGCGTAGGTGAAGCCGCGCACGTACTCGGTGGCCGCGCCCGCCGTGCCGTCGTCGAAGCCGTAGCCGAACAGATGGGTGTCGCCCGCCCGCAGGCGCGTGTCGAAGAGCAGTTCGGCGACCATCACCCCCGTCCCCTGGTGCCAGCGCACGCGCCCCGTGCGGCAGTTCTCCAGGGCGCGCACGCGGACACGGTCGGGGGCGCAGCCGGGGTCGCCGTAGTGGATGGCCACGTAGCGGTCCACGCCGTCGCGGTGGGCGCGCACGATGTGCTGCGAATCGCGGCCGACCAGCTCGCGCAGCGCGCCGATCCGCACCCGTTCGTGGTGGCCGATGGTGTGCAGCCCGCCGTCGACGGGCGCGCCGAGCTCGGCCAGGAGCGACCGCAGCACGTCGGCGGCCTCCACCAGCGAACGGTACGAGCGGGCGGCGGGCCGGTCCCTGTCGCCGCGCTCGGACGGCTGGACGAGGAGGCGGATCAGCGATTCCTCGGGGAGGCGGAGTATCTCCTCCAGGGCGCGCACGGCACGCAGGGACTCGGCGCGCTGGGGGCGGCGGGCGCCCTGCTGCCAGTAGCTCAGGCTCGTCACGCCGACGTGTACGCCTTGCGTTGCCAGGTGGTGGCGGATGCGCTGCAGGGGCAGCCGCCGCGCGGCGATCGCGCTGCGCAGCGCGACGTGGAAGGGACCGGTGCGCAGCGCGGCCGCCAGGTCCGCCTCGGGTCCTCCCTCGTCGGCCACTGCGCCGTGGCCGTCGGGGGGTCGTGTGCCGTGCCCGTCCGCGGGCCGTGTGCCGTGCTCGTCCGCGAGTCGTGTGCCGTGCCGCAATGCGGACTCCTTCTGTGAACGTTCACTTCTGTGGCCCCGGCGTTCGTGCCGGTGGGAGCGGGGTGCCAGGTCGGCGCGCGGCGCGTGTTCACATCCGTACGCCGCCGTTCACGGCTCAAGTAATGCCGTATTGAAGCTTGTTGACCTGCACTCGACAACACTCGATGCTCAATCGCAGCGTCCGGACGCGGTCCTCCACACCCCACATCCCCGCTTGGGAGGAACGCGATGCGCCCACCACACAAGAGGAGCGGCACCGGCAGACGGAGACACCTCTCCGCCCTCGCCGTCGCCGCCGCGGCCCTCTTCGCCGCTCCGACGGCCACCGCCACGGCGGCCCCGGCCGACCCCGGCTCCGTCCCCGTCACGTCGGCCGCGCCCGCGGCCCACGCGCCGCGCGCCGCAGGCGCCGCCGACCCGTCCGTCCTGGCCGCCAAGCGCCTGAACATCACCATGCAGGCGCAGCAGAAGACCAACTGGTGCTGGGCCGCGGCCGGCAACACCATCGCCACCTTCATGGGCCGCAACTACAGCCAGAACCAGTTCTGCAACGCCGCCTTCGGCCGCAACCAGAGCACGGAGTGCCCCAACAACCAGGCCACGCTCGGCAATGTGCAGAGCGGCCTGCGCTGGGCCGGCATCAACCCCGGTTCGTACGTGACCGGCTGGCTGCGCTACCCGACCGTGCAGGCGGAGATCAACGCGGGCCGCCCGGTCGAGACCCGCATCCAGTGGTCCAACGGCGGTGGCCACATGCACGTCATCTACGGCTACGACGACGCCAACAGCTGGGTCTACTGGGGCGATCCCTGGCCCTCCAGTGACCGCTACAACTGGGCCTCGCACGACTGGTACGTCGACAACAACACCTTCTCCTGGACCCACTCGCTCTACCGGATCGGGGCGTGAGAGCGATGACCCGTCACCTGCCCCGTCACCTGGTCAAGGCCGCGCTCGCCGGCTCCGCGGCCACCCTGCTGCTCGGCCTCGCCGCCCCGGAGGCCTCCGCGGACTCCGGGCCCGCGGCGCCCTCCCCGGCCTCCCGCGCCGCCGCCCACGAGGCGGCAGGGGCGCCGAAGACCCTCGACACGCTCTCCCGCTTCTTCGCCCGCGAGGGAGCCGTCACCAGGGCCGCGGCCGACCCGCGGATCGAGGGCAAGGCCGTGCCCGTGTACTACCTCTCCCCGGAGTTCGTCGCCGGGAAGAGGGGCGCGCCGATCGCCCGCCTGCAGTTCCTCGCCAGCAAGGCGGTCTCCTCCGACGGCCAGGAGGCCTCGCTGTGGACCGTCGAACAGGGCCGCTCCTGGCAGGTCGTGAACATCGCCACCGGGGACGACGAGACGCACTACGCGCGCGTGGGCGCCGAAAAGGCCCCCGGAGGCACCGTCTTCCACGAGCCGCAGATCAACGCCTGGTACGTCCAGGACGAGAAGCACGCGCGCGTGCTGCCGCTCGACAAGGACGCGGTGCGTGCCGTGGGCGCCGAGGGGACCTCGGTCGCCGCCTACCGCAAGCGCGTCCAGAAGGCGTACGGCGACAAGCTGCCCGGCTCGGCCTACGAGAAGTCGGGCAAGGCGGGCGGTTACGACACCGGGAAGCCCGCACAGGAGGCGGCGCAGGAGCCCGCACAGGGCCCCGTCACCGTGGCGTCGTCGGTGGCCGGGGCGGGCGCGCTGCTCGCCCTCGGCATATCGGGGACGGCACTCGTGCGGCGCCGCGCCGCACGGCGCCGGGGCTGAGGCTCGGGGGAGCGGCGGCCGGGACGCCGGCCGCCGCTCCGCGCGGGATCGGGCGGAGAAGCCGCTCCGCGCGGGATCGGGCGGAGACAGCCGCTCCGCGCGACGCCGGGAAGGGGGCGGGGCATCAGTTCAGCGCGCTGCCCTCCCGCCACTGCTTCCAGCCGACGTTCCAGGCGCCGTAGCCGTTGCCCGCCGCCACGGTGTCCTTGGAGCCGACGACCCGCACGATGTCTCCGGGGATCACGTCCTCGTAGAAGCGCCGCGCCGTCCCGTCCGTGGGCAGGCCTATGCAGCCGTGCGTGACGTTCCGCTCCCCGGCAGCGGCGTTCGCGTTCGGGTTCTCGTGGAGGTACGTCCCCGAAGCCGTCAGATGGACCGCGTAGTTGTAGTAGTCCTTGTACGACGTCCCGTAGCCCACCGTCCGGGAGTCCATGAGCACCCGGGACTGCTTGTCCAGGACGACCATGGTGCCGTTCCAGGTGTCCATGCCCGGCGCGCCGGCGGTCACCTTCACCCGGCTCGTCCGCCCGTCCTTCACCACGGTCATGGTGTGGGTCCGCACATCCACGGTGGCGACGAACGAACGGCCCACCGTGAACGTCCTGGTGGCCTCGGAGCCCGCCGCGACCGTCACCCTCGTACCGGGCTTCCACGGCTCGCGCGGGCGGAAGTCGACCCGCTGCCCCTCGTGCAGATTGCGGTCCTTGACCCAGCTCCACGAACCCGTCACCCCCGGGTTCGCCTTCACCGAGAGCCGCCGCTCCACCGCCGCCCGCTCCGCCACCGGCACCGGGCGGTCGAACGTGAGCGATATCGGCATGCCGACGCCGACGGTCTGCCCGTCGGCCACGTTCAGCCGCGCGCCCTTGAGCGCGGCCGGGTCCGCGACGGGCTTCGGCCTCGACGCCGTCTTCCTCGCCGGCGCGCGGTCCGCCGCCGTCGCCCCCCGCTTCGCGTCGTCCGCGCTCCCCGCGTCCCGCGCGCCGTCCTGCGCGGAGCACCCCGCGAGCACCAGCGAGCAGAGCGCCGCCGCTCCCCACACGCGCGCGTTGCGCCTCATCGTGATCCCTGTGGTCATCGGTTCCCCCTGGGCTGTGTTTCGATGTACGGGACCTGTACGCACCGGGAGGGCGCCAGGTTGCACACCAGTCGCAGGAATTTCAGATGACGTGATCCGGCCGGGCCGGACGGGGGCGCGGGGGCATGACGGAGGACGAGTTCGACGCGTTCTACGCCGCCGCCTTCCCGCGCCTGGTCGGGCAGTTGTACGCCCTGACCGGTGACCACGGCGAGGCACAGGACGTGGTCCAGGAGGCGTTCGTACGGGCCTGGGACCGCCGCCGGGACTTCCTCGCCGACGAGGCGCCCGAGGCCTGGATCCGGACCGTCGCCATGCGCCTGGCCGTCAGCCGCTGGCGGCGGGCCAGGCGCTGGCTCGACCTCGTGCGCAGGAACCCGCCCGCCGACCGCGTCCCCGGACCGGGACCCGAGCACACGGCCCTGGTGCAGGCGCTGCGCACCCTCCCCGAGGCCCAGCGCACGGCCGTGGTCCTGCACCATCTGTGCGACCTGAGCGTGGAGCAGGTAGCCTCCGAGACCGGCTCGCCCGTGGGCACGGTCAAGGCCCGCCTCTCGCGCGGCCGGGCGGCGCTCGCCGCGCGGCTGTCCGCCGAGCGGGACGACGACGGCGACCGCCGTGGTGGCGACGACGAGCCCAGCGCGAAGGAGGGTGGCCGTGTCCGATGACCTGACCTCCGCGCTCCGGGACCTCGCGGCCGGCCACGAGACGCCCGCGCCCGTCGCCGGGGCGGAGATCCGCCGCCGCGCCGTCGTGCGCCGCCGCCGTCGCCGTACCGCGTACGCGGGAGCGGCCCTGGCCACCGCGGCCGTCGCCGTCACCGTGACCGCCGGCCTGCTCTCCGGCCCCGACGACCACCGGCGCGAGCGCCCGGCCCCCGTCGCCACCGACGGCACCACCAGGCCCGCC
>NZ_LIRJ01000225.1 GCF_001419745.1 Streptomyces silaceus | reverse complement strand
GGGCGGGTGCGGGGGCGGCGCCGTCCTCGGCGGGCTCCTCGGTGCCGTCCTCGGCCGGGGCCTGTTCGACGATGGTGTGCGCGTTGGTGCCGCTGGCGCCGAAGGAGGACACGGCGGCGCGGCGCGGTCGGCCCGGGTCGGACCAGGACCGGTTCTCCGTCAGGAGGCGTACGTTGCCCGCGGTCCAGTCGACCTTGGTGGAGGGCTCGTCGACGTGCAGGGTCCGCGGCAGGACGCCGTGGCGCAGCGCCATGACGACCTTGATGATCCCGGCGACGCCGGCGGCGGCCTGGGTGTGCCCGATGTTGGACTTGACCGAGCCGAGCCACAGCGGGGCGTCCTCGGGCCGGTCCTGGCCGTAGGTGGCGAGCAGGGCCTGCGCCTCGATGGGGTCGCCGAGGGTGGTGCCGGTGCCGTGCGCCTCGACGAGGTCGACGTCGGCCGGGCTCAGCCCCGCGCCCGTCAGCGCCGCGCGGATGACGCGCTGCTGGGAGGGGCCGTTGGGCGCGGTCAGGCCGTTCGACGCGCCGTCCTGGTTGACGGCCGAGCCGCGGACGACGGCGAGGACCTCGTGGCCGTTGCGGCGGGCGTCCGAGAGGCGCTCCAGGAGCAGCATGCCCGCGCCCTCGCCCCAGCCGGTGCCGTCGGCGGCGTCGGCGAAGGACTTGCAGCGCCCGTCCAGGGCCAGACCGCGCTGGCGGCTGAACGCGACGAACGAGCCGGGCGTCGACATCACGGTCGCGCCGCCCGCGAGGGCGAGCGTGCACTCCTTGGCCCGCAGCGCCTGTACGGCCAGGTGGACCGCGACCAGCGCCGAGGAGCACGCGGTGTCGATGGTGACCGCGGGCCCCTCGATGCCCAGGGTGTAGGAGATGCGGCCGGAGATCACCGCGGCGAGCGCGCCGGTGCCCAGCGCCGCCTCGGTGTCCTGGTCCATCCGGGCGAGCAGGTCCCGGTAGTCCTGTCCGTTGGTGCCCGCGAACACCCCGACCCGGCCGCCGTGCACCGAGTCGGGGGCGATCCGGGCGCGTTCCAGGGCCTCCCACGACACTTCGAGCAGCAGCCGCTGCTGCGGGTCCATCGCGACCGCCTCACGCGGGCTGACGCCGAAGAACTCCGGCTCGAAGTCGCCCGCGTCGTACAGGAATCCCCCGCGCTTGACGTACGTCTTGCCGGTGGCGTCCGGGTCCGGGTCGTAGAGCCCGTCGACGTCCCAGCCGCGGTCGTCGGGGAAGTCACCGATGGCGTCGGTGCCGTCGTGGACGAGCCGCCAGAGCTCCTCGGGGGTGCTCACCCCGCCGGGGAAGCGGCAGCTCATCCCGACGATCGCGATCGGTTCCCGGTCCTGGGTCTCGACCTCGCGCAGCCGCTGCCGGGTCTGGTGCAGATCGGCGGAGACCCGCTTGAGGTAGGAGAGGAGCTTTTCGTCGTTCGTCATCGCGTGTCGCCACTTCTGTGCGAAAGGGTGAGCTGCGGGTGGGCGGTCGTGTCGTGGGGGCCTGGTGTCACGCCGAGCCGAGTTCGTTGTCGATGAACGCGAACACGTCGTCGGCGGAGGCCTCTTCGAGGCGGCCCGCGACCGCCGCGCCGTCCCCGGCGAGGGTCTGGTTGAGGCCGTTCAGGACGGTCTGCAGGCGTGCGGTGATGCGGCCCTGCTCGATGTCCTCGGCGGTGAGGTCGCCGAGCCGGGCCGCCACGCGCTCCAGTTCGGCGACGACGGAGTCCACGGACGTGTCGGCGCCCGCCAGTTCGGCGCCCAGGTGCTTGGCGAGGGCGGCGGGGGTGGCGTAGTCGAAGATGAGCGTGGCCGGCAGGGGCACCCCGGCGGCGGTGCTGATGCGGTTGCGCAGGTCGACGGAGGTCAGCGAGTCGAAGCCCAGGTCGCGGAAGGCGGTGGTGGGTTCGACGCCGTCGGAGCCGGCGTAGCCGAGGACGGCCGCGGCCTGTCCGCACACGAGGTCCTGGAGGGCGCGTTCGCGCTCGCCGCCGGTCAGCGCGGCGAGCCGCTCGGCGAACCCGTCGGGCACGGCGCTGTCGCCGTCCGAGCCGCCGGGCCGCTGGGCCTCGGGCAGCGCGGAGAGCAGGGGGCTCGGCCGGGACGAGGTGAACGCGGGCGCGAACTTCGTCCAGTCCACGTCGGCGACGGTCACGGTGGTGTCGCCGCCGTCCAGGGCCCGGCGCAGCGCGGTCAGGGCGCGGTCGGGGTCGAGGGCGGACATGCCCATGGCCCGGCTCGCCGCGCGGACCGTGCCGTGCGCGGCCATGCCGTCGCCGCCCCAGGGACCCCACGCGATGGCGGTGGCGGGCAGTCCGGCGGCACGGCGGTGCGCGGCGAGGGCGTCCAAGTGGGCGTTGGCGGCGGCGTAGTTGGACTGGCCCGCGCCGCCGACGGTGGCGGTCAGCGAGGAGAACAGCACGAACGCGCTGAGGTCCAGGTCGCGGGTGAGCTCGTGCAGGTGGTCGGCGGCCGTGGCCTTCGGGGCGAGGACGCCGTCGAACTGCTCGGGGGCGAGCCCGTCGAGGACGCCGTCGTCGAGGACTCCGGCGAGGTGCATCACGGCCGTCAGGGGGTGCTCGGCGGGCACCGTCTCCAGGAGCGCGGCGAGGGCGGCGCGGTCGGCGACGTCGCAGGCGGCGACGGTGACCCGGGCGCCCGTGGCGGCCAGCTCGTTCTTCAACTCGGCCATTCCGGGGGCCTGCTCGCCGCGCCGGGAGGTCAACAGGAGGTGGTCGGCGCCCTCGGCGGCGAGCCAGCGGGCGACGGCCGCGCCGACCCCGCCGGTGGCGCCGGTGACCAGGACGGTGCCGGCGGGCCGCCAGGGCGCGCCGGCCTTGGCGGCGGCGTGCTCCAGGCGCCTGCCGTACGCGCCGGACTCGCGGACGACGATCTGGTCCTCGTCGCCCGCGTCCGCGAGGAGCGCGGCGAGGGAGGCGAGGCTCTGCGGTCCCGGTCCGGCGGGCAGGTCGATGAGGCCGCCCCAGCGGTCGGGGTGCTCCAGGGCGGCGACCCGGCCGAGGCCCCACACCTGGGCCTGCGCGTATCCGGTGACGGCCGCGGCGGGTTCGTGGGCCATGGCGTCGCGGGTGGCGCACCACAGGGGTGCCGTGGCCCCGGCGTCGCCGAGTGCCTGTACGAGGGCGGCCGTCGCGGTCAGCGGGGCGCCGTGGCTCAGCAGGGACAGCACGCCGTCGACGTCGGTGCGGTCCGCCAGGAGCGCGGCGAGGGCGGCGCGGCCGGCGTCCGCGGGCACCGGCAGGGTGTCGACGGCGAGACCGTGGGCGCCGAGGCCGGCGAGGACGGACGCCGTCCAGGGGTCGTCGGTGCGGGAGTCGGGCACGACCGCGAGCCACCGGCCGCCGGCGGCGGGTGCCGAGGGGCGGGCCAGCGGGTGCCAGGCGGCGCGGTAGCGCCAGCCGTCGGCGGCGGCCGCGTCCTGCCGCTGCGCGTGCCAGGCGGCGAGGGCCGGGACGACGGCCTCGACGGACGCCTCGTCGGCGACGCCGAGGGTGGCGGCGACGGCGGCGACGTCCTGCTCGTGCACCAGGTCCCAGAACGGGTCGGAGGCGTCGGACGCGGCACGGCCCGCGGAGCGCTCGGCCTGGAGGATCGGGGCGTCCTCCCAGTGCCGGTCGCGGCGGAACGGGTAGGTGGGCAGGGTGACCTTGCGGCCCCCGGCGAACAGCACCGGCCAGTCGGGGCCCGCGCCGGTGAGGTGCAGGCGGCACAGCGCGTCGACGAGCGCCGTGTCCTCGTCGCGGTCGCGCCGCTGGGTGGCGACGGCGTCCGCCACGGCGTCCTGCGCCATGTTGCTCAGCACCGCGTCGGGCCCGACCTCCAGGAAGCGGGTGGCACCCTCGGCGGCCAGGGTGGTGACGCCGTCGTGGAAGCGGACGGCGTCACGGACGTGGCGTACCCAGTACTCGGGCGAGGTGAGGTCGTCGGCGAGGGCTCCGGTGACGTTCGAGACGACCGGCAGGGCGGGCTCGTGGAAGGTGAGGGTGGCGAGGACCTCGCGGAAGGCGTCCAGCATGGGGTCCATGCGGTGCGAGTGGAAGGCGTGCGAGACCTTGAGCCGGGTGGTCTTCTCGAACTGCGCGGCGACGGCGAGCACGGCGTCCTCGTCGCCGGATATCACCACGGAGCGGGGGCCGTTGACGGCGGCGACGTCGACGCCTTCGGTGAGCAGCGGGGTGACGTCGGCCTCGGCGGCGAGCAGCGAGACCATCGCGCCGCCGGTGGGCAGCTCCTGCATGAGGCGGCCGCGGGCGGCGACCAGGGTGACGGCGTCGTCGAGCGAGAGGACGCCCGCGACATGGGCGGCGACGATCTCGCCGATGGAGTGCCCGGCGAGCAGGTCGGGGCGGATGCCCCAGTGTTCCAGGAGCCGGTACAGCGCGGTCTCGAAGGCGAACAGCGCGGCCTGCGTGTACGCGGTCTGGTTCAGCTGCTCGGGGTCGTCGGCGTCGATCACCTCGCGCAGCGGGCGCTCCAGGTGCCCGTCGAAGGCCGCGCAGATCTCGTCGAACGCGGCGGCGAACACCGGGAAGTGCGCGGACAGCGTGCGGCCCATGCCGGCGCGCTGCGAGCCCTGGCCGGAGAACAGCACGGCCAGCCGGCCCGGTTCGGGCGCGACGACGGACCGCTCGCGCCCTTCGGCGAGGGCGCGCAGACCGTCGAGCAGCTCGGCGCGGTCGCGGCCGGTGACGGCGGCGCGGTGCGCGAAGAGCGAGCGGGTGGTGGCCAGGGAGTGGCCCACGTCGTACGCGTCGAGGTCACCGGCGAC
>NZ_LIRJ01000224.1 GCF_001419745.1 Streptomyces silaceus | reverse complement strand
CCGCTTGGCGTCGGCGGCGCCCAGCCCCGCGAGGCGCTGCGGCAGCGCCTCGACGGCCGACACCGCGCGGGCCGTGCGCCGCGCCGGTGCCGGGGCGAGCGCCCTGATCATCGGCGGGGCGTCCTCGGTGATCCGCACGCGGACGGGGAGCAGCAGGGCACTGTCCGCGGCGAGGGCCCGGTCGAAGAGGGCGAGGGCACGGTCGGCCGGCAGCGGCAGGATGCCGTCGCGGGCCAGCCGGCGCGTCTCGGTCTCGCCGAGTCCCGCCGCCATGCCCGATCCGGTGTCCCACAGCCCCCAGGCCAGGGACAGGGCGGGCAGCCCCTCGGCGCGACGGCGGACCGCCAGGGCGTCGAGGAACGCGTTGCCCGCCGCGTAGTTGGCCTGTCCCGCCGCGCCGAGCGCGCCCGCCGCGGACGAGAAGAGGACGAACGCCGCCAGGCCGAGGTCGCGGGTGAGCTCGTGCAGGTGCCAGGCCGCGTCGGTCTTGGGGCGCAGCACCGCGTCGAGGCGGTCCGGGGTGAGGTCGCCGAGCAGCCCGTCGTCGAGGACGCCCGCGGCGTGCACCACGGCCGTCAGCGGGTGCGCGGCCGGGATCTCGTCGAGGAGTCCGGCGAGCGCGGCACGGTCGGTGGCGTCGCAGGCCGCGACGGTCACGGTCGCGCCGAACGCCTCGACCTCGTCCAGTTCCTCGTGCCACTTGCCCGAGCGGCTCGTCAGCAGCAGATGGCGCACGCCGTGCCGGGTGACGAGGTGCCGGGCGAGGAGACGGCCGAGGCTGCCGGTGCCGCCGGTGACGAGGACCGTGCCCTCGGGGTCGAGGGCCGGGGCGGGCGCGTCGGCCGGTGCCACGGCGGCCTCGGCGAGCCGCGGCGCGTACACCGTGCCGGCCCGCAGGGCCAGTTCGGGAGCGCCGCCCGCGACGGCGGCCGGCAGGGCGGCGGCCGACGCGGGGTCGTCGTCCGTGTCGACGAGGACGAGCCGGCCCGGGTGCTCCACGGCCGCGGCGCGCACCAGGCCCGCGATCACGGCCTGCGCCGGGTCGGGCGGGCCGTCGAGGGTGGCGGCGGAGCGGGTGACGACGACGAGGGGTTCGGGGTCCGTGTCGTCGGCCAGGTGGCGCTGGAGCGCGGTGAGGGCCTCCAGGGCCGTGTCCCGGGCGAGCACGGGCAGCGGCGCGTCCGACGCCGGGCGGACCGTGAGGATCCGCGGCTCGGGCGCGGTGCCCTCGGCGGCCTCGGGCAGCGGTGTCCAGCGCACCTCGTACAGGTCACCGGTCGCCGGGGCCGCCGCGTTCAGCTGCTCGGCGGTCACCTGGCGGATGCGCAGGGCGGTCACGTCGGCGACGGGCGCGCCCGCGCCGTCGAACAGCCGCAGCGTCATCGTCTCGGTGCCGTGCGGGGTGAGCCGCAGCCGCACCGCGGTCGCCCCGGCCGCGTGGACGGTGACGCCGTCCCACGAGAACGGCAGCGTCATCACGGTGGGGTCCTGGCCGTCGAGCAGGTCGATGGCGTGCAGGGTGGCGTCCAGCAGGGCCGGGTGCAGGGCGAATCCGTCGGCCGCCGCGTCCTCGGGCAGGGCGAGTTCGGCGAGGACCTCGTCGCCGAGCCGCCAGGCGCCGCGCAGGCACTGGAACAGCGGTCCGTAGGCGTAGCCCTGTTCGGCGAGGTGGTCGTAGGTGCCGCTGACGTCGACGGGTTCGGCGCCGGGCGGCGGCCAGGCCTCCAGGGCGGCCGGTTCGGCGGCTGCCCCGGGCGTGAGGACACCGCCCGCGTGGCGGCTCCACCCGCTCTCCGCGTCCTCGACGCGGGCGTGCACGGTCAGCTGCCGCCGCCCCTCGGCGTCGGGTGCGCCCGCCGCCACCTGGAGGTGGACGGCGCCGTCGGCGGGCAGGACCAGCGGGCGCTCCAGGTGGAGTTCCTCGATGTGCGGGCAGCCCACCCGGTCGCCCGCCTGCACGGCGAGTTCGACGAACGCGCTGCCCGGCAGGAGGACGACTCCGGCGACGGCGTGGTCGGCGAGCCAGGGGTGGGTGGCCAGGGAGAGCCGCCCGGTGAGGGCGACGGTGTCGTCGGCGGCCAGCGAGACGACCGCGCCGAGCAGGGGGTGCCCGGCGGGGGCCTGGCCGAGGCCGCCCGCGTCACCGGCCGCGGCCGGCTGGTCCTCCAGCCACAGCCGCTGCCGCTGGAACGCGTACGTCGGCAGGTCCGTGCGGCGGGCTCCGGTCCCGGCGAACACCCGCCGCCAGTCCACGGGCAGGCCGCGCATCCGCGCGGTCGCCAGGGCGGCGGCCAGCGCCGCGTCCTCCGCGCGGTCCCGGCGCAGCACCGGGACGAGCAGGGAGCGCTCGGGCTCCGCGAGGGCGTGGACGCCCATCGTCGACAGGACGGCGTCGGGGCCGAGTTCGAGGAAGGTGCGGACGCCGTCGGCCTCCAGGGTCCGTACGGCGTCGCCGAAGCGGACGGCCTCACGGGCGTGGCGTACCCAGTACGCGGGCGAGCACAGCTCGTCGTCGGTGGCGCGGACGCCGGTGACGTTCGAGACGACGGGGACGGCCGGCGGGGCGAAGGTCAGTTCGCGGGCGGTCTTCTCGAACTCCGCGAGCATCGGGTCCATCAGCGGCGAGTGGAACGCGTGGCTGACCCGCAGCCGCTTGGTCCTGCGGTCCTCGAAGGCCGCGCCGACCGCCTCGACGGCGGCCTCCGTGCCGGAGACCACGACGGCGCGCGGGCCGTTGACGGCGGCGAGGGACACGTCCGGGCCCAGGTGCGCGCGGACCTCGTCCTCGGTGGCGTCGACGGCCAGCATCGCGCCGCCCTCGGGCAGTTCCTGCATGAGCCGGCCCCGCGCGGTGACGAGCCGGGCCGCGTCCGCGAGGTCCAGGACGCCCGCGGCGTGGGCGGCGGTCAGCTCGCCGACGGAGTGCCCGGCAAGGTGGTCGGGGCGCACTCCGTAGGACTCCAGGAGCCGGTACAGCGCGGTCTCGACGGCGAACAGGGCGGCCTGCGTGTAGAGCGTACGGTCGAGCAGGGCGGCGTCGTCGCTGCCCGGCTCGGCCCACATCACCTCGCGCAGCGGCCGGTCCAGATGCGCGTCGAGCGCCTGGCAGACCTCGTCCAGGGCGTCCCGGAACGCGGGGTGCGAGGCGTACAGGCCGCGCCCCATGCCGGGGCGCTGGGCGCCCTGTCCGGTGAAGAGGAAGGCGACCTTGCCGCCGGTCTCCTTGCCGCGTACGACGGTGTCGGAGACGGCACCCGAGGCCAACGCGGCCAGCCCGCCGAGGAGTTCGTCGCGGTCGCGGGCGATCACGGCGGCCCGGTGGGCGAGTTCCGCGCGGCCGGTGACGAGGGAGTGCGCGAGATCGGCGAGCGGCCGGTCGGCGACGCTCTTGAGCCGCTCGGCCTGGGCCGCGAGGGCGTCGGGGGTCGCGCCGGACAGGAGGACCGGGAGCAGCGGGGTACCGGTCACGGCCGCGGAGTCCTCGGCCGCCGCGGGCTCGGGCGCGCTCTCCGCCACGAGGGCTTCGGCGGGGGCCTGTTCGATGATCGCGTGGGCGTTGGTGCCGCTGATCCCGAACGAGGAGATGCCCGCGCGGCGGGGGCGGTCCGCC
>NZ_LIRJ01000223.1 GCF_001419745.1 Streptomyces silaceus | reverse complement strand
GGCCCACCTCGTCCGCCCTCGCCGGGAGCGCCGAGAATGACGGCCCCCACCCCCCTCCGGAGGTACTCATGACGTACGGGAAGTCCTTTACGAGAACCCTCACGAGAACCCTGACGGCCGCCACCTTCGCGCTCACCCTCGGCCTCGGCGGCGCGGGCGGCGCCACCGCAGCCGTCCCCTCCCCCACACCCGGCGAACTGCGGGCTTACGACATCGGGGCGACGTACGTCTCCGGCGTCTCGTCCGGCGGCTACCTCGCCGACCAGCTGCACGTCGCGCACTCCGCCACCTTCGAGGGCGCGGGCATCTTCAGCGCCGGTGCCTACGACTGCGCGCAGGGCAGCGTCAACACCGCCCTGTATGCCTGCATGGACACGTACATGCCGCGCCGGACGCCCGCCCAGCTGGAGCAGCTGACCCGGGACCGCGCGGCGGCCGGCCGCGTCGACCCCGTGGCGAACCTGGCGGGCGACCCGGTCTGGCTCCACCACGGCGGCAACGACCAGACCGTCGACCGCGCGGTCAACGACGATCTGGCCACGTACCACCGGGACTTCGGCGCGAACGTCTCCTACGACACGTCATCGGCGGCGGGCCACGCCTGGGTCTCCCCCCTGGGCGAGGTGGCCTGCGCGAGCACCGCATCGCCGTACGTCAACAACTGCGGCGACGACCCCCAACGCGCCATGCTCACGCACCTCTTCGGCGCCCCGGTCCAGCCCGCCACGACCGCACCGCTCGACGGCACGCTCGTCCGCTTCGACCAGAACCGGCACGCGCCGGGCGGCAACGCGGCGGCCGTCAGCATGGGCAAGGACGGCTTCGCCTACGTGCCGAAGGCGTGCGACTCCGGCACCGGGGGCCCGTGCCGCCTCATGGTGGCGCTGCACGGCTGCCGGCAGACGTACGGCCAGATCGGCGACGCGTTCATGCGTCAGGCCCATCTGAACGAGTACGCCGACACCAACCGCATGATCGTCCTGTACCCGCAGGCCACCACCTCGCTCGACAACCCGCGCGGCTGCTGGAACTGGTGGGGCTACGGCGGCGACACCCACTACGCCGACAAGAGCGGCAGGCAGATCACCGCGATCATGAGCATGGTCCGGCAGTCGGGCGGCTGAGCCTGATCCGGCAGTTGGCCGGCTGACCGGCCACGCCCGTGGCCGACCGGCGTCTCCTCGGCCGACCGGTGCCTCCTCGGTCGGTCACGCCGCCGCGGGCTCGGCCGGGCGGGCGAAGAACGCCCTGCGGTACTCCCCCGGCGACACCCCCACCTGCTTGAGGAAGTGATGGCGGAGGTTGTTCGCCGTGCCGAGGCCGCTGAGCTCGCCCACCTTCTCCACCGGCAGGTCCGTCGACTCCAGGAGGCTCTGGGCCCGCGCGAGGCGCTGGTTGAGCAGCCACTGCAGGGGCGTCGAGCCGGTGGCCGCCTGGATCCTGCGGTAGAAGGTGCGCGGGCTCATCGCCGCGCGGCGCGCCAGGTCGTCGACCGTCAGCGGCCGGTCAAGGCGGGCGCGGGCCCACTCCAGTACGGGCCCGAGCCCCTCGTCGTCCGTCTCGGGCACGGAGAGGTCGATGAACTGGGACTGCCCGCCGGGGCGGTGGGCGGGCACCACCATGCGCCGGGCCAGCTGGTTGGCGACGTGCGCGCCGAGGTCGCGGCGGACCAGGTGGAGGCAGAGGTCGAGGCCGGCGGTGAGTCCGGCGCTGGTCAGGACGTCGCCGTCGTCCACGTAGAGGACGGAGTCGTCGACCTCGACCTGCGGGTGGCGGGCCGCGAGCTGGGCGGTGTGCATCCAGTGGGCGGTGGCCCTGCGGCCGTCGAGGAGCCCCGCCTCGGCCAGCGCGAAGGCGCCCGTGCAGAGCGAGACCATGCGGGCGCCCGCCGCGTGCGCCCGGCGCAAGGCGTCGGCGAGCCCCGGCGGCAGCGGCGCGCCCTCGTCGATGCAGGCGTCCGGCACCGAGGTCACGACGACGGTGTCGGCGCCGACGAGGTCGTCGAGGCCGTAGGGGGTGCGCAGGCCGAACCCGAAGTCGGCGCCGCCGACGTCCCGTTCACCCGTGGCACACAGCCGCAGGTCGTACCAGTGGTCGGACAGGTCGGGCTGCGGCTTGCCGAACACCGTCAGGGGGATGCTCAGTTCGTACAGATCCCAGGACGGGATCCCGATCTCATCGGCCACGACGACCGCGACGGAACCAGCGCTCATCTCCCCGAGCGTACGTCCCCCGGAGCGCCCGGCGGGCACCGTCGACGACTGGCAGGAATTTGGTGATCGCCGTCATCACTGTCACTGTCGACGGCGCCCGACCGCTGCGAACGTGGTCCCCATGAACGCCACCACCAGCAAGAACGCCACTCCCGTCACCGTCATCGGCCTCGGCCTCATGGGTGCCGCCCTCGCCTCCGCCCTCCTGGACCGCGGCCACCCCACCACCGTCTGGAACCGCTCCCCGCAGAAGGCCGAGCCGCTGGCCGCCCGGGGCGCGCGCGTCGCCGCCACCCCCGAGGAGGCCGTCGCCGCGAGCGGGCTCGTCCTCGCCTGCGTCCTCGACTACGACGCCCTGCGCGCCGTACTCGAACCCGTCGCCGAGGCGGGCGGCCTCACCGGGAAGTCGCTGGTCAACCTCACCTCCGGGGCGCCCGAGCAGGCCGAGGAGATGGCCCGTTGGGCGGCCTCGCACGGCGCCGAGTACCTCGACGGCGGCATCATGACGACCCCGCCCGGCGTCGGCAGCCCGGAGATGATGTTCCTCTACAGCGGCTCGGAGGCCGTCTTCGAGGCCCACCGCTCCACCCTCGCCGCGCTCGGCGACCCGCTCCACCTGGGCACGGAGCCGGGCCTCGCCTCGCTCTACGACTCCGCGCTGCTCGGCCTGATGTGGGCGACGTTCACCGGCTGGCTGCACGGCACCGCCCTGGTGACCTCGCAGGGGACGTCGGCCGAGGACTACACGCGGGTCGCGCTGCGCTGGCTGAACGGCGCCGTCAACGTGTTTCTGTCGACGTACGCGCCCCAGGTCGACGCCGGGAAGTACCCGGGCGACGACGCCACCGTCGACGTACAGATCGCGGCGATCGAGCACCTGATCCACGCCGCCGAGGCGCGCGGCATCGACAACTCCCTGCCCGAGCTCCTGAAGTCGACGATGGAGCGCACCGCCGCGGCGGGCCACGGCCAGGACAGCTACGGCAGCGTGATCGAGGTGCTGCGGGGCACGTCCCGGAAGTAGTCGCCGGGGCACGACCGGGCCATCGCCGCCGGGGCACGGCCCGTGCGTGGGGCGCTGGAGACAGATCATCGAAAACGCCCCACGCCGCGGCGGGAACAGAGAGGATGGACCGGAACGATTCGCCGGCCCGGGGGAGCCATCCATGAACCGTCCGCTGCGGCACATAGCCGTCTTCTGCGGGATCCTGACGCTCGCCCTGCTGCTGCGGGCGACCTGGGTGCAGTTCGCGGAGAACGACGAGCTGGCGAACCACAAGCAGAACCGCCGCGTGCAGATCGAGGCGTTCTCCCATCCGCGCGGCGACATCATCGTCGGCGGCAAGTCCATCACCGGCTCCAAGGAGACCCCGGGCTCCGACTTCACGTACAAGCGGGTCTTCAAGGAAGGTCCCATGTACGCGCCGGTGACGGGCTACTTCTCGCAGGCCCAGGGCGCCACCTTCCTGGAGGGCGTCCACAACGGCATCCTCAGCGGCAACGACGACCGGCTCTTCATCAAGCGCACCCTGGACATGCTGACCGGCAAGAAGCAGCAGGGCGGCGACGTCGTCACCACCATCGACCCGAAGGCGCAGAAGGCCGCCTACGACGGTCTGGTGAACCTGAACGCCAAGGGTGCCGTCGTCGCGCTCGACCCGCGCTCCGGCAAGGTGCTCGCCCTGGCCAGCACGCCCTCGTACGACCCCTCCGTCTTCGCGGGCATCTCGACCGCCGAGGGCAAGAAGTTCCAGGAGCTGGGCAAGCGCAAGGACAAGCCGCTGAACAACCGCGCGCTGCGGGAGATCTACCCGCCCGGCTCCACCTTCAAGATCCTCACGGCCGCCGCGGCCCTGGAGCACGGCGTGGTGACGGACGTCGACAAGCCGACCGGCGCCCCGACCCCCTACAAGCTGCCCCTCAGCTCCACCCGCATCGGCAACGACGTGCCGGACGCCAACTGCGACAAGGTCTCCGTGAAGACCGGCATGCAGTGGTCCTGCAACAACGTCTTCCTCGACTTGGCGCACAAGCTCGGCAAGGACAAGATGCGCGAGACGGCCGAGAAGTTCGGCTTCAACAAGGAGCAGTTCATTCCCGTACGCGCGGTCGCCAGCAGCTACCCGGACCAGCTCGACCAGCCGCAGACCGCGCTGACCGGCATGGGCCAGGGCAGCCTGACCAGCACCCCGCTGCAGATGGCGATGGTCACGGCGGGCATCGCCAACGACGGCAAGCTCATGAAGCCCTATCTGGTCGAGGAGCTGCGCGGCCCCGACCTCTCGACGATCGAGAAGGCCTCCCCCGACACCCTGAACCAGGCCGTCTCCGAGAAGACCGCGAAGACGGTGCAGGACATGATGGAGAACACCGTCGAGAACGGCACGGCGAACAAGGCGCGGATCGACGGCGTCACGGTCGGCGGCAAGACCGGCACGGCCCAGCACGGCGCCAACGTCAGCGACGAGCGTCCGTACGCGTGGTTCGTCTCCTACGCCAAGAACGACGACGGCGAGTCGCCCGTCGCCGTCGCCGTCTTCGTCGACCCCTCCGACATGGACATCGCGCGCGAGGAGATCGCGGGCGGCAAGCTGGGCGCGCCGATCGCGAAGGCGGTCATGGAGGCGGTGCTGGAGCGGTAGCCCCGGGGCGTTCCGGGCGGGACGTCGTCGTCGGGCTCACGCCTGCCACGGGAGCGGGCGGCTGTGCAGGACGTCGAGCCGGGAGACCGCGCGGGTCAGGACGACGTACAGCCGGTGGAGTCCGCGCGCCTCGGCCTCCGCGACGGCCGCGGGTTCGACGGCCACCACGTGGTCGTACTCCAGGCCCTTGGCGACCGTGGCGGGCAACAGCGTGACCCGTGCGCCCAGTTCGTCCGGCCCGGCGGCCTCGATCCCGGCGGCGTCCAGTGCGGCGCGCAGCCGGTCGACGTCCGCGTCGGCGGCGATGACCCCGATGGAACCCTCGCGCCCGAGCGCGCCCCGCACCGCGTCGACGGTGGCGGCGTCGACGTCCGGCACCTCCTGGACCCGCAACTCCCCGTCCCCGCGCATCGAGCGGGCGGGCGGCACGTCCACGTCGAGCCGGGCGAGGAGTTCGTTGGCGAGGCCGACGATCGCGCGCGGCACCCGGAACCCGGTGGTCAGCGGGGTCACCGTGGCGTCCGGCTTGCCGAGGTGGGCGAGCAGCTCGGGCCAACTGCGCGCCGCCCAGGGGGTGGTGGCCTGCGCGAGGTCGCCGAGCACGGTCAGCGAGCCGAAGTCGGCGCGGCGCGCGATCGCCCGGCACTCCATGGGTGAGAGGTCCTGCGCCTCGTCGACGACGATGTGGCCGTAGCCGGCGGGGCGTTCGAGGAGGCCTTCGATCTCGTCGAGAAGGATCAGGTCGGCTGCGCTCCACTTCGCGGACTTGTACGAACGCGGGGGCTTCGCCCACAGGAGCGCCGTCTGCTCCCCGGCGTCCAGGACGCCGTCGGCCGCCGCGGCGAGCGCGTCCGCGTCGGTGAACAGGGCGGCGAGCACCTCGTCGGCCCGGACCTTCGGCCAGGCGGCGTCGACAAAGGCGCTGACGGGGCGGGCCCTGCCGATCTTCTGCAGCCAGGTGTTGTTCTGCGGCCCCGCCCGGCGCTCGGCCTGCTCCTGGATGGTCCGCACGACCCGGTTGCGCACGCGCTCGCGCCCCACGGCGTAGGGCGGTTCCTCCTCGCGTACGTCCTCGATGATCCGCTCCAGCTCCCCGAGCGACACCCGCCAGCGGTACGAACCGTCCGGCACCGCGAGCGAGTCGGCGGGCTCCGCCACCCGGGAGTAGAGCGCGCGGCGCAGCACCTCGGCCATCCGGGCGTCGTGCTTGACGACGGCGGCGGCCTCACTGTCACGGGCCCGCACCGGGTACCGCCCGAACTCGTCCCCCACGGTCGACTGCCGCACCCCGGTCTCACCGAGGGAGGGCAGCACCTCGGCGATGTAGCGCAGGAACGTGCGGTTGGGGCCGAGGATCAGCAGTCCGGACCGCTGCACCCGCTGGGGGTGGGTGTAGAGGAGATACGCGGCGCGGTGCAGGCCCACGGCGGTCTTGCCGGTGCCGGGGGCGCCCTGGACGCAGACGGACACGGCGAGTTCACCGCGGACGAGGTCGTCCTGCTCGGGCTGGATGGTGGCGGCGATGTCGCGCATGGGGCCGACGCGGGGCCGCTCGATCTCTCCGGCGAGGATGCGGCTTCGGGGGGTGTGGCCGCCTTCCGTCAGAAGCTCGTCCTCCATGCCGGTGAGGTCGGCGGAGTCGCCCTTGCTGCCGGGGGCCCAGCCGAACCGGCGGCGGACGGCGACGCCTTGGGGGTCGCGGGCGACGGCCTGGTAGAAGGCGCGGGAGACGGGGGCGCGCCAGTCGACGACCAGGGGCGGGGCGGAGGGGTGCTCGGTCACGCGCAGGCGACCGACGTGATAGCGCTGCCCGCGGTGATCGCCGGCGCGCTCGCCCTCGGGTCCGGCGTCCGCGAAGTCCAACCGGCCGAAGAACAGCGGGGCTTGGGGCAGCTCGCGCATCGCCTTGGCGTGGCTGCGGAACTCGTATCCGAGCACTTCGGCGTCGGCGCCGGACGCGGACACGTCCGCTCCTCCGACGACCCGCTCCTCGGCTCCTTCGACCATGCCGGCGAGGGCGGCGCGGCAGGCGTCGTGGTAGCCGCGCTCCTGGGCGAGGGCGTCGGTGGTGGTGGCGGAGGAGGCAGAGGAGGAGGCGGCGGAGGCGGTCGCGGTGGCGGAGGCCGCGGTGGCTTCGGTCGCGGTGGCTTCGGTCGTCGTCATGCCGACCACAATAATGTAACCAAGTTAAATTTGTAACCGAGTTCCATCAGGGCCTACACTTCCCTCATGAGCAGCGAGAGCGGCACGGTCCAGGACGAGTACCAGGGCAAGAGCAGGGGCAGCGGCGACGAAGCGCCCGCGCACACCGGCACGGTCGACACGGCTGGCGCGGCCGGCGAGGCCGACGCGACCGGCACGGCTGATGCGACCCACGCGGCCGGGACCGCCACCCCGCCGCCCGAAGGGCTGCGCGCGCGCAAGAAGCAACGCAGGTACGAGGTGATCTCGGAGACGGCGATCACCCTGTTCCTGGAGAAGGGCTTCGAGAAGGTGTCGGTGGCGGAGGTCGCGGCGGCGGCGGACATCTCCAAGCCGACCCTCTTCCGCTACTTCCCGTCGAAGGAGGACCTGGTCCTGCACCGGTTCGCGGACCACGAGGACGAGGCGGGCCGCGTGGTCGCCGACCGCCCGGCCAAGCGCGCGGCACTCGACGCGCTGCAGCGGCACTTCCTCGACGGCCTGGAGCGCCACGATCCGGTGACCGGTCTCAACGACCACCCCGGAGTCCTCGCCTTCCACCGGCTCCTCTACGGCACCCCGTCACTGGTGGCCCGCCTCCACGGCTACCAGGACCGCTCCGAACAGGCCCTGGCCACCGCCCTGGTGGACGCCCACGGCGGCAACACCCTGGAGGCCCGCCTCGCCGCCGGCCAGATCGTCGCCGTCCAACGGATCCTCGCGAGCGAGAACTGGCGCCGCATCGCGGCGGGCGAATCGGCCGACGAGGTCTGGCCGGACGCGGTGACATCGGCGAACAGGGCGTTCGGCCAACTGCGCTCGGGACTGGCACGGTACGCGTGAGACTTGGGCACGTTTGCGCCTCGGGCACGTTTGCGCCTCGGGCACGTTTGCGCCTCGGGCACGTTTGCGCCTCGGGCACGTTTGCGCCTCGGGCACGTTTGCGCCCGAGGCACGCCTGAGACCCGGGCACGCTCGTGTCTGAGGCACGTCTGAGACCCAGGCACGCTTGTGCCCGAGGCACGCGTGAGACTTGGGCACGTTTGCGCCTGAGGCAAGCGTGAGCCGGGGGCACCTTTGAACCCCGGGCACACATGAGACTCAGGCACCCTTGAACCCTGGGCGCCGATGAGACTCAGGCACATTTGCACCCCGGGTACCAATGAACCCGAGCCTGGCGTCGACGGCCCGCAACCTCGTCGCGACGGCCCTCGTCCTCGGCGTCGCCTACGCGATCGGCTTCCGACCGGCGGCGACCCTGCCGGGCTGGCTCGCGGCGGCGGCCGTGCTCGTCGCCTTCATCCTCGCGCTGTCGTGGCTGTCGGCGACGGTGGGCTTGCTCGCGAAGTCGCCCGAGGCGGCAGGCGGGTTCACGTTCTTCGTGAGCTTCCTGCCCTACCCCAGCAGCGCGTTCGTCCGCACGGACACGATGCCGTCGTGGCTCGCCGCCTTCGCCGACCACCAGCCGGTCACCCCGGTCATCGAGTCCCTCAGGGGCCTCCTCCTGAACGAGCCCGTGCGCCACACCCCGTGGCTGGCCCTGACGTGGTGCGCGGGCATCCTGCTCATCTCGGTCGTCCTGTCGGCGGTCCTGTTCAGGAGGCGCTCCCAGTAGGGAGACTCCCGCTGGGGAGAGGCGAGGACACCCGCCACAGCATGTCGAAGTAGTCCTGGCGCTGCGTGGTCTTCTCGCGGCCCGCGGCGCCCGACGCGGAGTGCCAGCGGGTGAGGATCGCGTGGTAGCCCATGAGGTCGAGCACCTGCCGTTCCGGACCCGTGCCGGCGGGCCGCTCCTCCAGCTTGTCGTAGATGCCGTCGAACAGTTCCTCGCGGTCGATCAGGCAGAACTTCAGCCCCGGTGTGATGCGCAGTACGCGGAACTCCGCGTCGAGGTCGGCCCGGTCCTGGTGCCGCAAGCGCCGGGCGAGATCCTTCATCGTGGACTCGTACTGCTGGACCTTGCGCAGCAGTTCGGCGCGGAACACCGGGTCGTCCACGGCCCTGCCCCGCTCGTCCAGCATGCCGGGTATCGCCATCTCGGCCGTGAAGTCCGGCACGAGGATCCGCAGGGTCACGGCTCGCCGGGCACCCACGTCGAGGACCTCCAGACTGCGGCTGATCGGGTACAGCACGGTCTCGCCGGTGAATCCGACGGCATCGATCCGAGTACGCCGGTCCCGCTTCCTCGCCGCCAGCGCCCGGTCGAAGTACTCCCCCAACTCGGCGGTCGTTACCTCGTCCCGGACCGCGGGCCGCAGGGCGTCCTTCAGCCCGCGCACCTCGCCGTAGAGGACGAAGGCGACCAGACTGAGAAGCGCACCCCCCAGAAACGCCTTCCCCTCCAGCGCGTCCCCCACCGACGGCACGAACTGCGCAACCAGCCCGAGGCCGAACACACCGAGCAGCGCCGTCTTGGTGACGGCGCTCTCCGCTCTGCCCCAGCTCACCGCGACCCGCTCCCGCGCCGTACGACGACCGCTCGCCACCACCGAACCTCCCTGGAACCAGGTGAGTTGAGCGGTACGCCCAACAGCCAGGCCATGGTGCCCGTCCCTCGCGCGGTCAGGAAGAGCGCCGACGGATCAGGGGGCGGGCGCGGCGGGCAGCAGGTCGAGCAGCGCTTCGAGCGAGCCGAGGACGAGACCGGCGCCCGCCGCGCGCAACCGCTTCTCCTTGCCCTCGTTGCGGGCGTAGCCCACGAAGAGGACCTTCGCGTCCCGCGCCGCCCCCAGGTCGGCCACCGTGTCGCCGACCATGAGGGCGTCGGCGGGCTCGACGCCCAGCGCGCGCAGGGCGCGTTCGAGGCTGTCGGGGTGCGGCTTGAGGAGGGCGGGGCGGTCCGTCCGGCCGTAGACGTGCGGCCCGAAGGCCTCGGTGAGGCCCTGCCGGCGCAGGTGGGCGGCGACGGCGTGCGGCGAGTTGTTGGTGACGACGGCGATCCGTACGCCCCGCGCCCTCAGCGCGCGGATGAGGCGGTGGGCGCCCGGGGTGGGCCGGGCCTTGCGCGCCGCCGCCACCTCCCCCTTCGTGAGGACCTTCTCGAACTCGGCGATCAGGGCACTGTCCGACAGGGCCCGGTCCATGGCGCGCAGCACGTCATGGGGGTCGATGGTCGCCTTTTCCTCGGGGCCGAGTACGCCGTCGAGACCGTGCCGCCGGGCGAGGGCCCTGAGGTCGTCGGCGACACGTTTCGAGGAGCCGTCCGGGAAGAGCCGGCAGATGGGGCCGTCGAAGTCCAGGAGCACGCCGGCGTCGGCGCGGGCCGCCAGCAGCCGCCGCGCCTCGCGCAACTCGTACGCCTCGGCCGTGTCGCCCTGCGGTTCGTACGCCTCGGCCGTGTCGCCCCGCGGTGCGTACGCCTCGACCGCCTCGGGCCGCGGCTCGCGCGGCTCGGCCGCCCCGGCCCGCCCTTCGCGGCCCTCGGCGCCTTCGGCGTTCCCGGCGAGCCCGGCGCCCCCGCCGCACCCCTCGTCGGCCGCCTCCCGGCCCTCCGAACCCGTCACGTCTCCCCCATGGCCCCGCCCATCGGTGTCATCGGCAGTGGCGTCACCGGCCTCACCACCCGTCCGGTCCTCCGCCCTCGCGCTCAGAGCGCGGCCGAACGGTCCCTCGTACCAGTCCCGCAAGGCCCGTTCCGCCCGGCCCTCGTCGGGCACTGCCCTCAGCTTCAGGGGTTCGGCCGCGCGCCGCAACGCCCGGCAGACCCGCACGGCCGCGCCCGCGTAGTCGGCCGCGTCCGGCTCACCGGGCAGCGTGGTCAGACCCAGCGCGGCCCGCATGACGTCGGGGAAGACGGACTGGGCGTACTCGAAGTCCAGGTAGACCGGCAGATCGGCGTCGAGCCCCTCCGTCATCTTCTCGTGGCCCGCCCGCTCCATCTCCTCGGCCCACATCCGCGTCATCGCCGCATGCTCGTCCTTGTCGTAGTCCATACGTACGAGATGGGTGGCGAGGTCGTGGAGAGGGTCGCCGTACATCGCCAACTCCCAGTCGATGACAGCGACTTGTTTGCGGTCGACGACGACGTTTGCTCGATGCACATCGGTGTGGAGGAGACAGAAGGGGCGCGGCGTCAGGCGCGGGCGGTCCGGGTCGTCCCGGAAGGCCGTCATGGCGTCCGGGCGGATGCCGAGGTCCGTGAAGAGTTCGTCGAACCGCCGGCGGTTCGGTCCGTGCACTCGGTCCTCGGTGAAGTCGATCAGCCAGTTCAGGAACTCCTCGCTCTGCCCGCTCTCGGGCCAGTCGGCGGGTCTGGGCGGCAGCTCCTCCTCGGGGACGGACGCCGTCTTGGCGAAGAACTCGGCCAGCCGGAGCAGCATCGCGTCGCCGACGGGCCCGTGGGGCTGGGCCTCGGAGAGCACCGTGCCCGCCCGGTAGGAGTGCAGCGACCAGTCGCCGAAGTCCCGGTAGCAGCGGGGGACCTCCTTGAGGTGCCGGCTCACGACCGCGAGGAGGTCCGTCTCGCTCGGCCAGATGCGTGGCACCACTTCCACCGCCTCGATGGGCATCCGGCACTTGACCCGTGCCCGGAACGGCATCGTGTGCAACAGCAAGGCGAGCCGCACACCGAGCGGCACGACGTAGTTGATGTTGTGGTACCCGGCCACGATCTCGCGGTCCGGGCGGTTCCTGTGCGCGTCGGCGAGGTGTCGGATCCACGTCTCGCGGCGACCGCTCTTCGGCGCCCCCTGGGGATTGCGGGGCGGAGATGAGGGCATGAGCGCAGAGGGTAGCCGTTGGACGGAACCGTTCCTGCCACATGTCGCGATGTGGACATCGGCGCGCCGTTTTGCCGCCCTCCGCCCCCTGCTTTTCTCCGTCTTGTGTTCGCCTACCGCGCCTTGTGTTCGCCTGCCGCGCGGACGGTGTCGAGGACGGGCTCCAGTGACGAGACAAGGTGGCGGGCGCCGGCCTCGTGGAGCAGGGCGGCTTTGCGCTTGTTACGCGCGTAACCCAGGAACCGCACGCCCGCGCGCCGGGCCGCCTCGTAGTCCGACGGCGCGTCACCGATCATCAGGGTGAGCCTCCGGTCGGCTCCCATCGCGCCCAGGGCGCGCTGCACGCAGTGCGGGTGGGGCTTGAGGAGGCTCAGGTCGGCCGTGCGGCCGTAGATGTGCGGGGCGAAGCACGCCAGGAGGCCGCGTGAATGGAGGTAACGATTCACCGGGTCCGGGGCGTTGTTGGTCGTCACGGCGAGCCGGGTGCCGATCGCGTACCAGGTCTGGATCAGCGGGTCGACGTGTGCGGTGGGCCAGGCGGAGGCGACGGCATCCAGTTCCTGCTGGGTGAGCCACCGCTCCAGCTCGTCGACGAGATCGCTCCGGGGATGGCGGCGGTGGACGGCGCGCAGCACGATGTAGGGATCGGGCTCCTCGCGCTCCCCGGGGGTGAGCAGACCGCGCAGGCCCCGCTCCTCAAGCCGCTGGACCAGGTCCTTCGCCACCTCGTCGGCCGCGCGGCCGGCGAAGAGGCGGCAGACGGGGCCGTCGAAGTCGAAGAGTGCGAAGCGAACGGGTTCGATCAGATTACGTAGCTTCTCGCTCGATTCATCGATCATCTCGGGCCATGTCGAGTCAAAGTGCGTCGAGTCAGAGGTCACTTAAGAGAGTGTCAGGTCAGTCGCGATGGTTGCCCAGAGTGCGTCGAACCACTTCTGGGACTCCTCGACGAACACGTTGTCGCGCGAGGAGGGACCCGACCTCTCGAACGAGAACAGCGGCGCCTTGATGCCCGGGACGTCATACAGGTGCACCACCTCGCCCTCGCTCGCGGCGTCCTCCTCCAGTTCCAGTTGCTGCTCGCGGGGCGTGTAGTACGCGAACAGCGCCTCCTGCCCGTTCAGCAGATAGAGCTTGACCGGCGGGGTGAACGGCAGGGCGCGGAATCCCACCTCGACGTCGATGCCGTGCGAGGAACGCAGGGCACGGAGGTTGTGGCGCAGCACCTGCCCCTGGGTGTTGCGCTGGGCCAGCCAGCGCCGATGGAGCCGGTCCGCGCTCTGGGCGTCCCCCTCGACCGGCACGGGGAAGGCCAGCTTTATGTCGCTGCTCGGCAGCAGAATGCGCACCTTGATGGACTCGGGGCCGACCCGGCCCTCGTGGATGAGCCGCACCGGCTCCCCCAGAGCCAGCATCAGCGTCTCCGCGGTGTACGACACCACATCGATCCGCACCTCCTTCTCCCCGAACGCCGCCCCCAGCCGCGGTGCCAGCGCCACCATCGACGGCTGGGGCACCTGGCTCACGGGGGCGGGGGCCGAGTCGGCCACCCGTGGGGGGCTGCCCTTGCTCACGTTGGACAGGAGACCCTCGCTCTGGAGCTTCTTCATCGCCTGGCGCACGGTGCCGCGTTCGACGCCGAACTCCTCGGCCAGCTCCGCCTGGGTCGGCAGGCGGTCGCCCGCCTTGAGCTCGCCCGCCCGGATGCGTTCGCGGAGCGTGTCGGCGATGGCCTGGGGTGTGAGTTTTCTGCTGCCGTTCACTGCCACGTTCTCCTGGGTCACGACCAGACGATACAACTGACCGCCATCTCGCGGGAGTTGCGGGGAAGTTGAAGGAGAGTTGTTTATCCCCTCATGCCAAGTGGGGACCACTCAAGGAGAGTTGGTTGCCAACTGGCTCAAGATGGCAGAAGGAGGAACCATCATGCCCGTTCTCGCCCTCCTCGCCGCCGTGGTCGCCGTCGCCGTCGAGCAGCTCGTCCAGTGGACGTACGGACCCACGGGCATCGTCGGCCTCCTGCTGCTCACCGTCGGCCTCAAGGCGAAGAGCCCCACCTGCAGCTCTGTCGGTGCCGCCGTCCTCGCCCTGATGATGACGGGTCCGGCCGGCTGACCGAGTCGGCGGAGGCGCCGGGGGCTCCTCGGCGGAGACCTTGGCCCTCCGCCGCCACCCCGGCACCTCCGCCGGCTCCCTCCCCCCTCGCCGCGCCGGATCCCCCTAGCCCGGCGCCAGCTCCAGGTCCTGGCTGATCGTGTTCCACAGCGCGTTGAACCAGAGGTGGGACTGCTCCACGAACGTGGTGTCCCGCAGCCCGTCGCCCTGCTGGAACGGAAAGAGCATCGACTGCGTGCCCTGCGCGTCGTACATCTCCAGGGACGCCTGGCCTATCTCCTCGTCGCGCTTGGTGAGCGTGTAGTACGCGAAGAGCGCTTCCGAGCCGTTGATCAGATACAGCTTCACCGGCGGCGTGAACGGCAGCGCCCGGAACTTCACCGACACGTCGATGCCGTGCGAGGCCCGCAGCGCGAGGAGGTTGTGGCGCAGCACCTGCCCCTGCGCGTTGCGCTGGTCGAGCCAGCGCCGGTGCACCTTGCCGCCCTCCTCGTGCCCCACGTCCACGGGGGCGGGGAAGGCGAGGTCGATGTCACGGCTCGGCAGCAGCACCCGCACGTCGACCTTGGCCGGTTTCCGCTGCCCCGCGTGGATCTGCCGCAGCGGTTCGCCGATGGCCATGGTGAGGGAGATGGACGTGAGACAGAGCGCGTCTATCTCCACGTGCGGCACCTCGAAGGCGGCGGCGATGCGGGGGGCCAGGCCGACCATCGTGGGCTGCGGCCGCACCGCTCCGGCCCCGGCCAGCGCGCGCTCCGAGGCCTCCGCGACCGTGGCGGGGCTGCCCTTGGACACGTTGGACAGCAGATGCTCGCGGTGCAGGATGCGCAGCGCCTCGCGCACCGCGCCGCGCTCCACACCGAACTCGACGGCCAGCTCGGCCTGCGTGGGCATGCGCTGGCCCGCCCGCAGCGACCCGGATCTGATCCGGTCGCGCAGCACATCGGCGACGTCGCGGTGGGACCGCTGCGCCCTCTTCCGCCCGTTGACGGAGGCATGTTCCGCGCTCACAACCAAACCGTACAACTTCGCGCCATCTTTGGGGAGTTGCAGGAAAGGTGGTTATGAGTCGACTCACAGCGGAGATAAGCCAATTGAAGTTGGTAGCCAACTTTGGCGACATGGTCAGACCCTCCCGGGGTTGGCCACCAGCCATCCGCCGCGACCGCGAAGTACCGGCTCGTGGCAGCCAGTTGGCCGCCGACCAACGGGGTCCGCAGCCCCGATCCCGAAGGAGGGAACGCCATGCCGCTCATCGCCATTGCCGTCGCCGCCCTCGCCATCGGTTTCGAGCAGCTCATCCAGTGGAAGTACGGACCGCTCGGCATCGTCGCCTTCGTCCTGCTGACCGTTGGAATCAAGGCCAAGAACACCAAGCTCAGCGGCGTCGGGGCCGCGCTCCTCGTCCTGCTGCTCGCCCAGTCGGGCTGACCGGCGGGGCCCATGACCCGGCTGGCCGGGCTCCCATCCGGAGGGGAGCCGGGAGTCCGGCCAGCCGTCACCAAACGAGCCCCGGTCCCCTGCTACGGGGGGACCGGGGCTCGTCAGGAGGCCGGGAAGCCGGCGCCAGGGCGCCGGGAGGCCTATCTGTCAGGGCGCCGGGAAGCCGTCAGGGCGCCGGAAGGCCGGTCAGGAGGCCGTACGACGGCCCCTGCGGAGCCCTCAGGCCCCCCAGCAAGCCACAGCAAGCCCTCGCGGGCCCCGAGGCCGCGCCCCGGGCCGCCTCACGTCAGCAGGTCGTCGACCTGCGCCTCGCCCTCGCGATAGCGCCGCGCGATCTCCGCGCTGCAGTCGTCCGCCGTCCGCTGCAGCAGCTGGCGGCGCCGGGACACCTGCTGCTCGGAGCGGACGAGGCGGCCCATGGCCGTGTGCAGCTCGTCGTCCGTGCGCGCCGCCAGGTCGGAGAGCTCGACCTCCGCGAGCATCTCCGAGGCGAGACGGCGGTACTCCTCGCCGTGCGGAGTGCCGAGCGTGACGTGCCGGGCCGAGGAGCGGTGCCGGGCCGGAGCGTCCGTGAGGATCTCCGGGAGGCGCTCCACGAGCGGCGCCGCGGGCTCGGGCGCCGGCGACCGCGGCCCCCTGCGGCGGGCGATCTCGGCCCGCAGGATGTCGATCCGCCCTTGCAGCAGCCGCCGCAGATAGCTGAGGTCCGCCTCGTCCTGCTGGGCGGACCTGCGCAGCTCCCGGAGCTCGGGCAGGCGCAGTGCCGCCAGATCGTGCTCGGGCACGTCGGGCAGCAGCCGCTCGCCGGTGCGCTGCGCGGGCGGGCGCGGGACCGCCGTACGGCGCAGCGAGATACGGCCGGGCGACTGCCCGGTGCTTGGTGTACTCATGTGGATCTACCCGTCCCCTCGACCGGCCCACGCGGAGCACCGCGTGTGAGCATGGTGCCACCCCGAGTGGCCGCTATGTGAATGAGTGCCCGGAATCGGCCCCAGATGGGGGGATCCTGAGCATCCGGCACACGCCGTCCGGGCGCCCCCGGCGGCACGGCATGATGGGCCGTATGCGAGCAGTGGTACAGCGCGTCGACGGCGCGAGCGTCGTGGTCGACGGCGAGACGGTGGGCGAGATCAGCGGCGAGGGCCTGTGCGTCCTGGTGGGCGTGACGCACGACGACACCAAGGAGAAGGCGGCCCAACTGGCCCGCAAGCTCTGGTCGTTGCGCATGCTGGCCGAGGAGCGGTCGTGCAGCGACATCGACGCGCCGCTGCTGGTCATCAGCCAGTTCACGCTCTACGGCGACGCCCGCAAGGGCCGCCGCCCCACCTGGAACGCGGCGGCCCCCGGCGACGTCGCCGAGCCGCTGGTCGACGAGGTGGTCGCCCAACTGCGCTCCCTGGGCGCGACGGTGGCGACGGGCCGGTTCGGCGCCCAGATGCGGGTGGGACTGACGAACGACGGCCCGTTCACGGTGCTTCTGGAGATGTGACCGCCGGGCCGCCCGGCACGGCGGCAGCCGGGCGTCAGGGCTCGACCACGACCTCCTGCGCCGCCGCCGTGTCCCCGGCGGTCAGCTCCGCGTCCACCGGCACATTGCGCTTGACCAGCGCGAGGGCGATCGGGCCGAGCTCGTGGTGGCGTACGGCCGTGGTGACGAAGCCGAGCTTGCGGCCCTCGGTGCCCTCGCTCGCGAGGTGCAGCGGCGTCCCCGCGGCCGGCAGGTGCACCTCGCTGCCGTCCAGGTGCAGGAAGACCAGGCGGCGCGGCGGCTTGCCCAGGTTCTGCACGCGGGCGACCGTCTCCTGCCCTCGGTAGCAGCCCTTCTGCAGGTGCACGGCGGTGCCGATCCAGCCCAGCTCGTGCGGGATGGTGCGGTGGTCGGTCTCGAAGCCGAGGCGGGGCCGGTGGGCCTCCACCCGCAGCGCCTCGTAGGCGAGGAGCCCGGCCGCCGGGCCGTTCGCCGCGGCGAAGGTCTCCAGGCCGGCGCGCGGCAGGAACACGTCGCGGCCGTACGCCGTCTCGCGCACGACGGCGCCCTCGGGGGCCGCGGCGATGGAGCCGGCGGGCAGGTGGACCACGGCGAACTCGTCCGTGCGGTCGGCGACGTCGACGCGGTAGAAGAACTTCATGCTCTCCAGGTACGCGATGAGGGCGTCCTGCGTGCCGGGCTCGACGTGCGCCCAGACGGTCTCGCCGTCGTCGACGAGGGCGAGGTGGTGCTCGATGTGGCCGTTGGCGGAGAGGATCAGCGCCTCGGTTGCCTGGCCCGTCGGCAGCTCGCTGACGTGCTGGGTGAGCAGCAGGTGCAGCCAGCTCAGCCGGTCGGCGCCGGTGACCGTGACGACGCCGCGGTGCGAGAGGTCGACGAAACCGGTGCCTTCGGAGAGGGCGCGCTGCTCACGGAACAGTTCGCCGTAGTGGGCGGCGACGCCTTCGTCCACGCCCTCGGCGGGGACGGCGCCGGGCAGGGACAACAGGGGGCTCTTCATGTTCACAAAGACTACGACCCGGTAGCGCGCGTTTTTATTTCTGGGCGGCGCAGTTCTCGCACTGCCCGAAGATCGCGAAGTGCTTCAGGTCGGTGTCGAACCCGAAGGTCTCCCGCAGCTTGGCGGTGAACTCCGCCGCGATCTCCGTGTCGGCCTCGATCACGTTCGTGCAGTCGCGGCAGACGAGGTGGATGTGGTGGTGGCGGTCCGCCAGGTGGTAGGTCGGCGCGCCGTGCCCGAGGTGGGCGTGGCTGACCAGGCCCAGCTCCTCCAGGAGCTCCAGGGTGCGGTACACCGTGGAAATGTTGACCCCCGACGCCGTCTTGCGCACTTCGCAGAGGATGTCGTCGGGGGTCGCGTGCTCAAGGGTGTCGACGGCTTCGAGGACAAGCTGGCGCTGCGGGGTCAGGCGGTAGCCGCGCTGCCGCAGGTCGCTCTTCCAGTCGGTGCTCACCACACCTCAGAGTCTAGGTCTACTTGAAGAAGGCGATGCCGTCGTCGGGCAGATCGCCGAGGTTCCGCGCCATGTCGGCGACCTCCTCGGGCGTGACGACCTTCTTGAGCTGCGCCGACATGTACGGCCGCAGCGGGACCTCGGGGGTCTGCTTCTCGCCGACCCACATCAGGTCGCCCTTCACATAGCCGTAGAGCCGCTTGCCGCCGGTGTAGGGGCCGGAGGCCGCGGTGCGCGCGACGGCGTCCGTGACCAGGTCGATCTGCGGCTTCTGGTCGGCCAGCTCGCCGTACCAGACCTCGACGACGCCGTCGTCGCGGACCATCACGACCTCGACCTTGCGGTCCTTGTCGATGCGCCAGAAACCGGACTCGGTCTCCAGGGGCTTGACCTTGTTGCCCTCGGAGTCGAGCACCCAGGTGTACGAGCGGTACTCGATGAAGTCCCGCCCGTCGTGCGTGAAGGAGACTTCCTGGCCGAAATTCGCCTTCTCGGCGCCGGGGAAGTCGGTGACACCCGCGCCGGCCCAGTTGCCGAGGAGGAAGGCGAGGGGCACGAGGTCGGGGTTCAGGTCGGACGGAATCTCGATCATGGGATGCTCAGGCGATCTGTGGAGGGGTGAGTGCAGCGCGCGAAGCGCACCATCAGGGGTGGTGGTCGGGCGACGGGTGGGCGGTCAGCGCTGGCCCTGGTACAGCTTCTTCACGGTCAGGCCGGCGAAGGCGAGAACGCCGACGCAGACGAGAACCAGCAGGGCGGAGAAGAAGGCCTCAAGCACGGGGTGCTCCTCGGTGAGCTGTTGGGCAGGTATCAGAGCCGCTCCCACTGTAGTCGGGCGGCGCCGGTCCCTCTCTGTGAGGGGCCTTACGGCGTACGCTGGACGTATGTACGCGCGCAGGCGCCATGTGTACTTCGCCATGATGGGCACGTGCATCGCGCTGTTCGTCCTGGCGTGGGGCGTGGTGCGGCTCTGGTCGATTCCCGTGGCCGTCGGGATGTGCGTGGTGGCGATGGTGATCCCGCCGCTGGCCGCGATGGCGGCGAACCGGCGCGGCCCCGAGGACCGCTGGTGGGACGACCCCAGCGGGGACCCGAAGTCCGACGAGTGGTGGGACGAGCTGGACGGCAAACGCCGCCGGCGGTAGCTCTTCCGGTGCGCGCCCCGTCCATCCCTACTCATGCGTACGCAGCCGAAGGGCCGCACCCCGTTCCAGTGGCGTCCAACCCCTGGGGTGCGGCCCTTCGACCGTTCTCGGCGCGGCGGTCGATCAGACCGCGATCGCGACCTCCGCGAGGCCGCCCGTCTGGGCGACGACCGTGCGGTCGGCGGTGCCGCCGGGGATCAGCGCCCGGACGGTCCACGTGCCCTCGGCCGCGTAGAAGCGGAACTGGCCGGTCGCCGAGGTCGGGACCTCGGCGGTGAACTCGCCGGTCGAGTCGAGCAGGCGCACGTAACCGGTGACGGGCTCGCCGTCGCGGGTCACCTGGCCCTGGATCGTCGTCTCACCGGGCTTGATCGTCGAAGCGTCGGGGCCGCCGGCCTTTGCTCCACACATGTGTACTCCTAGGGGAAGAAGGTCGGTCGGTCCTACTTGTTGGCGCCGAGCTCGATCGGCACGCCGACGAGCGAGCCGTACTCGGTCCAGGAGCCGTCGTAGTTCTTGACGTTGGTCTGGCCGAGCAGCTCGTGCAGGACGAACCAGGTCAGGGCCGAACGCTCACCGATGCGGCAATAGGCGATGGTGTCCTTCGCCAGGTCGACCTGCTCGTCCTCGTAGAGGGCCTTGAGCTCGTCGTCCGACTTGAAGGTGCCGTCGTCGTTGGCGTTCTTCGACCACGGGATGTTGCGGGCGGACGGGACGTGGCCCGGACGCTGCGACTGCTCCTGCGGGAGGTGGGCCGGGGCGAGCAGCTTGCCGCTGAACTCGTCGGGCGAGCGCACGTCGACCAGGTTCTTCGAACCGATGGCCGCCACGACGTCGTCGCGGAAGGCGCGGATCGAGGTGTCCTGGGCCTTGGCCTTGTACTCGGTGGCGGGGCGGTTCGGCACCTGCGCGCCGTCGACCAGGTCGCGGGAGTCCAGCTCCCACTTCTTGCGGCCGCCGTCGAGGAGCTTCACGTCCTGGTGGCCGTAGAGCTTGAAGTACCAGAAGGCGTACGAGGCGAACCAGTTGTTGTTGCCGCCGTAGAGGACGACGGTCGTGTCGTTCGCGATGCCCTTGGCCGACAGGAGCTTCTCGAAGCCCTCCTGGTCGACGAAGTCACGGCGGACCGGGTCCTGGAGGTCCTTGGTCCAGTCGATGCGGATCGCGTTCTTGATGTGGTTCTTGTCATACGCCGAGGTGTCCTCGTCGACCTCGACGATGGCGACCTTCGGGTCCTCGATGTGGGCCTCGACCCAGTCGGCGTCTACCAGGACGTCGCTGCGGCTCATGCTTCTCTCCTCCGGGGCAGTTGCGGCGGTGCGGCTGTGCTGCGGTGCACGAGGGGGCGGCCGGTACGGGCCGGTGGTGCGGGGAGGCACGGGTGGCGTACGTACGGCGCGGTGCGGCCGGTCGGATGGACGTCGACAGGCCTGGGGAACACGGGAGTGGGAGCTCCCGCTAGAAGGTGCGACAGAGCATGGCGGCGACGCGGCACAGGTCCACTGCCCGCCGCTTCGTGAGATCCGCCTGTCGTTGCATGCGTCCGATCGTAGGGACGGAGGGGCGCCTGTGTCACCGGTGCTCCGCATGGTGAGACGCGATCATCCACATAGTGGGAATTGTTGAAGCCCGGAGCCGCCCCGGAGGCGCGCCGGGCCGGGTGCGGTCGCCGCCGCATCCGCCCGCCGGACGCCTGTGTCTCGTACTGCGGACGCGCCCGGAGATTCCGGTTCCTCGGCCGGGCCGGGCGGGAGAGCGCCGGCCCGGCGGCCGGGGTGTGTCAGCCGGTCAGGCTGACGTTCGTGCCCGTCACGGACATGTCCACGCCGTCCGGCGCCGCCTCGACCTTCTCCAGCTCGATCCCGGCCGGCAGGTCGTCGATCTTCTGCTCGAAGTCGGTGACGTCGCGGACCATGCCCTCGGGCAGCGGGATGGAGACGCCGAGGACGTCCAGGTTCTTCGGGATCCGGTCGGCGTGGACCTTGATGGTGTCGCCCTCGACGCGGACCGAGCTGAGCACGTGGACGGGCTTCGGCAGCTTCGCGCCGCCCTTGCTGACCTCGACCTCGACCTTGATCTTGCCGTTGCCGCCGTCGGAGAGGCCCACGACCTTGCCCTCGGCGCCCAGCGGCAGCTTGACCGGCTCGGACTCGGTGGCCTTCAGGAGCTCGTCGTAGAAGACACGCGCGGTGCCGGAGGCGGTCGCCGCGGTCGCGGAGCTGTAGTCACCGGAGAACTTCACGCCCTTCATGTGGGCGGTCAGATCGGCGATGCGGATCGAGTCCGAACCCGACTTGGCGTCGTAGTTCTTGATGCCGACCTCGACGTCGTCGAGCTCGCCGCCGACGACCTGGGTGAGGAAGGGGAAGCCCTTGATCGAGACGTCGGGCGTCTCGCCGAGCCCCTCGCCGGACCGCAGCTTGTCCGCCGCCTCGCTCTCGGCGAAGTTCACGGCGAGCCGGTCGGCCGCCACGAAGAGGCCCCCCAGGATCACGACGACGACCAGCAGTATTCGTACGGCGCGCTTGCTCATGTCCGGTGTTCCCCCACCTTGGTTCCCCGCCTTCGGCTGTCGTTCCGCGAGCCTAAAGGACAGGTCCCCGGCCGGAGAGCCCGGCCGGGGACCTGTCGATCACCTGTGACGATCAGCCGATGGCACGGCCCAGGACGTAGACGGCCGGGGCGGCGGCCGCGAGCGGCAGCGCGACGCCCGCCGTCATGTGCACGAACCGGGACGGGTAGTCGTAGCTGGCGACGCGGTGCCCGACCACCGCGCAGGCCCCGGCACCGAGGGCGAGCAGCGCCCCCTTGCTGCCGTAGTCCGTCATGCCGCCGACCGCGACACCGGCACCGGCGGCCGCGAGCAGCGCGACGGCCACGGAGGCCGGCGTGGGCAGCGGGAGCGCACGGGCGAGGATCGCGACGGCGACCCCGACGGAGCCCACGGTCACGGCGTCGGACGCGGCCGCGAGATGCCCCGTCGCGATGATCGCGAGCGCGGCGGAGACGACGGTGGCCATCAGCCCGTACATCCGCTCGTCGGCACCGGCGTGGCTGCGCAGCTGCAGCACGAGCACCAGCAGCACCCAGACGCCGAGGGTGCCGAGGATGGCGGCGGGCGCGTGCTCCTTGCCGACGCCGAGCAGGGCCACGTCGGCGACGACGCCGCCGAGGAAGGCGAGGGCGATGCCCTGCCGGGCCGGCCACATGCCGTTCAGCCGGAACCAGCCGGCGGCGGTCACGGCCTGGAGGATCACCAGCGGTACGAGCAGCGCGTACTGCCCGACGGCGGCGCCCCCGGCGAGCAGCAGCGCCAGCAGCGCGGTCAGCGCGGCGGGCTGCATCCCGGGCTCGATGATCGGCGAGCGGCCCTCGGCGCGGGCGCGCTGGGCGTCCGTTATGCGCGGGTTGCCGGTGGTGGTGGCGGGTCCGTAGGACGGGCCGCCGGAGGCCGCGTCCGAAGGTCCGCCGGACGCCGCTGCCGGGTCCGGGGCGGAGGCCTGCGCGGCCATGCCCCCGGTGCCGGGTTCCGGATGGGTCTGCGGCGGCACGTTCGACGGGGTCTCCGGGGGCAGGGACTGGCCGTAGGCGGCGTTCTGCTGCGGCAGGTAGGCGGTTTCCGTCAAGTCCGCCGCGGGCGGCGCCGGCTGCACGGACGTCTCCCACGTCTGCCCCTGCCACTGCTGGGCGTAGGGGTCCTGGGCGTACTGCTGGGAGTGGGGCTGGGCCTGGGCCTGCGGCTCGGCGTAGTAGCCCTGGTCCGGGTAGGGCGCGGCGTACTGCTGCTGCTCGGGGTACGGGTTCTCCCCGTACTGCGGCTGCGGCTGGTGGTGCTGGGGCTGCTGCTGGTGCTGCGGCTCCCCGTACGGCTGCGGCTCCCCGTACTGCTGCTGCCCGTACTGCTGCTGGTACGGGTCATACCCTTCGTACGGCTGATTGGACATGGCGCTCATCCTCCTGCGAACGGCGGGAGCACCTCGACCGTGCCGCCCTCGGCCAGCCGTACGGTCTCATGCCCGCGGGTCCCGACGGGATCGCCGTCGACGAGGAACGAACAGCGCTGCAGGACCCGGACGAGCTCGCCGGGATGCCGCTCGCGGGCGGCCTCCAGCGCGTCGGCGAGCGTCACCGCGGCGTACGGCTCCTCCGCGACGCCCGCGGCCGCCTTGGCGGCGGCCCAGTAGCGAATGGTGCCGTTCACCATGCGACTCCCCTTTCAGTCGGCGGTTGCCGATGTCTCCTCGGCTGCTGTCGCCGACGTCTCCTCGGCGATTGCCGACGTCCATGATGCCGTGATCCAGGAGGCGATCCGCCCGACGAGGTCGTCGGAGGCCGCGTGCTCCGCGTGCCCCATGCCCTCCTCCAGCCACAGCTCCGCCCCTCCGTCGGCGGCCGCCGCCAGCATCCGGGGGTGGTCGACGGGAAAGTACGGATCACGGTCGCCGTGCACGACGAGCAGCGGCGTCGGCGCGATGAGGGGGACGGCCTCGACCGGCGAAAGGGGCACGGGGTCCCACTCGTGCGGGTGGATTCTCGTCCCGAGACCGAGGCGGCCGACGACACGGCCCGCGGGACGCGTCACCAGCCAGTGGATCCGCCGCATCGGCGCGGTCCCGCGGTAGAACCAGCGGGCCGGGGCGCTCACCGCGACCACGGCGTCGGCGCGCGCTTCCGTGCGCCCCCTGTGCAACGCTGCCTGCCGCAGCACGACCGATCCGCCCATCGAGAAGCCGACGGTGACCACGCGCGCGTACCCGAGCGAGCGCGCCCACGTCACCGCCGCCGCCAGATCGAGCACTTCGCGGTCGCCGACCGTGGAGTGCCCGCCGGAGCCGCCGTGCCCCCGGAACGAGAAGGTGATCACGCCCGCACGCTGGGCGAGGACGCCCGCGATGCGCCGCACGTGCGGTCGCGCCAGATGCCCCGTGATCCCGTGCGCGACCACGATCGCGAGCTCTCCCGCGGGGTCGGGCCCGGGGTCGTGGACGGCCTCGATGGCCACCCCGTCGTCTGTACGAAGCGTTGCGCGCTGCTGAACGCGACCCTGCCCCCGAGTGATCGGAGGCACAGAAGATCGCGCCGCTTGACCTGCCGGACCGGAACCCATGTCGGCTATTCTGCTGCGCAGAGGATCCGGGCAGCGAAGCCCCCGGGTCCTTTTGTGCTTTCGGGAGCGCTGTATACGACGGCGCTCGTCGGCCCCGGGCGCGGGCCCCGGGGGCACCGTACGAAGCAGTGCCGCAAACGCCCCCAAGCTCTGAAGGAGCAGGGGGACCCCCTCCGCAGGGACCAAGGAGGAACCGACGTTATGGGCGAGCGAACCGTGCACGAACGATGGACGACCCGGGCAGGTGGGGCGCGATGAGCTCTCTGCTGCTCCTGACCAATGCCCTCCAGCCGTCGACGGAGGTGCTCCCCGCCCTCGGCCTGCTCCTTCACCACGTGCGCGTCGCCCCGGCGGAGGGCCCCGCCCTCGTCGACACCCCCGGCGCCGACGTCATCCTCGTCGACGGCCGCCGCGACCTCCCGCAGGTGCGCAGCCTCTGTCAGCTGCTCCGCTCCACCGGACCCGGCTGTCCGCTGATCCTCGTCGTGACCGAGGGCGGCCTCGCCGCCGTCACCGCGGACTGGGGCGTCGACGACGTCCTGCTCGACACCGCGGGCCCCGCCGAGGTCGAGGCGCGCCTGCGCCTGGCGATGGGCCGCCAGCAGATCACCGCCGACGACTCCCCCATGGAGATCCGCAACGGCGACCTGTCCGTGGACGAGGCGACGTACAGCGCGAAGCTGAAGGGCCGGGTCCTGGACCTGACCTTCAAGGAGTTCGAGCTGCTCAAGTATCTGGCGCAGCACCCGGGCCGGGTCTTCACGCGGGCCCAGCTGCTCCAGGAGGTCTGGGGCTACGACTACTTCGGCGGCACCCGCACGGTCGACGTGCATGTGCGGCGGCTGCGGGCGAAGCTCGGCGTCGAGCACGAGTCGCTGATCGGAACCGTCCGGAATGTCGGTTACCGCTTCGTCACTCCGGAGAAGGTCGAGCGCGAGGCCGACGAGGCGGCGGCGAAGGCCGCGGCCCCCAAGGCCGAGGGCGCGCCGAAGGACGCGGCGCCCGCGCGGGTGCCCGCCGGGAAGCCCGCACCCAAGGAAGCTGCCGTACGCCCTGCCCAGCGGTAGTTCCATCCGCGTAGACTCCGCGCGTGGCCAAGGTGACTCGGGATGACGTGGCGCGACTTGCGGGTACTTCGACCGCGGTCGTCAGTTACGTCATCAACAACGGACCCCGGCCGGTCGCCCCGGCCACGCGCGAGCGTGTCCTCGCCGCGATCAAGGAGCTGGGCTACCGCCCGGACCGGGTCGCCCAGGCCATGGCGTCCCGCCGCACGGACCTCATAGGCATGATCGTGCCGGACGCGCGCCAGCCGTTCTTCGCGGAGATGACGCACGCCGTCGAGCAGGCCGCGTCCGAGCGCGGAAAGATGGTCCTCGTCGGCAACTCCGACTACGTGGAGGAGCGCGAGACCCACTATCTGCGCGCCTTCCTCGGCATGCGGGTCTCCGGCCTCATCCTGGTCAGCCACGGTCTGACCGACCAGGCCGCCGCCGAGATCGACGCGTGGGACGCGCGCGTGGTGCTGCTGCACGAGCGCCCCGAGGCCATCGACGACGTCGCGGTCGTCACGGACGACCTCGGCGGAGCCCAGCTCGCCACCCGGCACCTCCTTGAGCACGGCCACGAGTACGTCGCCTGTGTCGGCGGCACCGCCGAGACGCCGACCGTCGGCGACCCCGTCTCCGACCACGTCGAGGGCTGGCGGCGCGCGATGCGGGAGGCCGGGCGCTCGGTGGAGGGCCGGCTCTTCGAGGCCCCGTACAACCGCTACGACGCCTATCAGGTGGGCCTCGAACTGCTGTCGCGGCCCGACCGGCCCACCGCGATCTTCTGCTCCACGGACGACCAGGCGATCGGTGTGCTGCGGGCGGCGCGCGAGCTGCGCATCGACGTGCCGGGCGAGCTGGCCGTCGCCGGCTTCGACGACGTCAAGGAGGCGGGACTCACGGACCCGCCGCTGACGACGGTGGCCTCGGACCGGCCCGCGATGGCCCGTGCGGCGGTCGACCTGGTCCTGGACGACGGGCTGCGGGTCGCCGGGTCGCGCCGGGAGCGGCTGAAGCTGTTCCCGTCCCGGCTCGTGGTGCGCCAGTCCTGCGGCTGCCAGTAGCCCCGGCTCCGCCCGCGGACCTGGCTTTATATCGGGCATACGCACTTCTGCCGGGCTTCTCAGGACGTACTCAGCCGCTTCTCATGTACGCCGGACAGTCTCAATGACATGACCGAGACCTTCCGCCCCAGCGGCGAGTACCCCCAGCAGCAGTCGTCAGCGCCTGTGCACCACGGCGGTACGCAGGGCGCGTACGCACACGGCGCGTACCCGCCCCCGCCCGCCTTCGCACCGGAAGCACCTCAGCCGCCCGCCCCCGAGCGGCGCCGCCGCGCCAAGGGCCCCGTCGCCCTGCTCGCCGCCGTCGCCATCGCGGCGGCCGCGGTCGGCGGCGGCACCGCCTACGCCGTACAGACCCTCACCGACCGGGACAGCGGCACCTCCGCCACCAGCACGGACGTCGTGCCGACCAGCAAGAAGGGCACGGTCTCCGGGGTCGCCGAGGCGGTCAGCCCGAGCATCGTCGAGATCAGCGCCACCACGGGCCAGGGCAAGTCGACCGGCTCCGGTGTGATCACCAAGAGCGACGGCGAGATCATCACCAACAACCACGTCATCGCCGGCGCCACCTCGATCAAGGTGCGGACGAACGACGGCAAGACGTACGACGCCGAGGTCGTCGGCACCGACAGCAAGAAGGACCTCGCGCTCATCCAGCTCAAGGACGCCTCCGGGCTCAAGCCCGCGACCCTCGGCAACTCCGACAACGTCAAGGTCGGCGACGAGGCCGTCGCCATCGGCTCCCCCGAGGGCCTGACCGGCACCGTCACCAGCGGCATCATCTCCGCGCTCGACCGCGACGTCACCGTCTCCACGGACGAGGGGCAGCAGCCGCAGGACCCGCAGGGCGGCTGGCCGTTCGAGTTCGGCGGGCAGCAGTTCAACGGCGACACCGGCTCGTCGAAGACCACGTACAAGGCGCTCCAGACCGACGCCTCGCTCAACCCCGGCAACTCCGGCGGCGCCCTCATCGACATGAACGGCAACATCATCGGCATCAACTCCGCGATNNNGGCTTCGCCATCCCGATCAACACGGTCAAGGACGACCTCGGCAAGCTGCGGTCGGGCTCGAAGACCTGATCTCCGTACGACGTCCACCCCAGGAGGCCGCCATGTCCGGCACCCCGCACACCTCCCTCACCTCCGTCACCGTCAACCGCGCCCGGCACGCCCTCGCCGTCACCGTCGGCTGGGGCCGCCCCGCCACCGATCCGGCCGGGCTCGGCCTCCCGCTCGCCGTCGCACGGGAGGTGCACTCCGGTCGGCCGCCCCGCACCGGCCCCGCCCGCGTGCGAGGCTGATACCGGCCCCGTTC
>NZ_LIRJ01000222.1 GCF_001419745.1 Streptomyces silaceus | reverse complement strand
GCGTCGGGGTGGGGGTGTGCGCCGACGGGAGCGGGAGCGCGGGCAGGGACTCGGCGCGGCCCGGCCGGTCGCGGCCCTCACCGGGACGGCTGCCGGCCCGGGACGTCTCGTCGACGGTGGTCACCGGGCCCTTGGGGGGCGACGCGGCGGCGTACGGGACGAGGTCGGGGACGACCGCCACGAGCACCGCGAGGAGCGCGGCGACCGCGAGGGCCAGCCGCCTCGACCGGGAAAGAGTCACCGCACAGGCCCCCTCCCGCTACCGGGTCGCCAAGATCGAAACGGATCGCCGCACCGCTGACAAGCGTCACACAATGCGGCACATCCGGCATCTCGGTACACCTCGGTGAGGAGGCGCCCCAAAGGGGCGCGGGGAACTGCGCGACCAGCCACAGGCGGCCCGCAGGCACAAGCCAGGCACGGTCGAGCGCGGTCAGGCACGGTCAGGCACAGGCAGGCACGGTCAGGCAGAAGACTCCCGCACCGGCGCCCCGCGCCACCCGCTACCGCGTGAGCAACACCTTGCCCATGTGCCCGCTCTCCTCGAGCACCTGGTGCGCCGCCCCCGCCTGGGCCATCGGCAGCGTCCGGTCGACGACGGGCCGCACATGGCCCCCGCCGATCAGCGGCCACACGTGCTCCCGCACCGCCGCGACGATCGCCGCCTTCTCGGCGGCCGGGCGCCCCCGCAGCGACGTGGCCGTGACGGCGGCCCGCTTGTTGAGGAGCGTGGCGATGTTCAGCTCGCCCTTGACGCCGCCCTGCATGCCGATGATGGCGAGGCGTCCGTTGACGGCGAGCGTCCGCACGTTCCGGTCCAGGTACTTGGCGCCCATGTTGTCGAGGATGACGTCCGCGCCCGCCCCGTCCGTGGCCCGCTCGACCTCCTCGACGAAGTCCTGCTCGCGGTAGTTGATGAGGACGTCCGCCCCCAGCTCCCGGCAGAACTCCAGCTTCTCCTTGCTGCCCGCCGTGACGGCGACCTTCGCGCCGACGGCCTTCGCGAGCTGGATCGCCATGGTGCCGATGCCGCTCGATCCGCCGTGCGCGAGCAGCGTCTCGCCGGGGCGGAGGTGGGCGATCATGAAGACGTTGGACCAGACCGTCGAGGTCACCTCGGGCAGCGCGGCCGCCGTGACGAGGTCGACGCCCTCGGGCACGGGGAGCAGCTGGCCGACGGGAACGGCGACCCGCTCCGCGTACCCGCCGCCCGCGAGCAGCGCGCACACCTCGTCGCCGACCGCCCAGCCCGAGACGCCGGGGCCGAGCGCGGTGATCCGGCCCGAGCACTCAAGGCCGGGGTACGGGGAGGCGCCGGGCGGCGGGTTGTAGAAGCCCTGGCGCTGCAGCAGATCGGCGCGGTTCACGGCGCTCGCCGCGACCTCGACGAGCACCTCGCCCTCGCCGGGCACGGGATCGGGGACCTCGGCCCACACGAGCGCTTCGGGGCCGCCGGGTTCGGGGATCGTGATCGCATACATGCGGCCGAGGCTACTCGTGCCGGTCCACGGCCGACGGGTGCCGGTACGGGGCGGCGGGTGCCGGTACGGGGCGACGGGTGCCGGTACGAGGCGGCGGGTGCCGGTACGAGGCGGCGGGCCCCGCACCGGCGAAACCTCAGTTCGGCGGCAGCGGCTTCAGGTCCGGGGTGACCGGCGTACGCGGCGTGGCCCGCACGATCGTGATCAGGCGGTCCGTCAACTCCAGCTTCCCGACGGCCGGATCGTCGTAGCCGAGCACCCGGTGCCCGCGTACGACACTCACGACGAGGTCCTCCGTCTCCCGGACGCCCTTGCCCACCTCGGCCTTTATGACCGGCCGTTCGACGAGGTCGAGGCCGCTGCCCTGCTGGATCAGGTCCTCCATGACCATGCCCGCGCTCGGGCTGAGCACGGAGAGACCGAGCAGCCGGCCCGCGGCGCTGGCGCTGGTGATCACGGCGTCGGCGCCGGACTGGCGGAGCAGCGGCGCGTTCTCCTCCTCGCGCACCGCCGCCACGATCTTCGCCCCGCGGTTCAGCTGCCGCGCGGTGAGCGCGACCAGGACGGCCGTGTCGTCGCGCTGTGTCGCGATGATGATCTGGCGGGCCCGCTGGACCTCCGCGCGGAGCAGCACATCGCTGCGCGTCGCGTCGCCGATGACCCCCGCGAAGCCCTCCGCGGTGGCCGCGTCGACGACCTTCGCGCTGGGGTCGACCACCACGATCTGCTCCGGCTTCAGACCGGTGGCGCAGACGGTCTGGATCGCCGAGCGGCCCTTGGTGCCGAAGCCGACGACGACAGTGTGTTCACGCAAGTTGGACCTCCAGCGGGACAGACGCCATTCCTCGCGCGTCCGTTCCGTGAGCACTTCAAGGGTGGTGCCGACCAGGATGATCAGGAAGAGCACGCGCAACGGCGTGATCAACAGGATGTTGGTGAGCCGGGCGCTGTCGCTATACGGGACGATGTCGCCGTATCCGGTGGTGGAGAGCGTCACCGTCGCGTAGTACGCGGCGTCGAGGAAGTCGACCCTCTCGTCCGAGTTGTCGTGATAGCCCTCGCGGTCGAGCCACACGATGCAGGTCGTCAGCGCGAGCACCAGCAGGGCCATCAGCAGCCGGCGCGTGACCTGCCGCAACGGCCGGACCACCTGCCGCTGGGGCAGCTTGATCCGGTGCGTCGTGTGGTGCTCGTCGGGATGGCGGGCGATGGCATCGTGGCCGGGAAGTTTCACGTGAAACACTCTCCACCCTCGGCGGCCAGGGCCCAGGGGAGATCGAGGATCTCCAGCTCCTGGCCCGGCTTCGCGCCGCCCGGCGGCACCACCGCGAGGCCGTCGGCCGCCGCGATGCCACGCAGCATCGCCGGGCCGTTGAAGTGCAGCGGCACCGCGTCGTCGCCGCGCAGCGCGACGGGGACGAGCCGGGTGTCGTACGGATGACCGTGCACGTCGTCCCTTATGGCGGCGGTGTACGCCGGTGCCGCGCGGCGCCCGGAGAGCGTACGCAGCAGGGGCTCGGCCAGCGTCAGCAGCCCGGAGACGGCGGCGAGCGGATTGCCGGGCAGCCCGACGAGGTGCTGTCCGGGCCGGATGCGGGCCAGCAGCATCGGGTGGCCGGGCCGCAGCGCGACACCGTCCACGAGCAGCTCGGCGCCGACGCGGTCCAGGATCGGGTGGACGTGGTCGACCGGCCCCGACGCGGTGCCGCCCGTCGTGACGATCACGTCGGCGGCGGACTCCGTGACCGCCTTGTGGAGGGCCTCGGCGTCGTCGCCGAGCCGCCGGACGCCGGTGACCTCGGCGCCGAGCGCGCGCAGCCAGTGCGGCAGCATCGGGCCGAGCGCGTCCCGGATGAGGCCCTCGCGGGGGAGCCCCTCCGTCAGCAACTCGTCGCCCAGGACGAGGACTTCGACACGGGGCCTGCGGACCGCCGACAGCGTGTCGTACCCGGCCGCCGCGGCCAGCCCCAGCACGGCGGGCGTGACCTGCGCGCCGGGCGGCAGGAGGCGGTCGCCGGAGCGGCACTCCTGGCCGCGCGGGCGGATGTCCTGGCCGGTCACCACCTCGCGCAGGGCGTGCAGCCTGCCCTTGTCGTCGATCTGCCCGTGCTCGCTGCGCAGCACGGCGGTGGCGTCGTGCGGGATGCGGGCGCCCGTCGCGATGCGCACGGCCTCCCCGTCGACGAGCGCGTCCGGCCGCGCGTGGCCGGCGAGGATCCCCTCGGCGCGTACGTCCCAGGGGCCGGGGCCCGCGACGACCCAGCCGTCCATCGCCGAGGTGTCGAAGGACGGCAGGTCGGTGAGGGCGGTGAGCGGTGCGCCGAGGATCAGGCCGAGGGCGCGCTCCAGGGGGACGGGGGCGGGCTCGGCCGCCGGTCCGGGCGCGGCCTGCGCGGCGCGGGCGCGGGCGGCGGGCCAGGCGGTGATGTCGCGGTGCCGGTCCTGGCGCGCTCCGCCGGCCTTGCCGGGCTCCTGACCGGGGCCCGGCGCCGTGGACAGGGGTGCGGCGGCGGGATCGGCGGCGGCATCGGAGGACTGCGGGTCCGACGTCCCCGGGGCCGGTGTCGGCATCCCTGCCGACGGTGCCGCCGGTGCGGACGGTGCGGAAGACGGTGCCGGGCGCGGGCCGCTCGTACGGCCGTCGTGCCCGGCACGGGGTTCGTTCACCAGGGCGAGGGCCTCGTCGAACTCGGCCTCCGGCGCGGGCTGCCCGGTCATCCGGCGTCCGGCCCGGTGCGTGGGGTGGCGTCGGACGCGGCGTCCGGCGTGGTGCCGGGGGTGGCGTCCGGCGTGGTGGCGGAGGGGGCGTCGGCGTCGGCGGTCGTCTTCGGGTCCGGCTGGTCCTCGTCCGCCCAGCGCAGCGCCAGCGCCGCCGCCCTGCGGGACGCCTCGGCCACCGCCGCGGGACCGTCGGCCGCCTCGCCCCGCGCGGCGGCCTGCGCCGCCGCGTAGCCGACGAGGAACGTGGTCAGCGGCGCCGCGGGCCTGGCCACGCCGTGCGCGGCGTCACGGGCGAGGTCGAGGAGGGTGGCCGTATCGACGTCGAGTTCGATGCCCAGCTCGTCCTTGACTGCGGAAATCCATTCATCCAACACGTGCCCATGCTCCCTGATGCGCGCCCGAGCGGCGGCGATGTCGTCCCAGGTGTCGCAGTCGAAGGCCGCGACGGGGTCGGCGACCCGGGCGAGGTCGAGCCGCGCGGTGAGCCGCCGCAGCGGGAGCCCGGCGAGCCCGCCGGGCCGGCCGTCCACGTCCCCGCCCGTTCCGGATCGCCCACCTGCCCGGCCGTCCGCGTCCTCGTTCGCGAGCGCCGCCGTCTCCCGCCTCAGCGAGGCGCTGCGATAGGCGGCGACGAGCGGCTGGTCACGGCCGTCGGGATCGGTGAGGACCGCCCCGTCCGCGCCGCTCTCGCGCACCGCGGCGAGCAGACGGGCCACGGTCTCCGCGCCCAGGAACGGCAGATCTGCGGAGAGGACCACCACCAGCTCCGCGCCCGTGCGCCGGAGCCCGGCGTCGAGCGCGGCGAGCGGGCCGCCGCCCGCGGGCTCCTCGCGGGCCCACACCACGGGCCGCGCGGTCGGCCGCGGATCGGCCACGACGACCGTCGTCCCGGCGCCCGAACAGGCCGCGAGGACGCGGTCGATCAGCGCCCGGCCGCCCACGCGCACCCCGGGTTTGTCGGCGCCGCCGAGCCGTGCGGCGCCGCCCCCGGCGAGCACGACGGCGTCGTACGCGCCGGCGTCGTACGGGCCGGCTTCGTTCGCGGTCATCCCCCGAGTATGGGCGCACGGAGGATCATTGCCACCCCCGCGAAAGGCCCTTCGGGCAGGGGACTTACGTCACGTCGGGCAGCGGAGGCGGTCACCGGCGCCCGAGGGGCCCCGTCCGCCTTCAGCCCCGAGGGCCTCGCCCGCGCCGCCCGCGTAAGTCCCGCCCGCGCCGGCCGCGAGAGTCCCGCCCACGACGGTCGAAAGCGTCCCGCCCGCGCCGCCCGCGAGGCCTTCGCTCACACCGACCGCAGCAGCACCACCGGCTGTTCCACGCAGTCCGCCACGTAGCGCAGGAAGCCGCCCGCCGTGCCGCCGTCGCAGACCCGGTGGTCGAAGGTGAGCGACAGCTGGACCACGTGCCGCACCGCCAACTCCCCCTCGTGGACCCACGGCTTGGGCACGATCCGGCCCACACCGAGCATCGCCGCCTCGGGGTGGTTGATGATCGGCGTGGAGCCGTCGACGCCGAACACGCCGTAGTTGTTGAGCGTGAAGGTCCCTCCCGTGAGCTCCCCGGGGGAGAGCGTCCCGGCCCGCGCCTTCTCCGTGAGCCGGATCAGCTCGCCGTTGATCGACGCGGTCGTCCGCGCCTGGGAGTGCCGCACCACGGGCACGACCAGGCCGCGCTCGGTCTGCGCGGCGAAGCCCAGATGGACGTCGGCGAACCGGCGCACCTCGCGCGCCTCCATGTCCACGCTGGAGTTGAGCATCGGGTAGCGCTCCAGCGCGGCCACGGCGATGCGGGCGAACAGCGCGAGCAGCGACACCTTCTGGCCGTCGTGCCCGGTCGTCGCCGCGTTCATGGCCCTGCGGGCCGCGAGCAGTTCGGTCGCGTCGGCGTCGACCCAGCAGGTGGCCTCCGGTATCTCGCGGCGGCTGCGGGACATCTTGTCCGCGACGAGCCCCCGGATGCCGGTCAGCGCGTGGCGGGACTCCAGGCCCGCGCGCGCGGGCTCCTGCCCGGCCGCCACCTGGTGGCGCTCCTCGGCGCGGCCCAGGCGGATCAGCTCCTCGTCCTCGCGGGCCGCCTCCTTGACCGCGCGCATGCGCTCCTCGGCGCGGCGGGCCTCGTCGTCGGTCGTCGCACCGGCCATAGCGCGGCTCCGGACCGCGACGACGGCCACCTCGACGTCGGCGCGCGTGATCAGCCCGTCAGGACCGGATCCCGCGAGGCCGCGCAGGTCGATGCCGTTCTCCCGCGCCAGCTTGCGTACGAGAGGGGAGATCACCGGCACGGGACCGTCCCCGCGCGCGGGGAGCGTGCCGGGAGCCGCCGAAGGGGCGGCGGGCTCCGGAGCCAGGGCCGGGGCCGGGGGCCGCGGCGCGGCCGGGTGTGCGGGCCGCAGCCGCCTGCGGCGCGCGGGGGCTGCCGCCGTGCCGTATCCGACCAGGACGTTCCCCGAGGACTCCTCCTCGGCCGTCTGCAGCGCCCGCTCGGCGGGCTCCTCCGGGGCCCGCCCGGACCCGGCAGACGTCCCGGCAGACGTCCCGACGTCCGCACCGGTGGACGTCTCCGCCGACGCTCCCACCGCCACCGTCAGCAGCGGCGCTCCCACGGGCAGTTCCGTTCCCTCGTCGCCGAAGCGGGCCGTCACCACGCCTCCGTAGGGACACGGCACCTCGACCATCGCCTTGGCCGTCTCGACCTCGACGACCGGCTGGTCCACGGCGACCACGTCGCCGACCTCGACGAGCCAGCGGACGATCTCGGCCTCCGTCAGCCCCTCCCCGAGGTCGGGCAGCTTGAATTCGAGCACCTGGGCCATCAGCTCTCCGCCTCCCACTGCAGCCGCGCGACCGCGTCCAGGATCCGGTCGACGCCCGGCAGGTGGTGCTTCTCCAGCATCGGCGGCGGATACGGGATGTCGAAGCCCGCGATCCGCAGCACCGGCGCCTCCAGGTGGTGGAAGCACCGCTCGGTGACCCGCGCGGCGATCTCCCCGCCGGGGCCGCCGAAGCCGCCCGACTCGTGCACGACGACGGCGCGCCCGGTCCGCCGTACGGACGCGGCGACCGTCTCGTCGTCGAAGGGCACCAGCGAGCGCAGGTCGACGACTTCGAGGTCCCAGCCCTCCGCGCGCGCGGCCTCGGCGGCCTCCAGGCAGACGGGCACGGACGGGCCGTACGTGATGAGCGTGGCGCTGCGGCCGGAGCGCCGCACCACCGCGCGGCCTATCGGGTCAACGGTCTCGGGCGCGTCCGGGTTCCAGCCGGCCTTGGACCAGTACAGGCGCTTCGGCTCCAGGAAGACGACCGGGTCGTCGGAGGCGATGGACGCGCGCAGCAGGCCGTAGGCGTCGGCGACCGTGGCGGGCGTGACGACGTGCAGGCCCGGCGTCGCCATGTAGTACGCCTCGGAGGAGTCGCTGTGGTGCTCGACGCCGCCGATGCCGCCGCCGTAGGGCACGCGGACGGTGATGGGCATCGGCAGCTTGCCGCGCGTGCGGTTGCGCATCCGCGCCACGTGCGAGACGAGCTGCTCGAAGGCGGGGTAGGCGAACGCGTCGAACTGCATCTCGACGACGGGCCGCAGACCGTACATCGCCATGCCGACGGCCGTCCCGAGGATGCCCGCCTCGGCCAGCGGCGTGTCCGTGCAGCGGCTCTCGCCGAACTCCGCGGCGAGCCCGTCGGTGACCCGGAAGACCCCGCCGAGCGCGCCGACGTCCTCGCCCAGGACGTGCACCGAGGAGTCCTCGGCCATCGCGTCGCGCAGTGCGCGTCCGAGCGCCTGCGCCATGGTGGCCGGTTTGGTGGCGGGCCTCGCCGCGACCGTGGTCATCGTGCTTCCTCCTCGGCCTCCTGCGAGGCCTCCAGCTCCGCCTTCAACTGTGCCGCCTGCTCACGCAGTTGGGAGGTCTGCTCGGCGTACACGTGCGTGAAGAGGTCCATCGGGTCCAGTACGGGGTCCTGGTTCATCCGCTCGCGCAGATCGGCCGCCATGGCCTCCGCGTCGTCGGCGACCTGCCGTTTCGTGTCCTCGTCCAGGAGTCCGCGCTCCGTCAGCTCCCGCTCCATGAGCAGGATCGGGTCGTGGTCGCGCCAGGCCTCGACCTCGGTGTCGTGGCGGTAGCGCGTGGCGTCGTCGGCGTTCGTGTGGGCTTCCATGCGGTACGTGACGGCCTCGACGAGGGTCGGGCCACCGCCCTCCCGCGCGCGGGAGACCGCTTCGACGAGGACCTCGTGCATCGCGGCCGCGTCGTTGCCGTCCACCAGGCGTCCCGGCATCCCGTACCCGACGGCCTTGTGGGCCAGGGAGGGGGCGGCGGTCTGCTTGGCGAGCGGCACGGAGATCGCGAAGCCGTTGTTCTGCACGAGGAAGACGACGGGCGCCTGCCACACGGCCGCGAAGTTCAGCGCCTCGTGGAAGTCGCCCTCGCTGGTGCCGCCGTCGCCGACCATGGCGAGCGCGACCACGTCGTCGCCCTTGAGGCGGGCGGCGTGCGCGAGGCCCACGGCGTGCGGGAGCTGGGTCGCCAGGGGCGTGGACAGCGGCGCGACGCGGTGCTCACGCGGGTCGTAGCCGGTGTGCCAGTCGCCGCGCAGCAGCGTCAGCGCGTCCACGGGGTCGAGGCCGCGGGCGAGCACCGCGAGGGTGTCCCGGTAGCTGGGGAAGAGCCAGTCCTGCTCCCTCAGGGCGAGCGCGGCGGCGATCTCGCACGCCTCCTGCCCCGTGCTGGAGGGGTAGACCGCGAGCCTGCCCTGCTTCGTGAGAGCCGTCGCCTGCGTGTTGTACCGGCGACCGCGGACCAGCTCCGCGTAGAGCCGGCGCAGCAGCTCCGGATCGGCCTTCTCCGCCGCTTCGGTGCCGAGGACGCGGTACGGCTCCGCGTCCGGCAGGAGCGGCGCGGGGTCGGTCCTGGGCTGCCAAGCGGGAGGCGGGGTGGGCCGGTAGGCGCCCCGCTGCTCCATGACCGTCATGACGGCACCTCCTGGGGGAAGCGGTCTCCTCGTGGGAGCGGCAGAAGAGGCACGGCGATGTGATGCGCCTCACCAACCGATTGTTCGGTCGTCGGCACATTTTGGCTACAGGCACCTCCAGGCTGTGGACAAACGGTTCTGCACAGCTTGGTATGGATGCAGTACGTCCATGGTAGGGAGGCGGGGGGACATGGCATCTGAACGAATGGCCGACCGACGCGACTGCGACCGTCCGGACGCTCGTCCGGAGCCCCGCACCGAGCACCGTTCGGACCCCCGCCCCGAACACCGTCCCGAGCCGAGGCCCGAGTTCCGCCCGGAGCACCGCCCCGAACTCCGCTCCGAGTCCCGGCCCGAACCCAGGCCCCTGGACGCCATCGACCGCGACATCCTGCAGATCCTGCACACGGACGGTCGCGCCTCGATACGCTCCGTGGCCGAACGCGTCCATGTGTCACGGGCCAACGCCTACGCGCGCATCAACCGCCTCATCGACGACGGCGTCATCCGGGGGTTCGGGGCGCGGATCAACCACGAGCGCGCGGGCCAGGGCGCGTCCGCGTACATCACGCTCAAGATCGTCCAGAACACCTGGCGCACGGTGCGCGAACATCTGCGCACACTCCCAGGCGCCTCCCACATCGCCCTGGTCAGCGGCGACTTCGACGTACTGCTCCTCGTCCACACGCCGGACAACCGCGCCCTGCGCGAACTGGTCCTCACCCGGCTGCAGTCCATCCCCGAAGTCCTCAGCACGCGTACGTTGCTGGTCTTCGAGGAGGACGACCTGGAGCCGGAGAACTGACGCCCCGGCCCGGCGGACGGCGGGCCGGGGGCCGACACGCCCGCGCGGGCCGGCCCGCGCGTCTCAGCGGGTGGTGCGCAGCCCCGCGAAGGCCAACTGCACGACGGCGTCGGCGATCTGCTGGCCGTTGGCGGCACCGCGGCTCTCCGGCCGGTACCACTCGACGATGGAGTTGATCATCCCGAAGAGCAGCCGGGTGGCCAGGCGCAGCTCGACGTCGGAGCGCAGGTCGCCGTCCGCGACGGCCTCCTTGAGCAGCTGGGCCACCTGCTGGTCGAACTCCCTGCGCCGCTCCATGGCCCACCGCTCGGTGTCCGTGTTGCCGCGCACGCGCAGCAGCAGCGTCACATAGGGCAGTTCGGCGACCAGCACCTCGACGGTGCGGCGCGTGACGTGCTCCAGGCGCTCCACCGCACTGCCCACGCGCGCGTGCTCCTCGGCGAGGATCCCGAAGAGCCCGTCGAGCGCCCGGCTCACCGCGCGGCGCAGCAGCTCCTCCTTGCCCGACACGTGGTGGTAGATCGAGGACTTGGAGATGCCGGCCGCCTTGGAGAGGTGCTCCATGGAGGTGCCGTCGTAGCCACGCTCGTTGAAGACCCGGACGGCGACGCCGAGCAGCGTCTCCGGGGTGTACGTGTCCCGCCGGGCGGTGGTCATGAGTACTCCTCTCGCACGGCCTGGCGCCGCAGGGCCTGGGAGGGCGCGTAGCGCCCGGTGGGGTACTCGTCGTTGAGCATGTCCAGCGCCTCGGCCACGCGGTACGCGGTGAGGCGGCGGCCCCATTCGACGGGGCCGAGCGGGTAGTTGACGCCGAGCCGCATGGCGGTGTCGACGTCCTCGGCGGCCGCCACCTCGCGTCCCACGGCGTCGAGGGCGAAGTCGACGAGCATCCACACCGTACGGGCCACGATCATGCCCGGCGCGTGCCCGATGACGCTGACCTTCTTGCCGAGCACCTGGAAGAGACCGACCGCCTCCGCGAGGCCCCGCTCGTCCACCCTGCCCGACGGCGAGAGGGCGATCCGGGTGGCGGCCCGGTAGTCCAGCGCGAGGTCGAAGTGGACGGTGGGCCCGGCCGCGGCGTCGGCGGCCGCCCCGTCGGCCGGGGCGAGCCGTGTGCCGCCGGGCAGTTCGAGGAAACCGGGAGAGCTCGGCACGCCCTCCGCGCGCGTGACGCGGATGCCCGCCTGCCCGATCAGGTCGAGCAGCGCGTCCGCCGGGAAGAGGTCCCCGTGGACGGCGACGGACTCCGGTGCCTTCGCGGGCTCCGCGGTGTGCGGCTCCGCGCGCGGGGCGTCGTCCCCGTACGCGTACCAGCCCTGCCCGGACTTGCGGCCGAGGCGGCGCGACTCGACCAGGCGCCGCTGGGCGAGCGAGGGCGTGAACTTGGGGTCCTGGAAGAAGGAGTCCCACACGGAGCGCGTGACGGCTTCGTTGACGTCCTGGCCGATGAGGTCGGTGAGCTCGAAGGGGCCCATTCTGAAGCCGCCGCACTCGCGCAGGACGGCGTCGATCGTGGCGGGGTCGGCGACGCGCTCCTCGTACAGGCGCAGCGCCTCGGCGTAGAAGGGCCGCGCGACGCGGTTGACGATGAAGCCGGGGGTGTCCGCGCAGCGCACCGGGGTCTTGCCCCAGGCCTTCGCGGTCTCGTACGCGCGCGTGGCCGTCGCCTCGTCCGTCGCGAAGCCGCTGACGACCTCGACGAGGGGGAGCAGCGGCGCGGGGTTGAAGAAGTGCAGGCCGACGAACCGGCCCGGCACGCGCAGGCCGCCCGCGACGGCGGTCACGGACAGGGAGGAGGTGTTGGTGGCCAGCAGACAGCTCTCGTCGACGATCTCCTCGAGCTCCTGGAACAGGCGCTGCTTGACGTCCAGTTGCTCCAGGACCGCCTCGACGACCAGGCCGCAGCCGGCGAGCTCCGTGAGACTCTCGGCCGCCGTGAGCCGGCCGGCCGCCGCGGCGCGGTCCTCGGGCGTGAGCCTGCCCTTCTCGACGAGCCGGTCCAGTCGGGCGCCGATCGCGTCGGCCGCCGCACGCGCGCGGTCGGGCGCGGCGTCGTAGAGCCGCACGGGGTGGCCCGCGACCAGGGCGACCTGGGCGATGCCCTGTCCCATGGTCCCGGTGCCGACCACGGCAACGGCGCTGGTGAGCTCGAGTGCTGTCATGCTCGCGATCCTCCCGCACGGCCCGGCGGCCGGGGGGTTCGGGGGTGGCCGTGGAGAAGTTGTCCACAGGTTTGACGGACCCCCTTGTCCCGACCGATCGTTCGGTTACTCTAGCTCTGTCTGTACGTCCCTGCCCACCGTCCCTGCCCAGGGCGCCAGCTCGACGAAGAGCTGACCGACGAGGAGTTGGTCCTCCATGGCCGCCGAACTCACCGCTCACGACCTGATCGCCAAGCACCGGCCCACCCTGGACCAGGCGCTGGAGACCATCCGCACGCGCGCGTACTGGTCCCCGCACCCCGAGCACCCCAAGGCGTACGGCGAGGACGGCAGTCTGAGCCTGCCCGAGGGCAAGGCCGCCTTCGACGCCGTCCAGGGCACCCGCTTCGACCTCGGCCAGCCCGGCACGGACGACTGGGTGGGCGGCGAAGTCTCGCCGTTCGGACCCGACTTGGGGATCACGTATCCCCACGCGGACATCGACACCCTGCTGCCGGCCATGCGCGCCGGAATGCGCGCCTGGCGCGACGCGGGCGCCGAGGTGCGCGCGATGGTCTGCCTGGAGATCCTGTCCCGCATCAGCGCCCGCACCCACGAGTTCGCGCACGCGGTCATGCACACCAGCGGCCAGGCCTTCATGATGGCCTTCCAGGCGGGCGGCCCGCACGCCCAGGACCGCGGCCTGGAAGCCGTGGCGTACGCGTACGTGGAGCAGGCCCGCACCCCCGACGCCGCCGAGTGGACCAAGCCCCAGGGCAAGCGCGACCCCCTCGCGATGAACAAGCGGTTCACGCCCGTGGCGCGCGGCGTCTCGCTCCTGATCGGCTGCAACACCTTCCCCACGTGGAACGGCTACCCGGGCCTGTTCGCCTCGCTCGCGACCGGCAACCCGGTCCTGGTCAAGCCCCACCCGCGCGCGGTGCTGCCCCTCGCGCTCACGGTCCGCATCGCCCGCGAGGTCCTCGCCGAGGCGGGCTTCGACCCGAACCTCGTGTGCCTGGCGGCCGAGCGGCCCGGCGAGGGCATCGCCAAGACCCTCGCCGTGCGCCCCGAGATCAAGCTGATCGACTACACGGGATCGACGGCGTTCGGCGACTGGCTGGAGGCCAACGCCCGCCAGGCGCAGGTCTACACGGAGAAGGCCGGCGTCAACACGGTCGTCGTCGAGTCGACGGACAACTACAAGGGAATGCTGGCCAACCTCGCCTTCTCCCTGTCCCTCTACAGCGGCCAGATGTGCACCACCCCGCAGAACCTCCTGATCCCGCGCGACGGCATCCGGACGGACGCGGGCGCGAAGTCGTACGACGAGGTGGTGTCCGACCTCGCGGCCTCCGTGAGCGGCCTGCTCGGCGACGACGCCAGGGCGAACGGCATCCTCGGCGCGCTGGTCAACCCGGACGTGAAGGCCCGCCTGGAGGCGGCCGCCGGACTCGGTGAAGTCGCCCTCGCCTCACGGGAGATCACCAACCCCGACTTCCCGGACGCCGTGGTCCGCACCCCGGTGATCGTCAAGCTGGACGGCGCGAAGCCGGACGCCGAGGCGGCCTACCTCAGCGAGTGCTTCGGCCCGGTCTCCTTCGCCGTCGCCGTCGACTCGGCGGCCGACGCGGTGGAGCTGCTGCGCCGCACGGTGCGCGACAAGGGAGCGATGACCGTCGGGGCGTACACGACCTCGCAGGAGATCTCCGACGCCGTGGAGGAGACCTGCCTGGAGGAGTGCGCCCAGCTGTCCCTGAACCTCACGGGCGGCGTCTATGTGAACCAGACGGCGGCGTTCTCGGACTTCCACGGCTCGGGCGGCAACCCGGCGGCGAACGCCGCGCTGTGCGACGGCGCGTTCGTGGCCAACCGCTTCCGTGTGGTGGAGATCCGCAGGGACGCCTGACCGGACGCGCGGCGGGTTCAGGCCTCCGGCCCCGGAGGCCTGCCCGTCGACCAGTGGAAGAGCGCCATGCCGACGCTCGTCGCCAGGTTGTAGCTGGAGACCTGCGGACGCATCGGCAGCGACACCAGATGGTCGGCGCGCTCCCGCAGCGCCGCCGACAGGCCGCTGCGCTCGGACCCGAAGGCGAGCACCGCGTCGTCCGGGAGCTTCAGCCCCCGGATGTCCTCGCCCTCGGCGTCGAGCGCGAAGACCGGGCCCGGCGGCAGCTCGGCGACGTCCATGCGCTCCACGGCCGTCGCGAAGTGCAGGCCCGCCCCGCCGCGTACGACGGTGGGGTGCCAAGGGTCGAGCGTGCCGGTCGTGACGACCCCGGTCGCCCCGAAGCCGGCGGCGAGCCGGATCACCGCCCCCGCGTTGCCGAGATTGCGCGGGTCGTCGAGCACGACGACCGGCGCGGTCCTCGGCAGGCGCCCCAGCGCCGCCAGGTTGCCCTCGCGCGCGGGGCGTACAGCCAGGGCGGCCACCGCCGTGGGGTGCAGCCGCGACACCAGGACGCGCAGCCGCTCGTCCGGGACCTGCACCACGAGCCCGTCGAGCGCCTCCCGCACATCCGGCGCGAGGTCGTCGGCGAGCGCGAGCACACCGGCCCGGTCGCTGGTCAGCGCCACCGGCACCCGCGCGCCGAAGCGCAGCGCGTGCTTGATCGCGTGGAAGCCGTCGAGCAGCACGGAGGTGTCGGCGAGCCCGCGCCAGACGCGTACGGCGCCCTCGGAATCCGGCTGGTCCGCCCCGTCCGTCCTGTTCATGGAGTGAAGCCTACGCGCGCCTGCTCGGTGGGTTCCGGGCCCGGATTGCCGTCGCCGTTCCGGCCCTCGCGCACGCCCTCGTCCGTCCCCGCGGCGCGCTGACTCGTCCCCGTGGCGCCGTCACCTGCCCCCGCGGCGCGCTGGTCCGGCACCGCGTCCTCGCCCGCCGGACGGTCGAAGCGGTCGGCACGGCGGACGCGGGGGAGCGGCACCCGGGAGAGCGGCAGGCGGGAAACCACGCCTCCACGCGCGCGTGCCGCCCAACCGCCCAGCCGCCGCAGGAACGACGTCGGCAGGAACACCGCGTCGGCCGCGATCATCGCGAGCGAGAAGAACGGCAGCCCCAGGACCACCGCGATCACGGCGTGCTCGACGATCATCGCGGCCAGCAGGACGTTCTTGACCCGGCGGTTGAAGAGGGTGAAGGGGAAGGCCACCTGCACGGCGACCGTCCCGTACGTCACCAGCATCACCATGATGCCGTGGGACGAGAGCAGCTCGGAGAGGGCGGGCCACGGGGAGAAGTAGTCGAGGTTCAGCGGGTAGTAGACGGCCGTGCCGTCCTGCCAGCGACTGCCCTGGATCTTGTACCAACCGGCCGTCGCGTAGATCAGGCAGGCCTCGACCATGACCACCAGGAGGCCCGCGTTGTGGGCCATGTTGGCCACGACGTCGAGGAGCTTGCGCAGCTCGCCGCGCGGTGCGTGCCGCACCGCCAGCCACCACAGGCCGTGCGCCGGCCACAGCCCCCAGAAGAACACCAGCCACTTGGCGTCGAGCTCGCCCATGAACGTCACGGCGGACAGACCGAGCCCGAGCACCCACCACAGGACGGGCCCCACCCGGTCCGGCGCTTCCTCCCCGCGCGCGCGTGCCGCCCGCCTCGCGTCCAGCGACCAGACCTGACCGCACCGGATGAAGACCAGGTAGGTCGACATCAGGTGGATGACGTTGTCGCCGCCGTCGCCGATGAAGATGCTGCGGTTCTGCAGCGACAGCACGCCGATCATGAACAGCACGGACATCGCGCGCGTGTGCCAGCCGATCATCAGCAGCGCGCTGCTCAGCATCGCCAGCGCGTAGACGGCCTCGAACCAGATCCGCCCGTCGGACCACATCAGGGCGGTGAAGGCGTGGTTGCTCGAGATGAGCTGCTGCGCCATGTCCCAGTTCCACGGGCCGTCGGGCCCGTAGAGCTCATGGCGGTGCGGGAACTCGCGCAGCAGGAAGAACAGCCAGGTGGCGGAGAAGCCGATGCGGATCACCGCGGTCTGGTACGGACCGAGGGCGAATCCGGTGACCTTGCTCAGCCCCTGTGCCAGCGGGCGTTCGATCCGGCTCACCGGTCACTCCCCTTCGCGTCCGCGAGCGGCAGGTCGTCGGGCGTCACCGACCACCAGGGGAGCACCCGGTAGACCGGCTTGGCGGAGACCTTCTCCTCGCTCCACTTCGGCGGCCGCACGTTCGTGGTCTTCGAGCGCAGCTGCACCCGCGCGATCTCGTCGCCCTTCTTGCCGGGCGCCTCCCGCTCCAGCCGCATGTACGCGATGCGGCGCACGTACTCCTCGGAGAGCTGGCCCCGCAGTCCGACGGGACGATTCTGCGCGTCGTGCGATCCCACGTAGAAGTCCCAGCCCCGGCGCAGTTCGTTCTGCTGCGTGTGGCTGGGCAGCAGGTTCCCGTCGATGCCGGCGCCGTCCTGCGCGGAGAGGTCGTACCAGTGCGTGGTCCGCACGCCCCCTTCGGCCGTACGGAGCTCCGCGCGGGCCTGCACCGCGACGTTCTGCTGGAGCGGATTGGGCGCGAAGAGCTTCCAGTTCTGCTCGAACTCGGGGTAGATCCATTCGTCGACGAGGTCGCCGTGCTGCTTGGTCAGGGTGTTCGAGGGCGCGACGTGCAGGAAGAGCATCGCCACGTGGATGCAGGCGGCCGCGGCGATGACGGCCAGGGCGCACGCGGCGACGATCTGGGGCCCGAGCTTCAGCCCGGCGATGCCTGCGCGGGGGTCCGGCTCATCCCCGACGCGGGGGTCCGCCCCGACCTCGATGCGAGGCTCCCGCTCGGCCCCGATGCGGGGCTCCGGCTCGGCGGAGAGGGCCGGCTCGGGTCCGCCGGCCGGTCCGCTCCCGGGGCCGTCCTCTGGTCCGGGACTGTCCTCTGGTCCGCTCCCGGGTCCGTCCTCTGGTCCGGGCTCGGCCGGCGGGCCGGGCTCGTCAGGTCCGGCGGGCGTGCCGCCGGAGTCCTTCTCGTACCCGTCCATCGCGCCCCGTTCCCCGTTCCCGCACCGAACCCTGCCGCCGGAACGGTACTCAGGCCCGACCGCCGCGCACAGCGTCCGTGAAGTTATCCACAGGGTTGACACCTTATGGCGGCGCGCCGCACCATTGAATTCCACGAACCGAACGATCGGTCGGTAGGTTCAGGGTCGAGCCCAGGGTCGAGGGGGACCGAGATGGCGACAGCAGCCGCACACCAGGCGGCGGGGACGGAGCCGGACGACGCGGCGTCCATGGCCGCGCGCACCGCGGAGCACCAGGCCGCCTTCGACGCGGCGGTCGCCGCCGACGAGCGCATCGAGCCGCGCGACTGGATGCCGGACGCCTATCGCGCGTCCCTGGTCCGCCAGATCGCCCAGCACGCGCACTCCGAGATCATCGGCATGCAGCCGGAGGCCAACTGGATCACGCGCGCGCCCTCCCTGCGCCGCAAGGCGATCCTCATGGCGAAGGTGCAGGACGAGGCCGGCCACGGCCTGTATCTCTACAGCGCCGCCGAGACCCTCGGCGCCAGCCGCGACGAGCTGCTCGACAAGCTGCACTCCGGCCGCCAGAAGTACTCCTCGATCTTCAACTACCCGACGCTGACCTGGGCCGACGTCGGCGCGATCGGCTGGCTGGTGGACGGCGCCGCGATCACCAACCAGGTCCCCCTGTGCCGCTGTTCCTACGGTCCGTACGCCCGCGCGATGGTCCGCGTCTGCAAGGAGGAGTCCTTCCACCAGCGCCAGGGGTACGAGTCGCTGCTCGCCCTCAGCCGCGGCACCCAGGCCCAGCACGACATGGCCCAGGACGCGGTGAACCGCTGGTGGTGGCCCTCCCTGATGATGTTCGGCCCGCCGGACGACGAGTCCTCGCACTCCGAGCAGTCGATGACGTGGAAGATCAAGCGCCACTCGAACGACGAGCTGCGCCAGCGCTTCGTCGACATCTGCGTCCCCCAGGCCGAGTCCCTCGGCCTGACGCTCCCCGACCCGGACCTGGTGTGGAACGAGGAGCGGGGGCACCACGACTTCGGCCCCATCGACTGGACCGAGTTCTGGGACGTCCTCAAGGGCAACGGCCCCTGCAACGACCAGCGGATCACCCAGCGCCGCCGCGCCCACGAGGACGGCGCCTGGGTCCGCGAGGCCGCGGCCGCGTACGCGACGAAGCACGGCGAGAAGCACGGAGAGGCGACAGCATGAGCAGCTCGACCGAATGGCCGCTGTGGGAGGTGTTCGTCCGCTCCCGTCGCGGGCTCTCCCACACCCACGCGGGCAGCCTGCACGCCCCGGACGCGGAGATGGCCCTGCGCAACGCCCGCGATCTGTACACCCGCAGGAGCGAGGGCGTCTCCATCTGGGTCGTGCCCTCCGCCGAGATCACCGCCTCCTCGCCGGACGAGAAGGACTCCTTCTTCGAGCCCGCGGGCGACAAGCCCTACCGCCACCCGACGTTCTACGACATCCCGGAGGGGGTGAAGCACCTGTGACCGCCTCCACCGCGCCCGACGCCCCGGCCCTGCCCGCCCTGGCCCTCGGCGACGACGCCCTGGTGCTCTCCCACCGCCTGGGCGAGTGGGCGGGACACGCCCCGGTCCTCGAAGAGGAGGTCGCCCTGGCGAACATCGCCCTCGACCTCCTCGGCCAGGCCCGCGTCCTGCTCTCCATGGCGGGCGACGAGGACGAGCTGGCCTACCTCCGCGAGGAGCGCGCCTTCCGCAACCTCCAGCTGGTCGAGCAGCCGAACGGCGACTTCGCCCACACCATCGCCCGCCAGCTCTACTTCTCCACCTACCAGTCCCTGCTGTACGCCGCGTTGGCGGCCGGCGACGGCGCCTTCGCCCCCTTGGCCGCGAAGGCCGTCAAGGAGGTCGCCTACCACCAGGACCACGCCGAGCAGTGGACCCTGCGGCTCGGCGACGGCACGGCCGAGAGCCACGAGCGCATGCAGCGCGGCCTCGACGCGCTGTGGCGGTTCACCGGCGAGATGTTCCAGCCGGTGGCCGGGATCGACGTGGACCAGCAGGAGCTGCGGGCGAGTTGGACCGCCTCGGTCACCTCGGTCGTCGAGCGCGCCACGCTGACCGTCCCCACCGGGCCGCAGACCGGCGCCTGGGCGGCGGGCGCGGGGCGCCAGGGCCTGCACACCGAGTCGTTCGGCCGGATGCTCGCCGAGATGCAGCACCTGCACCGCAGCCACCCGGGGGCGTCATGGTGACGGCCGCGCCCACCGCGCTGGAGGCCGAGCTCCTGGCCCTCGCGGGCTCGGTGCCCGACCCCGAGCTGCCCGTGCTGACCCTGGCCGAGCTCGGCGTGGTGCGCGGCGTGCGCGTCCTCGCCCCCGGCAGGGTCGACGTGGAGCTGACCCCGACGTACACCGGCTGTCCCGCGATAGAGGCGATGAGCGCCGACATCGAGCAGGTCCTGCACGACCGCGGCATGGCCGAGGTCTCGGTGCGCACGGTTCTCTCCCCCGCCTGGTCGACGGACGACATCAGCGCCGAAGGCCGCCGCAAACTGGCCGAGTTCGGCATCGCGCCCCCGCGCTCCCACCCGGCGGAAGGACCCGTCCCGCTGGGCCTGTCGATCCGCTGCCCGCACTGCGGCTCGACCGACACCGAACTGCTCAGCCGCTTCTCGTCCACGGCCTGCAAGGCGCTGCGCCGCTGCGCCTCCTGCCGTGAACCCTTCGACCACTTCAAGGAGTTGTGATGGCCCGCTTCCACCCGCTCCGGGTAGCGGCGGTCGACCGGCTCACCGACGACTCCGTGACGCTGACCTTCGACGTGCCGGCCCCGCTGCGCGAGGAGTTCCGGTTCACCCCCGGCCAGCACCTCGCCGTCCGCCGTTTCGCCGACGGCACCGAGATCCGGCGCACCTACTCGATCTGCTCCCCGGCACCCCGCCCGGACACCCCGGGGGAGCCCGGGACACTGCGGGTCGGTGTGCGCCTCGTCGAGGGCGGCGCCTTCTCCACGTACGCCTTCAAGGAGATCGCCGTCGGCGACGAGCTGGACGTGATGACGCCCGCCGGGCGCTTCACGCTGGACCCGGCCCCCGGCCGCTATGCGGCGGTCGTCGGCGGCAGCGGCATCACCCCGGTGCTCTCCATCGTCACGACCCTCCTGGAGCGCGAACCACAGGCGGACTTCTGCCTCATCCGCAGCGACCGCACCGCCGCATCGACGATGTTCCTGGAGGAGGTGGCCGACCTCAAGGACCGCTGGCCGGACCGCTTCCAGCTGGTGACCGTGCTCTCCCGGGAGGAGCAGCAGGCCGGCCTCGACTCCGGACGGCTCGACGAGGAGCGGCTGACCCGGCTCCTGCCGGCACTGCTGCCGGTGGAGGAGATAGCGGGCTGGTTCCTGTGCGGGCCGTTCGGCCTGGTGCAGGGCGCGGAGCGGACGCTGCGCGCGCTCGGCGTGGACCGCCGCCGGATCCACGAGGAGATCTTCCACGTGGACGACGTCGTCACGACCGCCGCCTCGGCGCCCTCCGGGTCCCCCGCGCCCGCGCACAGCACGGTGACGGTGACCCTGGACGGACGCTCGGGCACCTGGCCCGTGCGGGACGGCGAGACGCTTCTGGAGACGGTGCTGCGCAACCGCGCCGACGCGCCCTACGCCTGCAAGGGCGGGGTGTGCGGCACGTGCCGGGCCTTCCGGGTCTCGGGCGAGGTGCGGATGGACCGGAACTTCGCGCTGGAGCCGGAGGAGACGGAGGCCGGCTATGTGCTGGCGTGCCAGTCCCATCCGGCCACGGACACCGTGGAGTTGGACTTCGACCGCTGACCCTTCGCCTCCCCTGGGCCGCGCCTCGCTGTTCCCTTCCCATAGAACCTGTTCTATCTTGACGGACCGTCAGATGCGAAGAGGCAGAAGTGGCGACGGATTCGTCGGTCGGCCGGTGCGCGGGAGGACAGGCAGTGGACTTCACCTTCACCGAGGAACAGCAGGCCGTGGTCGAGGCGGCGAAGGCGCTCTTCGCGGGCGTCGCGCCGGACGGCGTGCCGAGCCCCGCCCTCACCCCCGGAGCCGTCGCCGAGGACTTCGACCGCGCCCTGTGGTCCCGGCTCGCCGACTCCGACCTGCTGGGCGTGCTCGTCGACTCCGAGCACGGCGGCGTGGGCCTCGACGCCATCGCCCTGTGCCTGGTGCTGCGCGAGTCGGCGAAGGTGCTCGCGCGGGTGCCGCTCCTCGAGAACAGCGCCGCCTCCTGGGCCGTAGAGGCCCACGGCGGCGAGGAGCTGAGGCGGCGGATCCTGCCCCGGGCCGCGCGCGGCGAGCTGGTCCTCACCGTCGCGGCGAACGGCCGCACCGGCCACGACCCGGCCGAACTGGCCGTCACCGCACAGCGCGACGGCGACAGCTGGGTCCTGGACGGCCTCCAGTCGGCCGTCCCCTGGGCGCACAACGCCGACCTCGTCGTCGTCCCCGCCCACACCCCCGAAGGCCACGCGGTCCTCGCGCTCGTGCCGCGCGGCCACGAGGGCCTCACCATCGCCGAGCAGTTCTCCACCAGCGGCGAACGACTCGGCGAGCTGCGTCTGTCGGCCGTCCGCATCGCCGCGTCCGACGTCATCGAGGCCGACGGCGCCTGGGACCGGCTGCGCGACCTGCTCGCCACCGGCACCTGCGCGCTCGCCCTCGGCCTCGGCGAGCGCGTCCTCGCCATGACCGGCGAATACACCAGCAAGCGCGAGCAGTTCGGCTTCCCGGTCGCCACGTTCCAGGCCGTGGCGGTGCAGGCCGCCGACCGCTACATCGATCTGCGCGCCATGGAGGTCACCCTCTGGCAGGCCGCCTGGCGCATCAGCACCGCCGCGGACGGCGCCCTGCCCACGGCGGGAGACGTGGCCGTCGCCAAGATCTGGGCGTCCGACGGCGTACGCAGGGTGGTGCAGACCGCCCAGCACCTGCACGGCGGCTTCGGCGCGGACACCGACTACCCCCTGCACCGCTACCACGCCTGGGCCAAGCAGCTGGAGCTCTCCCTCGGCCCCGCCGCGGCGCACGAGGAGACGCTCGGCGACCTGCTGGCCGCCCACGCCCTCGGCTGAGTGCCGGCCCCCGGGACCTACGGGGCCGGCCCCGGCGCGTCCCTGAGTGCGTCCCTGAGTGCGTCCCTCAGCGAGCCCCTGAGAAGTCCCTAGAGGACGGCGCCCGGCTGCCCCTGGTCGTCCACGACGGGGCGCCCGGCGGCGGCCCAGGCCTCCATGCCGCCGGCGACGTTCACCGCGTCGATGCCCTGCTGGCCGAGGTACATGGTGACCTGGGCGGAACGGCCGCCGGACCGGCAGATCACATTGACCCTGCCGTCCTGCGGCGCCGCCTCGGTCAACTCGCCGAACCGCGCCACGAACTCACTCATCGGGATGTGCAGGGCGTCCGCGGCGTGACCCGCCCGCCACTCGTCGTCCTCCCGGACATCCAGCAGAAAGTCGCCGCTCGCGAGATCGTCGACGCCGACCGTGGGCACGTGAGAACCAAAAACCATGCCCCCGACGCTACCGGACGGGCTACGCGGTCAACCGCTCCAGCTCCGCCTCACGCTCGGCGACCTGCGCGAGCAGCTGCTCGGCGATCTCGTCGAGCAGCGCGTCCGGGTCGTCCGGCGCCAGGCGCAGCATCCCGCCGATCGCACTCTCCTCCAGCTCCTTGGCGAGTACCGAGAGCAGTTCCTTGCGCTGGGCGAGCCATTCGAGCCTGGCGTACAGCTCCTCGCTGCGCGTCAGCCGCTGCTCCGCGGGCACCGGCCCCGCCGCCCACTCCTCGGACAGCTCCCGCAGCAGCGCCTCGTCACCACGGGCGTACGCGGCGTTCACGCGCGTGATGAACTCCTCGCGCCGCTGCCGCTCGCTCTCCTCCTGCGCCAGGTCCGGATGCGCCTCGCGGACCAGCTCGCGGTAGAGCTTGCGGGCCTCCTCGCCGGGGCGCACCCGCTGCGGCGGCCGCACCGACTGATCGGTCAGCATCGCGGCGGCCTCGGGGTAGAGGCCCTCCCCGTCCATCCAGCCGTGGAACAGCTCCTCGACGCCCGGCATCGGCATGACCCGTGCCCGCGCCTCCTCGGCCTTGCGCCGGTCCTCGGGGTCGCCCGTACGGGCCGCGGTGGCCTCGGCGATCTGCGCGTCCAGCTCGTCGAGCCTGGCGTACATCGGGCCGAGCTTCTGGTGGTGCAGCCGGGAGAAGTTCTCCACCTCGACGCGGAACGTCTCCAGCGCGATCTCGTACTCGATCAGCGCCTGCTCGGCGGCGCGCACGGCCCGCTCCAGCCGCTCCTCGGGCCGCTCGCCCGCCCCGGCCCCCTGACCGCAAGACCCGGAAGACCCGGTGCTCTCCGTGCTCTCAGGGGTCTCGGGCTGCGTCGGCTCGGCTTCCGGGGTCGTCACCCGCCCAGCCTAGGCCACCACCCGGGGCCGCCAGTGAAGAGCGCCCGGTCACACCCCCGCCTCGGCCGCCACCCGCCCCTCCTTCACCGCACGCACCAGCAGCGCGTGATCCGCCTCCGTACGGTCCGCGTACGCCGTCGCGAACCGTGCCATCGCCTCGTCCAGCTCGTCGTTCTTCCCGCAGTACCCGGCGATCAGGCGCGGGTCGGCGCTGTGCGCGTGGGCGCGGGCCAGCAGCGCCCCGGTCATGCGCCCGTAGTCGTCCAACTGGTCGGCGGCCAGCGCCGCCGGGTCCACGCTGCCCTTGCGGTTCCTGAACTGCCGCACCTGGAAGGGCAGTCCGTCGACCGTCGTCCACCCGAGCAGGAAGTCGCTCACGACCTGCATCCGCTTCTGCCCGAGCACCACCCGGTGCCCCTCGTGCGCCGTGCCCGGCACCGTGAACCCGGCCGCCGGCAGATGCGGCAGCAGCACGGAGGGCCGCGCCTCCTTCACCTGGAGCACCAGCGGCTCGCCCCGGTGGTCGAGCAGCAGCACCACGTACGACCGCAGTCCCACGCTGCCCGTGCCGACGACGCGGAACGCCACGTCCTGGACCGCGTACCGCGCGAGCAGCGGCAGCCGGTCCTCGGACAGCGTGCCCAGGTAGTCCCCGAGCGCGGCGGCCACCGAGGCCGCCTCCGCGTCCGACACCCGCCGCAGCACGGGCGGCGCGTCCACGAAGCGCCGCCCCTCGGCGCCGTCACGCCCCTCGACGCGCTCCGTCGCCTTCGCCGCGAACCTGGCGCTCGTGTTGTGCCGCGCCTTCTCGGAGACCCGCTCCAGGGTGCCCAGGAGGTCGCGCGCGTCCGTGTACGAGACCAGCTCCTCGTCCGCGATGGCGTTCCACGCGTCGAGCGCCGGGAGCTTCGCCAGCAGCCGCATCGTGCGCCGGTAGGCCCCGACGGCGTCCATCGCCGCCTCCGCGCAGACCGCCTCGCTCGCGCCCGCCTCGCGCCCCGCGAGCACCAGGGACGCCGCGAGGCGCTTGAGGTCCCACTCCCAGGGGCCGTGCACCGTCTCGTCGAAGTCGTTCAGATCGATGACGAGACCCCCGCGCGCGTCCGCGTAGAGCCCGAAGTTCGCCGCGTGCGCGTCCCCGCAGATCTGCGCACCGATGCCGGTCACCGGGGTGCGCGCGAGGTCGTACCCCATCAGGCCCGCGGAGCCCCGCAGGAACGCGAAGGGGGAGGCGGCCATCCTGCCGACCCGTATCGGCGTGAGCTCGGCGATCCGGCCGTGGTTGACCGCCTCGACCGCGGCCACGGGGTCGGGCCGGGCGTCGTCCACCGAGAACTCCGCGTGCGCGACCCGGGGCACCCGCCCCCGCAGCGCCTTGCCCTCGCCCTTGGGAGAGCCCTGCGCGGGCCACTCGGAGAACCCCGGCACCCGCGGAAGCCGCCCGTCGACCGGCCCGCGCCCGCCCGGCTGCTTCCCCGGCCTCTTCGCCGGCCGTTGCTGACGCCCCCGCTGCCCGGGAACCGCCCCACCAAGCTCCGCCATGCCCCTCGCCCCCGCCGACCGTCCGACCGAACCCGGACCCGACGCCGGATCCGGCCTCGAAGGTACCGCCGCTCGCCGAAGCCCGTCAGAGCCTGTGGACAACCTCGGTGACATACATCACTGCGAGGGGGATCCGCGGAAGACACGGCGGGAGACCCGGGCAGGACTCGGCCGCCAGGCACAAAAAGAAGCGGCCCCCTTCCGGACTTTCATCCGGAGGAGGACCGCTTCCTCGTGGTGCGCGAGGGGGGAGTTGAACCCCCACGCCCTTGCGGGCACTGGAACCTGAATCCAGCGCGTCTGCCTATTCCGCCACCCGCGCATTGGGTGTTGTCTTCGGGCTTCCCACCGTGTGGTGCGAGCGCCTGCCGACATCCAGAAGATTAGCACGCTGCGGCGGGTGGATTCACATCCCTATTGCCGGGCACCTGCTCAGGAGCCCGGCCCCGCCCCACCGCCAC
>NZ_LIRJ01000221.1 GCF_001419745.1 Streptomyces silaceus | reverse complement strand
GTGCCGGGGTGCCTGGGGCGGGGGTTCCATGCGGAGGGGTCCCCTGTGCGGGCGTCCCCCGCGGAGGCGTTCCCGGAGCCGGAGTGCCGTGCGTGGGGGTGCCGTGTGCCGGAGTGCCGTGCGCCGGCGTGCCGTCCGGGGCGGCGGAGCGTCTGCGGCGGCCCGTGCCGGGGCCCGGCTGCGGTCCCACGCCGTGCGAAAGCGGTGTCCCCGAGGTGCTGGTGTTGTCAGTTGTGTCCGCCGGACCCCGGCGACTGTGACGTCCCACGCCCCGACTCAGCTCCCCGCAGCCGTGCGGGCGCCCGGGGCGCTCGACTCGGCGGTGTCCATGAGCAGCTCACGGAAGGCCGTGGCCACGCTCTCCGGATACTCCATCATCGCCACGTGCCCGGCGTCGGGCAGCGTGAGCAGCCGCGAGTCGCGGAACGCGGCGGCGGCCTTGTGCGCCATGCGGTACGAGACGAGCAGATCGCGCCCGCCGTAGACGAGCAGGGTCGGCGCGAGCACCCGCTCGGCCTGCCGCCACAGCCCGTGCTGGCCACCCAACGTGTACGCGTTCACGATCCCGCGCGCCGAGCGGGCCATCGCGTCCCAGAAGTAGGGGAGCTGGAGCCTGCGCTCCATCTCGCGCACCGCCGCGTGGAACCCCTCCGGCGTCACCCGGCCCGGGTCGCCGTAGCAGAGCCCCATGACGCCGCGCACCCGCTGCTCGGCCGACCACTCCTTGGTGAGCCGCGTGAAGAGACCGGCGACGCCGGGCAGCGCGAGCAGCCCCGTCGGCACCGCCGTGCGCTGCACCCGCAGCTCCGGCAGCGCGGGCGAGACCAGCGTCAGCGTCCGCACGAGGTCGGGGCGGACCGCGGCGACGCGCGTGGTGACGGCGCCGCCCAGGGAGTTGCCGAAGAGGTGGACGGGACCGCGGGAGCGGGCGTCGAGGTAGCGGATGACCGCGCGGGCGTGCCCGGTGACGGAGTAGTCGCCGTCGTCCGGTGGCGGGGAGTCCCCGAAGCCCGGCAGGTCGAGCGCCTCGCCGTCGACGACGTCCGCGAGGAGCGGCATCAGGGCCGACCAGTTCTGCGAGGAGCCGCCGAGCCCGTGCACGTACAGCGCGGGCGGCAGTCCGGGCCGGGCCGGCGGCCGGGACCGCACGCTCAGCGTGAGCCCTGGAAGCCCGACCGAGTCGAGACGCTCCCCCTCCGCGACCGCCACGGCGCCCGGCCTGGGCGCGACGGCGGTGGCCGGCAGGTTCGGCAGCTCGGTCGAAGACATGCGGCAATGTTACGAGACGATCACGCGGTAGTTCACGTGTTCGCTGTCACAGATGGCACTTGAATCCACGACGAACGCACGCGGACCACGTAGCGCCTCGCCCGTACGTCTCCTACGCTCGAATACATGAGCGTCGATCCGACCGATCCCGACACCTTCGACCCGCAGGAGCCCGCGGCCGAGGCGGACGTCGAGGCCCCGGAGGCGGACGCGGCGGAGCAGCACGCCGACCTCGCCCCCAGCGGGGACGACTCCCTCGCCGACGCCGACCGGGACGCCGCCGCCGAGGGCGATCTCGCCGAGCAGGCCCGCGTCGTCAGCCTCGACGAGGACGACTACCGCTGACACCGCCGAGAACCCACCGCCGCCGGGAGTCCGCCGTCGCCGGGAAGCCGCCGGGCACCCGCGGGACGGCTGGGGCACCGGCCCTGACCTGACCGTATTTGCCCTGCTACGCACCGCCGCGGAGCCCTTCTGCGCCGGTCCAGTCCGTGAAATTCTGCGCTCGCACCGCGCACATCACTGTTACCGAAAAGTACGATGGCGGCGCGGCGCACACCGCACATCGGACGATTTGGGAGGCGGCGTGACAGCCATCGAGCAGACAGAGGCGGCACGCCCGCGGGGCACACGCCTGCCGCGCCGTGCCCGACGCAACCAGCTCCTCGGGGCGGCCCAGGAGGTATTCGTCGCGCAGGGGTACCACGCGGCGGCGATGGACGACATCGCCGAGCGCGCCGGCGTCAGCAAGCCCGTGCTCTACCAGCACTTCCCGGGCAAGCTCGACCTGTACCTGGCCCTGCTCGACCAGCACTGCGAGTCGCTGCTGCAGTCCGTCCGCACGGCGCTCGCGTCCACCTCGGACAACAAGCTCCGCGTCGCCGCGACGATGGACGCCTACTTCGCGTACGTCGAGGACGAGGGCGGCGCCTTCCGCCTGGTCTTCGAGTCCGACCTGACGAACGAGCCCGCGGTCCGCGAGCGCGTGGAGCGCGTGACGCTCCAGTGCGCGGAGGCGATCTGCGAGGTCATCGCGGAGGACACCGGCCTGCCCAGGGACGAGGCGATGCTCCTCGCCGTCGGTCTCGGCGGGTACTCGCAGGTGGTCGCGCGCTACTGGCTCGCCAGCGGCAGCACGGTCCCGCGCGACAAGGCGGTGCAGCTGCTCACGTCGCTCGCCTGGCGCGGTATCGCGGGCTTCCCGCTGCACGGCACCGAAGGACACTGAGCCCTCGCGCTTTTGTTCCCGTGCGGTGTTCGCTGACGGCGTGCACGGCCGCGGCCGTCCGCGTCCCCTCACCGGGCTAATGTGTGCTGGTACGGCGCGGACGGCCGCGCACAGACTGACCGTCGGAGGGACAAAGCCGTGGAGGTCAAGATCGGCGTGCAGTACGCGCCCCGCGAGATCGTGCTGGAGAGCGGCCAGAGCGCCGCGGAGATCGAGCAGGCGGTGTCCGAGGCGCTGACCGGCAAGTCGCCGCTGCTGAGTCTCGTGGACGAGCACGGCCGCAAGGTCCTGGTTCCGGCCGACCGCCTCGCGTACGTGGAGCTCGGGGAGCCGACCGCCCGCAAGGTGGGCTTCAGCGCCCTGTAGGACGCACTGCGTGGATCGCGGGAACGGCCCGGTGGTTGACCTCAACCACCGGGCCGTTCTTGTGCGTTGTACGGGACCGGGCCGCGAACGCCCGATCATGGAGGGTTGTGTTCCGACCGCCTGGGGTAGACCGGCTACGACCGATTTGCACCTGGCCGCGAGGGAGGGCACCACCGTGATTCTGGAAGCACTCGGCGCGACATTGCTCGGCCTCGCCCTGGCCTGGGCCACCGCGCACCGGCTGGGACACCGGCTGCCCGCGCGCAGCCTCGTCCTGTCGACGGGCACGGGGGGCGCGCTCGTCGGCGCGTTCATCACCCACACGGCACTCGGCCCCGGCCACACCCCCGCCACACTCGCGGGAGCCCTGGCCGTCTCCGTGGCCCTCCTGTCCCTCCTGCTCCGCCCCACCCGCCGCAGAATCCACAGGTCGGCGCCGGCATAGCGCCCCGAAGGGGCGCGGGGAACCGCGCGACACGCCACGACGCACCCGCAGGGGCCATCGCGCAGAGGCCCCCCGAGCAGAGGGCCCGAATCAGGCCGCCAGGCCCAGCGCGGCCATCCGCTTCGTGTGCGCCTCGGTGATCCGCGAGAACATCCGCCCGACCTCCGCGAGGTCGAACCCGTCGGCGACGCCCCCGACCAGCATGGTCGACAGCGCGTCCCGGTCGGCGACCACCCGCTGCGACTGCGACAGGGCCTCGCCCATCAGCCGCCGCGCCCACAGCGCGAGCCGCCCGCCCACGCGCGGGTCCGCCTCGATCGCGGCCCGCACCTTCTCCACGGCGAAGCTGGCGTGCCCCGTGTCGTCGAGGACGCCGAGCACGAGCTCGCGCGTATCGGCGTCGAGCCGGGCCGCGACCTCGCGGTAGAAGTCACTGGCGATCGAGTCGCCGACGTACGCCTTGACCAGGCCCTCGAGCCAGTCGGACGGCGCGGTCTGGCGGTGGAAGCCGTCGAGCGCGGCGACGAACGGCTCCATGGCCTCGGTCGGCTCCGCGCCGATCGCGGAGAGCCGGTCCCTGAGCTGCTCGAAGTGGTGGAACTCGGCGGACGCCATCTTCGCCAGCTCCGCCTTGTCACCGAGCGTCGGCGCCAGCTTCGCGTCCTCCGCGAGCCGCTCGAACGCCGCGAGCTCACCGTAGGCGAGCGCTCCGAGGAGGTCGACGACAGCGGCGCGGTAGTGGGGCTCGGCGGAAGCTTTCGCCCAGTCCTGGGCGGCGACCCCGGTGGGCTCGGGGGTGGATTCAGCGGAAGTGTCAGGCGTCTCCATGAAGCGCACAATAGCCCGCCTGCCGTAAGGCGTAAGTCCCTGGTCAGTCACTGTGACGACGGCCATGTGACGAGTTCGCCGGACACGCATGCGAGATTCCGGGGTACAGTGGTAATGCGCCCGCCGAATATTCGACGGGCCGTACGAATGAGGATGCCCGGTCGGTGGCCCGATCGGCTCCGACCCGACAGCCCTCCAGGCGGCACGCACCACTGCGCGCGGCATGAGGAGGGAACCTCAGCGGTACGAGCGCTCGAGCGCCGGCAGTGGTCCCGCGCCCCCGGCCCGCCCCCCAAGCGGCCGGCGGTCCCGGCACGGTCACGACCCCCAGCGTTCGCCTCGCGCCGCGTCTCACAGAAGAGGCACTGCCCTGACTACGACTTTTCGAGAGCTCGGAATCCTTTCCGAGACGGCCGAGGCCCTTGAGGCCGTCGGCATCATCAACCCCTTCCCCATCCAGGAGATGACGCTTCCCGTCGCCCTTTCCGGCACGGACGTCATCGGCCAGGCCAAGACCGGCACCGGCAAGACCCTCGGCTTCGGACTCCCGATCCTCGAGCGCGTCACCGTTCCCGCGGACGTCGAGGCGGGCCGCGCGCGGCCCGAGGAGCTGACCGAGGCGCCGCAGGCCCTCGTCGTCGTGCCCACCCGCGAGCTCTGCCAGCAGGTGACGAACGACCTCCTGACCGCCGGCAAGGCGCGCAACGTCCGCGTCCTCGCCATATACGGCGGCCGTGCCTACGAGCCGCAGGTCGAGGCGCTCAAGAAGGGCGTCGACGTCGTCGTCGGCACCCCGGGCCGCCTGCTCGACCTCGCGGGCCAGCGCAAGCTCGACCTCAAGCACGTCAAGTGCCTGGTCCTCGACGAGGCGGACGAGATGCTCGACCTGGGCTTCCTGCCCGACGTCGAGAAGATCATCAACATGCTTCCGGTGAAGCGCCAGACGATGCTGTTCTCGGCGACCATGCCGGGCGCCGTCATCGGCCTCGCCCGTCGGTACATGTCGCAGCCCACGCACATCCGCGCCACCGCGCCGGACGACGAGGGCGCGACCGTCGCGAACATCAAGCAGCACGTGTACCGCGCGCACAACATGGACAAGCCGGAGATGGTCGCGCGCATCCTCCAGTCCGAGGGCCGTGGCCTCGCCATGATCTTCTGCCGTACGAAGCGCACGGCGGCCGACATCGCCGAGCAGCTGGAGCGCCGCGGCTTCGCCTCCGGCGCCGTGCACGGCGACCTCGGCCAGGGCGCCCGCGAGCAGGCGCTGCGCGCGTTCCGCAACGGCAAGGTGGACGTGCTCGTCTGCACCGACGTCGCCGCCCGCGGCATCGACGTCGGCGGTGTGACGCACGTCATCAACTACCAGTCCCCCGAGGACGAGAAGACCTACCTGCACCGCATCGGCCGCACCGGCCGCGCGGGCGCGTCGGGTACGGCGATCACGCTGGTCGACTGGGACGACATCCCGCGCTGGCAGCTGATCAACAAGGCGCTCGACCTGGACTTCAACGACCCGGTCGAGACGTACTCCAGCTCCCCGCACCTCTACGAGGAGCTGAACATCCCGGCGGGCACCAAGGGTGTCCTGCCGCGCACCGAGCGGACCCGTGCGGGTCTGGGCGCGGAGGAGATCGAGGACCTCGGCGAGACCGGTGGGCGCGGCCGTGGCGGCCGCTCCGGCGGTCGTGGCCAGGACCGTGACCGTTCGCGCGGGGGCGCCGCCACCACCGAGCGCGAGCGTCCCGCTCGTACGCCGCGCCGTCGCCGCCGTACCCGTGCCGGCAGCCCGCTCGACTCCACCGCGACGACGCCCGCCACCTCGACCGAGGCCACCGCTCCGGCGGCCCCGGAGACCGAGGCCGCCGCGCCCGTCGCCGAGGTGACCGAGCCGCGCACCCCGCGCCGTCGCCGCCGCACCCGCAGTGGCGCGTCGGAGGCCCTGGCCACGGCCGAGGGCACGACGGTCAAGGACGAGACCGAGGCCGAGGCGCCCGCGCCGGCCGCCGTCGAGGCCGAGGCCCCGGTCAAGAAGCCCCGTCGCCGTACCCGCAAGGCCGCGGAGACGATCGCCGAGGCCGCGACCCCCGAGGTCACCGCCCCGGAGACCGACGCCGAGGCCCCCGCCGCCAAGCCGCGCCGCCGCACCCGCAAGACCGCGGAGAAGGCGGAGAAGGTCGAGAAGGCGGAGTCGGCGGCGGAGGCCGCCGTCGCGACGGCCGAGGGCACGCCGGAGGCAGCCGAGGCCGAGAAGCCGAAGCGCCGCACCCGTAAGAAGGCCGTCGCCGCGGTCGAGACCGCCGAGGCCACCGCGCCGGAGGCGCCGGCGGACGCCGAGGCGGAGAAGCCCAAGCGCCGTACGCGCAAGACCGCGGCGGCCAAGGTCGCCGAGGCGGCCGTGCCGGACGCCACGGCCGACGCCGAGGCCGAGAAGCCGAAGCGCCGCACCCGCAAGACCGCGGCCGCCAAGGTGGCCGAAGCCGACGCCCCCGGAGCCGACGCCCCCGAGGCGGAGGCCGAGAAGCCGAAGCGCCGTACGCGCAAGAAGGCCGTCGCCGCGGTCGAGACCGCCGAGGCCGGGATCCCGGCGCAGGCGACGGAGGAGCCGAAGCCCCGCCGTCGTACGCGCAAGGCCGCCGCCGCCCCGGCGGACACGACCGAGGCCGAGGCCGCCGCTCCGGCGCCGCGCCGCCGCACGCGCAAGAAGGCGGAGCCCGTGGAGACCCCGGAGGCCTGACCCTCCGGCCCCCAGGGGCCACGTTCCCGTCGAAGGCCCGCCCCCACCCGGGGGCGGGCCTTCGCGCGTCACACGGCCGCGCTCCGACGTCCGCCCCCCTTCTCCCTCGGGCCGCCGAAGAAGGACCCCACCCGGAGACGAGCCCTCGCCCCTCCCACGACCGCAGGCACCACCCGGCCGTCCGTTAGCCTCGGCTCATGAGCAGGCCTCCGACGTTCGTCCCGCCCCCGTGTGCCGCCGCGCGCACCCTTCGTACCGCCCGTGGCGACTTCGCCGTCCTCGACGCGGTGCCGGCCGACGGTGTCGCGCGCAGAGGGACCGTCCTGATGCTGCCCGGCTTCACCGGCAGCAAGGAGGACTTCATCGCCCTCCTGGAGCCGCTGACCCGTGCGGGGTACCGCGCGGTCACCGTGGACGGGCGCGGGCAGTACGAGACCGCGGGGCCGGCCGACGCATCCGCGTACGCGCAGGGCGAGTTGGCCCGTGACGTGCTCGCCCAGACCGAGGCGCTGACCGGGGCGCCGGAGGAGGCGTCGGCCGACTCCCCGCGCCTCCACCTGCTCGGGCACTCCCTCGGCGGCCAGATCGCCCGCGCCGCCGTCCTCATCGACCCGAGCCCCTACGCCACGCTCACCCTCATGTCCTCGGGCCCCGCCGCGATCACCCCCACCCAGCAGGCCCGCGCCAAGATGCTGGCGGACGCCCTCGCGGTCCTCTCGATGGACGAGGTGTGGCAGGCGATGCAGGCGATGGAGCCGCCGCCCCCGCAGGAGGCGGCGACGGGGGCCGACGGCGACGCGGACGACGCCGAGGCCCTGCGCGCCCGCTGGCTGCGGCACAGCCCGGCGCAGCTCACCGCGACCGGCCGGCAGCTCTCCACGGAGCCGGACCGCGTGGCCGAGCTCGCCGAGCTGTCCCTGCCCAAGCACGTGATCTCGGGCGAGCGCGACGACACCTGGCCGCTGCCGCTCCTGGACGACATGGCGGTACGACTGCGCGCCCACCGCACGGTGATCACCGGTGCCGAGCACTCCCCCAACACCGACCGCCCCGAGGCGACGGCCGCGGCCCTGATCGACTTCTGGGACCGCCACTGAGGCCCGGGACGGACCGGGGCCCGCGGCTCAGTACTGCGCCTGCAGGTGGTCCCAGAACCCGTCCCGCAGCGCCCTGCGCAGATCCGACTGCCCCCGCAGCGAGTACTGCAGCAGGCGCTCCGCCTCCACCAGCAGTTCCTGGTCCACGGAGCCGGGCAGATACGGATGGCCGGGCAGCAGGCCCACCAGCGCCTCGCGCCCGCGTGCCGACAGCCACTTCGCGGCGATCTGCGCGCCGACGAACCGGACGTCCTCGCGGGAGGGGCGGTGCGCGCTCGCGCCCGCCTCGTACGTCGTGACGGGGCGGCGCGTGACGTACGGCTTGAAGAACTCCAGGTCGAAGGTGCGCTGGCTGTCGACCTCCCACAGCAGCGGCTCCGCCTGATTGCGGCCCTCGGCCGCCTCGATGCCCCACAGATGGACCCGCGCGCCGTACCCCTGCGCGGCCTCGACGGCCGAGACCAGGTCCTCGTCGCCGCCGATGAGCGCCGCGTCGCTGATGGCGCGGTGCCGGGCCAGGGACTCCAGGTCGCTGCGGATCAGCGAGTCGACGCCCTTCTGCTGGTTGTTGGCGTTGAGGTTGCCGAGCCTGACCTTGACGTCGGGCAGCTCGGCGATCGACTGCTGCTCGGTGGTGTGGATGCGCCGCCTGGCCCCGTCGTACCAGTAGACGCGCAGCAGCCGGCTGTCCGCGAAGATCGTGCGGGCCTTGTCGATGAGCGCCTCGATCAGGCCCTCGGCGTCGAGGTCGAAGGCGCGGCGGTCCTCGGTCCCGGCGGCGAGCCGGCCCGCGGCCGCGTACAGATACCCGGCGTCGACGAAGATCGCGTGCGTGGAGGGGGTCTTCGCCACCTCGGCGAGCACGCGTTCGAGCAGGCCGTTGGCGCGCTCCAGCTGAGCACTGATGTCGGCTGCGCTGGGGTCGACGGCGCCGGGGTCGACCGCACTGTGATCGGCGTCATTCATAGAGAACCCAGTGTCCCGCCGGTCACGCAGCGAACACAACCGGTCCCGCTACCCATGAGTAATTAGGTACTCGAAAAATTTCCTTAGCGTAGGGAATGTTTGCAGGGGGCAACTCGTTGTACCCCTCGGAACCACAGAAGTTGTTCGGAACCACAGCAGTTCTCCTTCAGGAGGATGACCAGACGAAGGGAGAAGCCTTATGCGCTTCGAAATCATGCGACTCGACGACGTCGACGGCACCGCCGTGGACAGCACCGTCGTGGACGCCGCCTCCGTCAACCGGATCGTGCAGCAGGCCGCCGCAATCGGCCAGCGCATCTACATCCGCCCGGCCGAAGCCACGGCCTCGTAACGAAGACGTCGAAGGGCCCCCGTACGGCATCCGTACGGGGGCCCTTCGTGTGTGCGGCCGGTGCCGGCGCGGCTCAGCCGCCCTTGACCACCTGCGTCACGCCGTTGATGATCTGCTGCACCGCGATGGCGGACAGCATCATGCCCGCGAGCCGCGTCACGAGCACCACGCCGCCGTCCTTGATGACGCGGATGATCAGCAGCGAGTAGCGCATCACCAGCCACAGCACCACGTGCATCGCCACGATCGCCGACCACACGGAGATCTGGGTGCCGACGCTGTCGGCGTCCTGGACGGCCAGGATGACCGAGACGATCGCGCCGGGCCCGGCGAGCAGCGGCATGCCGAGCGGCACGAGGGCGACGTTGACGTCCTTGGTCTGCTTCGGCTCGTCCGTCTTGCCGGTGAGCAGGTCGAGCGCGATGAGCAGCAGCAGGAGACCGCCCGCGATCATCAGCGCGGGCACGGACACGTGCAGGTAGTCGAGGATCTGGTGGCCCACCAGACCGAAGACCGAGATCACGCCGAAGGCGACACAGACGGCCTGGAAGGCCATCCGCTGCTGCACCTTGGCGGGCCGGCCCGCGGTCAGGCCGAGGAAGATCGGCGTGATCCCAGGGGGGTCCATGATCACAAATAGGGTGAGAAAAAGGGATCCGAAGACGGCGACGTCGAACACAGTGATGGCCTTGCAGAGAGTCGTACGAAGGTGCCGCGGCGGCGGCGCCGGGCACGGGGCACGGCGGCCACCGCCACGGAACCGTGGAGTGGTGAGGTGAGGTGAGGTGAGACGGGGCGCGGGAGGGCGCGGGCCGTCAGGCGGCCGGGCTTCCGCCCGCCCCGGGCACGGGGAACGCGCCGGTCGCCCGGCGCGTGATCTCGCCGTAGATCTCGGGGTCGGTGGTGAACTCGCCGAGCCCGCACGTCTTGCGGCTGCCGTGGTAGTCGCTGGACCCGGTGGCCAGGAGGCCGAGGTCGGCCGCGAGTCCGCGCAGCCGGGCGCGGGTCTCGGGCGCGTGGTCCATGTGGTCGGCCTCGACGCCGTCGAGGCCCGCGGCGGCGAGCTCGGCTATCGCGGCCTCGGGCACGACCTGGCCGCGCTTGACGGCGGCGGGGTGCGCGAAGACGGTGACGCCGCCGGCCGCCTTGACCAGGCGGATCGCCTCGAAGGGGTCGAGCTCGTGCTTCTCCGCGTACGCGCGGCCGCCGTCGGCGAGCCACTCGGGCGTGAAGGCGTCGGAGACGGTGGGCACGACGCCCAGCTCGACGAGGGCCTCGGCGATGTGCGGGCGGCCGACCGAGCCGTCGCCCGCGATGCGCGCGACCTGCTCCCAGGTCACGGGGACGCCCAGTTCCTGGAGCCTGCCGACCATCGTCTTCGCGCGCGGCACGCGGTCGTCGCGCACCAGCTCGCGCTCACGGGCGAGCTCGGGCTCTTCGGGGTCGAAGAGATACGCCAGCATGTGCAGGCCCACGCCGTCGAGGCGGCAGGAGAGCTCGGCGCCGGTGACGAGGGTCAGACCGGCGGGCAGGGCACCGATGGCCTCCGCGTATCCCCGGGTGGTGTCGTGGTCGGTCAGCGCGACGACGTCGAGTCCCGCGGCGGCGGCGTTGCGCACCAGCTCGGCCGGGGTGTCCGTGCCGTCGGAGGCGGTGGAGTGGGTGTGCAGATCGATGCGCACGACGCTGACTCCAGGCTCTGACAGGGCGGACGAAGGGGACGCTCAAGGATAACGGGAGTCGCACGTCCCCCCGCCCGCCACGAAGGAGGCGTGCCTCACGGCGTGAGCAGCCGTGGCGACAGCGCGCCGCACGGCAGCAGGTCCACCTCCGCGCCCGCGTCCCGCAGGTCGGTGAGGACCAGTTCGTCGTACATCAGCAGGCCCGACTGCTCCGGCCACGCGATGGCCCACAGCCACAGGCCGCGCGCCTCGCCCGCGAAGACGGCCCGGTCGTCCGGCGCCCCCGCGACGTGCCACATGGGGGTCGGCCTGCCGGCGGCGAGGACCTTGGCCTGCGGCGGCTTCTCGACGCTGATGTGGGGGCCGGGGTCGGGGCCGTCGATGCCGGCGTACCGCGCGCCGAGGCCGACGCCCAGCTCCTCGGCGACGAGCACCAGCTCACCGCCGCCGCCGAGCGGCGCGGGCCCGGAACAGGCCACCGCGGTCGCGCGCCCGCCGCTGCGGTCGTCGCCCGCGCAGGCCACACCCGTGAACAGCCAGCCGACCGGCAGGGGCCACGGCATCCACACCGGGACCTGCGCGCGGTGCACCACGACCTGGAGGGCCTCGACGCTGGGCGGGATCACGGGCTGCAGCGGATGCACGGTGCCGTGCACGTCGCACTGCCAGGAGTCGGCAAAGAGACCGGGAGCCCTGACCCGGCCACCACACTTCGGGCAACTGGGTTCGCCCCTCATAGCGCCCAACGGTCCTCCCCGGTCGCCGCCCCGTCAAGGACGATCACCCGTCCGGTGGCGCTGTCACCAGGCAAAACTAGGTGTAGCTTGCATCCTTTAGGCTTCCTAACTTAATATGTGTATACGTCAACGACCTCTGTGGAAGCAGTGAAGGAGCGGCTGTATGAACAGCAGCACAGGAGGCCCCGCCGAAGGGGATCCGTTCGACGCGGGAGCGGGCGGCATCCTGCGTCAGCCCAAGGCCGTGTGGGCCACGGCGGGCGCGTCCGTCGTCGCCTTCATGGGCATCGGCCTCGTCGACCCGATCCTGCCCTCCATCGCCAAGGGCCTGGACGCGAGCGCCAGCCAGGTCTCCCTCCTCTTCACCTCGTACTTCCTGATCACCGCCGTCGCGATGCTGGTGACCGGGTTCGTCTCCAGCCGCATCGGCGGCAAGAAGACGCTGCTGCTCGGGCTCGCGCTCGTCGTGGTCTTCGCCGGCCTGTCCGGCACGTCGGGCTCGGTCGGCGAGCTCGTCGGGTTCCGGGCGGGCTGGGGGCTCGGCAACGCGCTCTTCGTCTCGACCGCCCTCGCCGTCATCGTCGGCGCAGCGGCCGGCGGCAGCGCGGCCGCGATCCTGCTGTACGAGTCGGCGCTCGGCCTCGGCATGGCGTGCGGACCGCTGGTCGGCGCGCTGCTCGGCGACGCCAGCTGGCGCTACCCCTTCTTCGGCACCGCCGCGCTGATGGCGATCGGCTTCCTGTGCATCACGGCGTTCCTCAAGGAGCAGCCGCGGCCCGCGAGGAAGACGTCGCTGCTCGACCCGATCAAGGCGCTCGGCCACGGCGGGCTCGCCTCCGCGGCGGCCTCGGCGTTCTTCTACAACTACACGTTCTTCACGGTGCTGGCCTTCACACCGTTCGTGCTGAACATGACGCCCTATAAGTCGGGCGCGGTCTTCTTCGCCTGGGGCGTGCTGCTCGCCGTCTTCTCGGTGCTCGTCGCGCCGCGTCTGCAGGAGCGGTTCGGGTCGCTGAAGGTGCTGGGCGGCTCGCTGGTGCTGCTCGCCGTCGACGTCCTGGTGCTCGGGTACGGCAACCACACCGCGGCCGTCGTCTGTACGATCCTGTCCGGCGCCTTCATCGGCGTGAACAACACCGTCTACACCGAACTCGCCCTCGGGGTCTCCGACGCGCCGCGCCCGGTGGCCAGCGCCGGCTACAACTTCGTGCGCTGGTTCGCCGCGGCCGCCGCGCCGTTCTTCGCGCCGAAGATCGAGGAGTGGAGCAACATCCACATCCCGTTCGTGGTCGCGGCCGTCACCGCGGTGCTCGGCGCCGCCGTGGTCTGGGTGCGCAGGAGCGCGCTCACGCACGACGCCGAGGAGCTCGAACCGAAGCACGCCACCGAGGACGGCGTCACGGTCTTCGCCAACTGAAGCGGCCCGTAAGGGACTTCAGCGACTTCGGCCGAGGGGTCTCAGTCGAGGGGAACGGACTTGCGCAGCGGATCACGCAGGTCCGTTCCGCTGTTCAGCCAGCGCTCCTGGAGGGCCGCCGCGCCGTGCACCCGCTTCCACGCCGCCTCGTTCGGCGTCATGGGGAGCAGCGGCAGGAACCGTACGGGATCCATGGGCGCGTCGAGGTCCAGGTCCTCGACCAGACCGCCGGACTCCGCGACCAGGACCGAGGTGAACGGCGCGCCGGGCCACAGCGGTTCGCCCACGTCCAGCGAGGCGCCCGGCGCCACGATCAGGCCCTCGACCTGGGGAGCGGCGGCGAGGACGGCGAGCGGACGCAGCACCTTGTCCGTGTCGGCGAGCCCTCCTCGTACCGACAACACCAGTTCCGCGCGCGGGCCCTTGACCGGGTCGGCGAGCGCGGCGGTCGGATCCGTCATCGGCTGGGCGGACATACCGAGGGTGGCGTAGCGCACCACGTCGCCGTCCGTGAAACGCAACACGTCGAAGCGGTCGGTACCGAGGAAGGTCACCGCGGCGCGCGCGTCCGGTTCCCCCAGGCCAGTGCGGAGGCGGGCCTCGACCAGAGCAAGAACTTCTCCCATGGCGCGAGCATAGAACCCGCATGGAACGGGTAAAGGGTGAGGTCGCTTCTTCAGTTCGGCTGATAGTCTTGGCCGCTGGTCGGGGCAGCACGCCAAGCGTCGCTTTCGAGCCCCTGACTGCGAGACCGTCCCCCACAGCGGGGATGAGACGTCCCTTACGGGGGACCGGCCGGAGGAGGTGGGGCTGCAATGGATCGAAGTCGATCGTGCAGTACCACCCGCTCTTCCGGCAGCTGAGCCGCATCCCTGGCTTCCCGCGTACCCGTACGACGGAAGAGCGCTTCATTTCCGCCTGATCTGTCTGATCTGTATCAGCAGTGAAGTCGCCCCGCGACGGTGCGGTGCTCCCCGCTTTGTGGACGTGCAGAGGTCCCGCAGTCAGGACGTCCTCATTCCGGGCAGTGCCGAATCCGGTTCGGTCATCGGCGGCTTCACCCCCGCGAAGGAGCCTGCCCATGTCGATGATCCGTGACCTTCGTGCCGCCGTCCGCCCCTCGCTCCGCAAGGACGGCGCCCCGTACCCCTCCTCCTCGTACGACACCTACGACGCGACCCGTGACGCCGCGTCCGCCGTCGTCGACTGCGCCGTCTACCGCGACGGGCGCCGCGTCGAGTGCGCCGACGCCCTCACCCCGCACGAGGCGATGCTGGAGGTGCGCCGCGAGGGCGGCTTCGCCTGGATCGGCCTGCACGAGCCGACCGAGGCCGAATTCGCCGGTATCGCGGCCGAGTTCGGGCTGCACCCCCTCGCCGTCGAGGACGCGGTCCACGCCCACCAGCGGCCCAAGCTGGAGCGGTACGACGACACGCTGTTCACCGTCTTCAAGACCATCCACTACGTGGAGCACGACGAACTCACCGCCACCAGCGAGATCGTGGAGACCGGCGAGGTGATGTGCTTCACCGGCCGGGACCTCTTCATCACCGTGCGGCACGGCGGACACGGCTCGCTGCGCGCCCTGCGCCGCCGCCTCCAGGACGACCCCGAGCTGCTCGGCAAGGGCCCCTCGGCCGTCCTGCACGCCATCGCCGACCACGTCGTCGACGGGTACATCGCGGTCGCCGACGCGATGCAGGACGACATCGACGACGTGGAGAGCGAGGTGTTCTCCGCACCGAGCAAGGGCAAGGGCAGCTCGCGCGGCGTCGACGCCGGGCGGATCTACCAGCTCAAGCGCGAGGTCCTGGAGTTCAAGCGGGCCGTCTCGCCGCTGCTGCGCCCGATGCTGCTGCTCAGCGAGCGGCCGATGCGGCTCGTCGACCCCGACATCCAGAAGTATTTCCGTGACGTCGCCGACCACCTCACGCGCGTCCAGGAGCAGGTCATCGGCTTCGACGAGCTGCTCAACTCGATCCTCCAGGCCAACCTCGCGCAGGCCGCCGTGGCGCAGAACGAGGACATGCGCAAGATCACCTCGTGGGCGGCGATCATCGCCGTGCCGACGGCCGTCTGCGGGGTCTACGGCATGAACTTCAAGCACATGCCGGAGCTGCACTGGCGCTACGGCTACCCGATGGTGCTCGCCCTCATCGGCGGCGTCTGCTTCGCGATCCACCGGACCCTGAAGCGCAACGGCTGGCTGTGACCCCACTCGGTAGGCTGCCCGCATGACTGCTGACTCGCTGCTCGGCCGCGCCCTCGTCGAGGAGGCCACCAAGAAGTCCGGCCTCATCTGGGTCCGGGGGAACGGGCCCGCGCGGGCGCTGTGGCACGTGTGGCACGAGGGCGCCGCGCACCTCGTCGGCGACGGCGCCGGCGAGCAGCCGCTGCCGGGGCTCGTCGACGGGGAGCGCGCCGAGGTCACCGTGCGCAGCAAGGACAAGGGCGGCCGTGTGGTCGCCTGGACGGCAGCGGTGAGCGAGCTCGCGCCCCACTCCGAGGAGTGGGAGGCGGCCGTCGCCGAGCTCAAGGGGAAGCGGCTGAACTCCGTGGACGCGGAGCGGGTCACCGTGCGGTGGGCCGAGCAGTGCCGGGTGCTTCGGCTCACCCCGCTCGACGCGGTGACGGACCTTCCCGAGGGGTCCCTGGCCGCCGCGCCGCTGCCGAGTGCGGCGACCACGCGCATGCCGGTCCCCGCGGGGCTTCCTCGGCTCCTGTTCAAGCGCAAGCGCCGCTGAGGTCCGTGCGCGTCCGGCGGCCGCGGGTCCGCCCGGGTCGCCCGCGCGGTTCCTCGCGCCCCTCCGGGGCGCCTACGACGTCGGCAGTTGCCTGCCGTAGTCGACCATCTCGTCCTTCGACGGTTCCTGGAGCGGGAAGTCCTGGTTCCAGTCGGTGAGTTTGACCGTGCCCGCGTGGCCGCCGCGCTCCAGGCGCAGGGGGTACGGCCTGCCCTCCAGGGAGACGTCCAGCGTGCCGCCCGCGCCGTCGTCGCCGGTGATCTCGATCGTGCGCTTCGAACCCGTCGTACCGCGGTCGCCCTTGGCCAGCCGGCCGTGGAGGGTGAGCATGCCGTCCAGGAGCAGGTCCTTGTCCGTGAAGCCGCTCAGCTGCTTGTAGGACGGGTCGCCCTTGGGGACCTTCACGTACTTGCCGTCCAGCTTGGCCGCCGCCGTCTCGTCCGACTTCTTGGCCTTGCCGTCGGTCGTGGTGTCGTGCGTCCAGAACTCCGAGTCGGCCTTCAGGTACAGCTCCTCGCCGACGCGCAGCAGCTGGAAGGTCTGCCCCTTGGAGGTGACCGAGCCGGTGCCGCCCTCGCCCTTGAGGCGCATGTCCAGGCTGTACGTGTGGCTCTTGCTCACCAGCGTGCCGGAGAGCCGGACCGCGGACGCCGACTCGGCCGCCCGCCCCGCCTTGCTCTGGATCTTCGCCGCGGAGAGCTTGCCCACGCCGTTGGTGCCCGCGTCCGGGTCCTCGCTGCTGCACCCGGTCAGACTCGTGGCCCCCGCGACCAGCCCCGCGCACAACACGCTCACGAACGCTGCCCTGCGGGCTCGGCTGGCCTGGGGAAGAGCGGTCACAGGTGGCGCTGCCTCTCGTGCGGACGACCTCTACGGCTTCGGCAGTACGGCAGCGTACCTGTGTCGGCCGAGCAGATCGGAGTCAGTCCGTCCGGACCCTCCGCCGGGGCGCATCCGACCGGGACGGGCTAGCCTGAAGCCCGTATGACCGGATGAAACGGCATGAATCGGCGGCAGGACCGGGAGAAGGAGGCGCGCGCATGGCGGCTGGCGCCCCACGGGTCTTCGTCTCCCATCTCTCCGGCACCCCCGTCTTCGACCCGAACGGCGACCAGGTCGGCCGGGTGCGCGACCTGGTGGCGATGCTCAGGGTCGGCAAGCGGCCGCCCCGGCTGCTCGGCCTGGTCGTCGAGCTCGCGACCCGGCGGCGGATCTTCCTGCCGATGACCCGCGTCACCGGCATCGAGTCGGGCCAGGTCATCACCACCGGCGTCCTGAACGTGCGCCGGTTCGAACAGCGGCCCACCGAGCGGCTCGTGCTCGGCGAGATGCTGGACCGGCGGGTCCACCTCGTCGACACGGACGAGGAGGTGACGGTCCTCGACATCTCCGTCCAGCAGCTGCCCGCCCGCCGTGACTGGGAGATCGACCGGGTCTTCGTACGCAAGGGCAAGGGCGGCACGTTCCGGCGCAAGGGCGAGACGCTGACCGTCGACTGGTCGGCGGTCGCCGGCTTCTCCCTCGAGGAGCACGGACAGGGCGCGGAGAACCTCCTCGCCACCTTCGAACAGCTGCGCCCGGCCGACCTCGCCAACGTGCTGCACCACCTGTCGCCCAAACGGCGGGCCGAGGTCGCCGCCGCGCTCGACGACGACCGGCTCGCGGACGTCCTCGAGGAGCTCCCCGAGGACGACCAGATCGAGATCCTCGGCAAGCTCAAGGAGGAGCGCGCGGCCGACGTCCTGGAGGCCATGGACCCCGACGACGCCGCCGACCTGCTCGCCGAGCTGCCCGAGGAGGACAAGGAGCGGCTGCTCACCCTGATGCAGCCGGACGACGCGGCCGACGTGCGGCGCCTGATGGCGTACGAGGAGCGCACGGCCGGCGGTCTGATGACGACCGAGCCGATCGTCCTGCGGCCCGACGCCACCGTCGCCGACGCCCTCGCGCGGGTGCGCATGGAGGACCTCTCCCCCGCGCTCGCCGCACAGGTGTACGTGTGCCGCCCGCCGGACGAGACGCCGACCGGCAAGTACCTGGGCACCGTGCACTTCCAGCGGCTCCTTCGCGATCCGCCGTACACGCTGGTCGGCTCGATCCTCGACGACGATCTGCAGCCGCTCGCGCCGGACGCCACGCTGCCGGCCGTCGCCGGGTTCTTCGCGACGTACGACATGGTCGCGGCGCCCGTCGTCGACGAGGGCGGCTCGCTGCTCGGGGCGGTCACCGTCGACGACGTGCTCGACCACATGCTGCCGGACGACTGGCGCGAGACGGAGTTCCATCTGGAGGAGGAAGGGGCGGGCCATGGCGGCTGACCGCGACCGCGAGAACCGCGCCGAGCCGAGGACCCCGCGCTTCCGCCTCGACCAGCCGCGCACCCCGCGCCCCAAGCTGCTGCCCGACTACGACCCGGAGGCCTTCGGGCGGCTCTCGGAGCGCATCGCGCGGTTCCTGGGCACGGGCCGGTTCATCGTCTGGATGACGGTCGTCATCATCCTGTGGGTGGTGTGGAACATCGCGGCCCCCGACGAGCTGCGCTTCGACCAGTACCCGTTCATCTTCCTCACCCTGATGCTGTCGCTCCAGGCGTCGTACGCGGCCCCGCTGATCCTCCTCGCGCAGAACCGCCAGGACGACCGCGACCGCGTCAACCTCGAACAGGACCGCAAGCAGAACGAGCGGTCGATCGCGGACACCGAGTACCTCACCCGCGAGATCGCCTCGCTGCGCATGGGCCTGGGCGAGGTGGCCACCCGCGACTGGATCCGCTCCGAGCTCCAGGACCTGGTCAAGGAGCTGGAGGAGCAGCGCATCGGGCATCACCCGGACGGCCGTGTCGTATTCCCGTCGGAGGGCTCTCGGGGAAGTGACGTAGGCGACCGCTGACAGCTCTTTCCGGGGCGGGGTTACCGCGCCGTACTATCGGTCGTATGGCTACGGAAGACGCGGTGCGCGAAGCACTGGCGACGGTGAACGACCCCGAGATCCAGCGACCCATCACCGAGTTGGGGATGGTCAAATCGGTGGACATCTCCGCCGACGGGGTGGTGGCGGTCACCGTGTACCTGACGGTCTCCGGCTGCCCGATGCGCGACACCATCACGCGGAACGTGACCGACGCGGTCGCCGCCGTCGAGGGCGTCACGCGCGTCGACGTCACCCTGGACGTGATGAGCGACGACCAGCGCAAGGAGCTGGCGGCGGCGCTGCGCGGCGGCACCGCCGAGCGCGAGGTCCCCTTCGCCAAGCCCGGCTCGCTGACCCGGGTCTACGCCGTGGCGTCCGGCAAGGGCGGCGTCGGCAAGTCCTCGGTGACGGTGAACCTCGCGGCCGCGATGGCCGCGGACGGCCTGAAGGTCGGCGTCGTGGACGCGGACATCTACGGCCACAGCGTGCCCCGCATGCTGGGCGCCGAGGGCCGCCCCACCCAGGTCGAGAACATGATCATGCCGCCGTCGGCGAACGGCGTGAAGGTCATCTCCATCGGCATGTTCACGCCGGGCAACGCGCCGGTCGTGTGGCGCGGCCCGATGCTGCACCGCGCGCTCCAGCAGTTCCTCGCGGACGTCTTCTGGGGCGACCTGGACGTCCTGCTCCTCGACCTGCCGCCGGGCACGGGCGACATCGCGATCTCCGTGGCGCAGCTGGTGCCGAACGCCGAGATCCTGGTCGTGACGACGCCTCAGCAGGCCGCGGCCGAGGTCGCCGAGCGCGCGGGCTCCATCGCCGTCCAGACCCACCAGAAGATCGTGGGCGTCGTCGAGAACATGTCCGGGCTGCCCTGCCCGCACTGCGGCGAGATGGTCGACGTGTTCGGCACGGGCGGCGGCCAGAAGGTCGCCGAGGGCCTCACGAAGACGACCGGCGCGACGGTGCCGGTGCTCGGCTCCATCCCGATCGACGTACGCCTGCGCGAGGGCGGCGACGAGGGCCGCCCGGTCGTCCTGTCCGACCCGGAGTCCCCGGCGGGCTCGGCGCTGCGCACGATCGCGGGCAAGCTGGGCGGCCGCCAGCGCGGCCTGTCGGGCATGTCGCTGGGCATCACCCCGCGCAACAAGTTCTGAGCGGCCCACGGGAAGGGGGCGCCGTCACCAGGACGGCGCCCCCTTCCCCGTAGGCCCGCCGCCTAGGCGTACGCGGCAATATCCTTGATGACCGAGAATCCGAGGCCGTAGGCGCTCATCCCGCGCCCGTACGCACCCAGGTGCACGCCTTCCTTGGTCGACCCCGCCAGGACCCAGCCGTACTCGGACTCGCGGTAGTGGAAGGGCGTGGGCACGCCGTCCACCGGCAGCGACAGCGTCGACCAGTCCGAGCCCTCCAGGTCGTCCGCGAGCACCCAGGCGGTCTCCGTCTGCTGGTCCAGCCAGTCGTCGCGCAGGGTGTGGTCCATCTGGCCGGGCCAGGTGAAGGACAGCAGGCCGACCCCGGCGAGCCAGGCGGCCGAGGAGACCGAGGTGGCCTCCAGGACGCCGGTGCCGTCGGCGCTGCGCCGAACGGGGTTCGCCGCGACGGTCACCACGACCGCGAAGCGCTCCTTGTCGCTGTTGCCGAGGGTGCCCTCGGCGCGGACCGACGGCTCGTCGCCGTGCCCGATCGAACCGTGCTCCACGGCACCGTCCGCCGCCGCGCCGACCTGCATCAGCCAGCGCTGCCCCGTGTAGGCCTCGTCAAGGCCGTACCAGGGGAAGGGCGCCAGCAGGTAGCCGTCGACCGTGCGCCGGGCGGAGGGCACCGCTTGTGCGGTGCCGTCCGCGGCCGACGCCTGCGCGCCCACCCGACTTGTCGTCTCCATGTACCCGGCCGCCTCCTCGCTCTCGTCGGTCCGGAGCGGCCCGCCCCCCTCGGGCGTCCTCACGCCGGACAACAAGGCAGGATAGCCACACCCGTTGGCGGCGACGGATCAGGCAAGGGGTCAGGTGGCGTCCGCGTCGAACGGCGGACGGTCGCCGGCGTCGAGCTTCTTGGGCTCCGCGGTCTTCTTCTGCATGTCCACGCGGGCCCCGCCGGAGGAGGCCGCGCCGACCCCCGAACCGCTGTCGGAACCCGTGTCGGAGGAGTCGCTGTCGCGGCCGTGCACGGCGTCCGCGACCTCGTTCATCTCCTTCTTCAGGTCGAAGCCGTTGCGGATTTCCTTGAGCCCCAGCTCGTCGTTGTCGAGTTGCTTGCGGATGAACTTCTTGGGGTTCAGGTCCTCGAACTCGAAGTCCTTGAACTCGGGGCCCAGCTCGTCCCTGATGTCCGCCTTCGCGCTGTCGGAGAACTCGCGGATCTTGCGGATCGTGCGGGAGACGTCCTGAATGACCTTCGGGAGCTTGTCGGGGCCGAAAATGAGCACGGCGAGGACGACCAGCGTCACTATCTCCAGTGCGCCAATGTCATTGAACACCTTGAGCTCCTTGCGATGTCCTCAGCCCGCAACAGGTCGTCGTCCGAGGTCTGGACCGTGTCCACGGTACCCGGCGCCCGTGTCCGTCCGGTAGCCGCTGCACGACAACCCGGAACAGACCTGGTCAGTCCTTTACTCAGTTCCCTCCGGCCGAGCCGAGCACCAGCGTCACCTCGCGGTCGGCGCCGCCGCGCTCGACCGTCAGCTCCAGGCGGTCCTTCGGGCGGTGCGCGCGGACCTTGACGATCAGCTCGTCGCTGGAGTGCACGGGGTGGCCGTCGACCTCGGTGATCACGTCGCCCGGCTTGAGGCCGGCCTTGTCCCCGGGGCCGTTCCGGTTGACCGCGGGGCCGTCGTTCTTGCCCTTGTCGGCGATACGGGCGCCGTCGCCGGTGAACTCGGTGTCGAGCGTGACGCCGATCACGGGGTGCGTGGCCCTGCCGAAGTTGATCAGCTCCTCGGCGACGCGCTTGCCCTGGTTGATCGGGATGGCGAAGCCCAGGCCGATGGAGCCCGCCTGGCCGCCGCCCGGGTCCGAGCCGTCGTCGGCGGAGCGTATGGCGCTGTTGATGCCGATCACGCGGGCCTTGGAGTCGACGAGGGGCCCGCCGGAGTTGCCCGGGTTGATGGGCGCGTCGGTCTGCAGGGCGTCCACGTACGAGATGTCGCTGCCGTCGCCCTTCTCACCGCCTGCCGTGATGGGACGCTCCTTGGCGCTGATGATCCCGGAGGTCACGGTGTTGGCGAGGTCGAAGGGGGCGCCGATGGCCACGACGGGGTCGCCCACCTGCACGTTCTCGGAGTTGCCGAGGTGCAGGGGCTTCAGGCCGCGGACGCCGGAGACCTTGACGACCGCGAGGTCGTAGCCCGCGTCGCGGCCGATGACCTCGGCCTTGGCGGTCTCGCCGCCGCTGAACGTCACCGTTATCGCGCCGCCGGTGCCCGCGGGCTCGACGACGTGGTTGTTGGTGAGGATGTGGCCCT
>NZ_LIRJ01000220.1 GCF_001419745.1 Streptomyces silaceus | reverse complement strand
CGGCGAGGTTGGCGCCGGTGAAGTGGGCCGGCAGGCCCTCGGCGGTGAGGGCGATCGGGGCCAGCACGAGCCCGCCCACGGTGAGCTGCCACCCGGTGAAGGCGAGCAGCGAGACGCCCTCGGGCCGCCCCCACCGCTTGGTCAGCACCACGGCGAGGGCCATCAGTGTGGTGGCCGTCAGCATGGCCGCGATCCCTGCGGCGTCGACGGCGGCGCTGCCGCGCAGGACCAGCAGGCCCACGCCGCCGACGCCGACGAGTCCGGCGAGCAACGTACGCCGCGTGGGGCGCACCTTCAGTACGCCGATCCCGAAGCCCGCGACGAGCAGCGGCATGACGGCGCTGATCGTGGAGGCGACGCCGCCGGGCAGGCGGTAGGCGCCGAAGAAGAGGAGGGGGAAGAAGGCGCCGAAGTTGAGGATGCCGAGCACGCTCGCCTTCCACCACCAGTCGCCGCGCGGCAGGCGCCGGGTGAGCGCGAGCAGGATGAGTCCGGCGGGCAGCGCGCGCAGGGCGGCGGCGAGCAGCGGGCGGTCCGGGGGCAGGAGCTCGGTGGTCGTGACGTAGGTGGTGCCCCAGGTGGCGGGCCCGATGGCGGCGAGCGCGGCGATGCCCGCGGCGGCCTTGGCGGAGGTGGCCTTGGCCTTCGTGGGGGCCGGCTTGGTGGCGGTGGCCTCGGCCGTGACGGCCTTTGCCGCGCTCGGCCGCTGTGCGGTGCTGCTGCTGACGACGGTGGACATGTCGCTTCCCCTCGTTGTTCCCCTCAACGCTGTTATTCTCAACGTTGAGATAAATATGGACCCCAGGTCTGCGAACGTCAAGTATCTGAATGTTGAGAGATCTGGTTCCGGTGCGGGAGGAAGCGGAGAGATGACCGAGCACGAGACTGCGGGCGGCGCGGACGCCATCGACGAACTGCGTGGTCAGTGGCGTCGCGAGCGCCCCGACCTGGACCTCGCGCACCTGGACGCGATGGCGCTGGTCGGCCGCATCAAGCGGGCCGACCACCTGCTGAGCAAGGGCATGAAGCGGGTCTTCACCGAGTACGGCCTGGAGTTCCCGGAGTTCGACGTCCTCGCGACCCTGCGCCGGGTGGGCGCTCCGCACGAACTGACGGCCGGCGGCCTCCTGAAGACCGCCATGGTGACCTCCGGCGCGATCACCAACCGCCTCGACAAGCTGGAACGCAAGGGCCTGATCGAACGCCGCCAGGACCCCAACGACCGCCGCGCCATCCGCGTCCGCCTCACGGAGGAGGGCCTGGACCTGGTCGACCGCGCGGTGGTCGACCACATCGCGAACGAGGAACGGATGCTGGCGGCACTGACCCCGGAGGACCGCGCGGCCGTGGACAGCGCCCTGCGCCGACTGCTGGTGTCGCTGGGGGACACGCATCTGGGGTGAGGCGAGGTGAGGTGAGGCGGGGAGGGAGCGGGGTCGGTGCCGGGTGCGTCGAGGGGCGGGCGTTGCTAACGCGTGCGTGAACGCCACAGCCTTCGGCTCCCCTCCCTGTGGCGTTGGGTGATCAACCAGATGCGCCAGGCGATCAATTCACGCCAACGAGGGGGGCGTAGGCCTGCTATGTCCGCGTATGGCCTGCTCGGCGGCCACCTCGGCCTGGCCTCGGTTTTCTCCCCTGGATAGCTTGGTTCACTCCAGAGAACTCTCGTCCCACCAGGAGCTGACAGTGAACCGCCGACCCGCCCTGCTCGCAGCGGCCGCCCTGACCACTGCCGCGGTCCTCTCGCTCTCGGCCTGCGGAAGCGGTGACGGCGAGTCCAAGGACAGCGACAAGATCGCGGGCGCGGACTCGGGCAGCGAGGCGAAGAAGTCACCGTCACCGAAGGCGTCGGCCGATGGCATCGACCGGCCCAAGGTCGTCGTTCCTGGGGACGTCAAGCTCGAGTTCGCCCCCGAGGAGACGGGTGACGCCAAGACGGACGCGATACTGCGCGACAACGCCGAGTACTGGCGAGCCGTCGTCGAGTCGATCGACAAGCAGGACCCGAAGTCGGACGCCGTGCGGTTCTACAGCAAGGGCGCGGGGCTGCTCGGGACGATCGAGTGGTCGGGCAACTTCACCAAGTCCGATCTGACGCTGGCAGGGACGGTGCGCTTCACCGATCGCAAGGTCACGTTCAGCAAGGACGGTTCGGCCGCTCTTACGTACTGCTCGGACGAGTCCAAGGGGTACACGAAGGACCGCAAGACCAAGAAGAAGAACGTCACCCCTGCAAGCAAGGACTCGTACATCCTCTACAACGACCGTCTGCGCAAGAACACGGACGGCGTGTGGCAGCTCACCAACAGCACGTCGGAGATGGGGAGCGCCCAGTGCCAGCCGTGAGCCGCAAGGGCGCGGTGACGGCTGCGCTCGCTGCCGTGGTCATCACCGCCCAGGCCGTCCCGCAGGCGTGGGCGGGCTGGTCGGACCAGACGGGCAGCAAGCAGGCCAAGGGCAGCAAGAGCGGCCGCACCATCACCGTGGAGACAAAGGTGCAGACGTCCGTCAACGGCGACACCCGCTCCGCGCGGACCGGCAACCTCTCCTCGGCGGACAGCAATTGGAACCCGCCGGCCTGCTGGTACGAGCCCGCGTTCTCGCCCAAGGAGATCGAGAAGACGGTCAAGTCGTGGCGCGGTTTCGGCGACGGCGTACCGCTCTTCGACGGTGTCGGGGAGTTCGTCGGCGACTACCTCGACAGCCGCTACAAGGAGGGCAAGCCGTACAAGGACTACAACCTCGACAAGCAGGGCAAGGGGATGTTCTGGGCGGCGGCGGTCAATCCGAACCGCAAGGACGACCCGGAGGCCAGCGCCTGCGACAAGCAGCCGTTCTGGGTCGACGAGGGTGACACGCCCAAGGAACCCCTCGCCGTGAACCCGCGGATCCTCGCGGAGTACGCGTACGACGAACTCCCCGTGCCCGGCACCGAGATCACGATGGCGCCCGAGGGCACGACGAAGGTCAATCTCCCGACCTGGATCTGGCTGGACAAGGCGAGGTTCAAGAAGGTGTCCGTCACGGCGGGCATCCCGGGCTCGGGCCTCTCCGCGACGACGACCGCCGAACCGGTCGCGCTCACGATCACCCCGGGGACGGACGACGCCGAGACCTACCCCGCCTCGGGGGAGTGCCCCATCGAGAACGGCAGGATCGGCACACCCCGCCCCAAGGGCACCCCCGCGGACACGGCACCGCCGTGTGGCGTGAAGTACCTGCGCTCGTCCGGCGACACCTCGTACAACCTCCAGGCGACCGTCACCTGGAAGATCAGCTGGACCAGCACCACGGGCGAGGGCGGCGACCTCCCCGACGGCCGCTTCGGCGCG
>NZ_LIRJ01000022.1 GCF_001419745.1 Streptomyces silaceus | reverse complement strand
TCCCCGGGCGGCCCGCCCAGATCGCCCACGGCCCCCGCGACCGCCGCCAGGTCGCCCTCACCTTCCACGGCCAGGGCGACCCCGCCATCGCGAAGGCCCTGCTCAGCGAGGCGGAGAAGGCGGGCGCCAGAGTCACCGTGCTCGCCGTCGGCGCCTGGCTCGACGAACACCCCGACCTCGCCCGCCGCATCCTCGACGGCGGACACGACCTGGGCAACCACACCCACCACCACCGCGACATCAACGGCATGTCCGAGGCCGATGCCCACGCCGAGATCACCGGCTGCGCGGACCGGCTGCGCCGCCTCACCGGCTCCATCGGCACCTGGTTCCGCCCCTCCCGCGCCCAGCGCGCCACCCCCCTCGTCGAACGCCTCGCCCACCGCGTGGGCTACCCGCACGTCCTCTCGTACGACGTCGACTCCCTCGACTTCACCTCGCCGGGCGCCCCGGCGATCACCCGCACCATCGCCGGCGAGATCCGCGAGGGGTCCGTGGTGAGCCTGCACTTCGGGTACGCGGACACGGTCGCCGCGCTCCCCGCCGTCCTGCAAGAACTGGAACGCCGCGGCCTGCGCGCCGTCACGACCACGGAGCTGCTGACCTGATGCCCCTCACCCTCGGCCTCACCCAACGCACCGCGGCCCTGCTCGCCGCCGGTGCCGTCCTCGCCGCCCTCGCCGGCTGCGGCTCCGGCGGCCGCGCCGACGAAGCCCTCGGCACCGAAGGCGTCCGCAAACCCGCGAAGCCGAAGGCGGCGCCGGGGCTGCCCGGCATGCCGCCCGTCCTCGACCCCAAGGACGCCTACGCCGCCGACCGGCCCAACGCCCTGGCGCCGGTGGCCAAGAAGTTCCTGCCGCGCGTCTACGTCCCCAACACCGAGTCCGACACGGTGTCCGTCATCGACCCCAAGACGTTCCAGGTCGTCGAGACCATCCCGGTCGGCGACCAGCCCCAGCACGTCGTGCCCTCCTGGGACATGAAGACGCTGTGGGTCAACAACGACCTCGGGGACTCCCTGACCGCGCTCGACCCCGTCACCGGCAAGACCGGCCGCACCGTCGAGGTCTCCGATCCCTACAACCTCTACTTCACGCCGAACGGCAAGTACGCCGTCGTCATGGCCTCGATGGACCGCGAGCTCGTCTTCCGCGATCCGAAGACGTTGAACCGCGTGAAGACCGTCCCCGTCACCTGCGCCGGCGTCAACCACGCCGACTTCTCGATGGACGGCCGCTACTTCATCGTCTCCTGCGAGTTCTCCGGCGAACTCCTCAAGGTCGACACCGAGAAGATGGAGGTCGTCGGCCAGCAGAAGATCCCCTTCGAGGGCGCCATGCCGCAGGACGTGAAGATGTCCCCCGACGGCAAGACCTTCTACATCGCCGACATGATGGCGCACGGCATGTGGGTCCTGGACGGCGACAAGTTCACGACGCCGAAGCTGCTGCCCACCGGCAAGGGCTGCCACGGCCTCTACGTCAGCCGCGACTCCAAGGAGATGTACATCTCCAACCGCGGCGAGGGCACGATCTCCGTCTTCGACTTCCCGAAGAACGAGCTGACCAAGAAGTGGAAGCTTCCGCAGGGCGGCAGCCCCGACATGGGCGGCGTCTCGGCGGACGGCAACACCCTCTGGCTTTCCGGGCGTTACGACTCCGAGGTGTACGCCATCGACACCCGGACCGGGGTCCAGCTGGCCCGCATCCCCGTCGGGAAGGGCCCGCACGGCCTCGCCGTCTATCCGCAGCCGGGCCGCTATTCGCTCGGGCACACGGGGATCTTCCGTTGAACCCTTGATGGTTGACGGTTGGCCGTCGCCGACACCGGGCACGAGAAAGGGGCAGCTCGGGAACGTGCTGTCCCCCCACCCCCGGAGTCCGCCCATGATCCGTGGCATCGACGTCAGCTCGCATCAGACGACCTTCAGCACGGACGGCCTCTCCTTCGTCATCATCAAGGCGACGGAGGGCCGTTCGTACATCAACCCGAAACTCACCGCCCAGACGAAACGCGCCCGCGACGGCGGCTGCGTGGTCGGCTTCTACCACTTCCTGTGGCCGGGCAACATCACGGCCCAGGCGGAGTACTTCGTGAGCAAGGCCCCGGAGAAGGCGGGGGATCTGCTTGCGGTGGACTGGGAGCGGACGGGGTCGGGCTCGCGCGCCAGCAACGCGGAGAAGGACCGCTTCATCCGGGAGGTCAAGAGGCTACGACCCGGACATAGGGTTCTCCTCTACTGCAATCGCGACTTCTGGTTGAACCACGACACGACGTCCTATGCGGGCGACGGGCTGTGGATCGCCGACTACGTGACGGCGGGCAAGCCACGCGTCAAGGCGAAGTGGACGATCCACCAGCACACGTCGACGCCGATCGACAAGAACGTGGCCGACTTCGCGAGCGAGGACGCGCTGCGGGAGTGGGCCACGCCCTGACGCTCCGGGCGTTCAGGCGCGCCAGTCCGCCGTGCGCTCCGGGGACGCCGCGTCCAGGGCCTGGCGGATCTCCGCCACGTCACCGGTGTTGCCGTACACGGGAGTTCCGGGCTGCTGGCGCCAGGACTCGTCCTGTCCGCCGTTGTCGACGGTGTCGAAGCCGAGTTCGTCGATGAGGTCGCGTACGACCTTCTTGGCGGCCTCGTCGTCGCCGGACACCGGCAGGGCGACGCGGCCCGGGGTGCCCTTGGGCCGCGGCTTGTCGAGGATGTCCTGGGCGTAGGTGCCGTTGAAGGCCTTGATGACCGAGTGGCCGATCTGCCGCTCCGTCCAGCGGCTCTCGGTCAGGCCCTCCTCGATCTCGGCGATCCTCCCGTCCCGCTGCTGCGGGTAATAGTTGCCGGTGTCGATGACGGCGACGTCCTCGGCCGCGCCGTCGAGGAAGCCGGCGGGCAGGCCGGGGACGGCCTTGAGCGGGATCGTCACGACGACGACCTGCGCGCCGCGCGCGGCCTCCTCGACGGCGACGGGCGTCGCGCCGGTCTCCTCGGCGAGGGCGGTCAGGGTGTGCGGGCCGCGCGAGTTCGCGACGGAGACGTCGTGGCCGAGGGAGGTGAGGCGACGGGTGAGGTTGCTGCCGATGTTTCCCGCGCCGATGATGCCGATCTTCATGACTGCCCTTTCGGAGGTCCACTGTCGTAACGGAGGCAACCTCCGGAAAGGGTGGGGTATTCCCGGCGGCCGAGGACCTCTCGCAGTGGCAGGAAGAGCAGCAGTGCGAACGGCGAGAGCAGGATGGTGAGGACCAGTAGCGGGCCCATCACCAGCGGGTGCACGCCGAGCCTTCGCCCCTCGCGGTACATCCACTGCCCGAGCAGCAGGTCCCAGGCGATGACCTGGGCCCAGATCGCGCCCGCGCCGTCGGCGAGTGCCGTCAGGTCGCGGAACCCGTCGAGGTCGGGGCTGCGCACGGTGGCCCACAGCTCCGGCAGGACGGGCAGGGCGAGGGCGAGGTACACGAGGAGGATCGGGACGACGGTCAGCGGGGAGGCGGCGATGCGGGCGGTGGGGCCCCAGGCCGGGGCGAGGATCATGAGCAGCCAGACGGGCGCGGCCAGCCAGAAGGAGAGCTCGAAGAGGAATCCGGTCATGCCGCTGTCTCCGTCTCCCGGGAGTGCTGAGTCTCGTCGACGTCCTTGTGGGTGACGGTGGTTGGGGCGGTCGGACTCGTCGGGGCGGTCGGGGTGCGCAGGGAGGCGTACGTTCCCGCCGCCGCGGCGCAGGCGATCAGGGCCGCCGCCGTGAGCGTCGTCGCATCCGGGTGGATCAGGGGCTGGCCGCGCAGGGCCTGCCAGGTGAGCAGGGCGAAGAGGGCCGCGTACGCGCCGGACGCCGCCAGGACGAGCCGCAGGCGCACGCGGGCGTCGGCGAGGCGGGAGTAGCGGGGCGCGAGCGCCATCAGGGCCATGAGCAGCAGCGGGAGCAGTTGCAGGGCGTGCATGCCGAAGAAGTGCGGGATGCGCAGGTCGCCGCCGGTGGTGGACCAGCCGGTCAGCGGCATGGAGGGGCCGCCGTCCGGTACGCCGACGCTGTGCGCGCCGACCACCGAGGACTCGCCGCGCACCTGGCCGGGGGCCGGCTGCGTCATGAGGAAGCCGACGGCGGCTCCGGCGAGGGCCAGGGCGATGCCGCAGCGCATCGCCCAGGCGGAGGCGCGGTCGGCGGTCCTGGCGCGCAGCAGCAGGACCGCGATGGCGAGCGTGGCCAGCCAGAGGACGACGACGGTGACGGCCATCGCGTCGAACAGCGCTTCGTCGAAGGGTGTCTGGTGGTTGAAGTGGCTGCGCTTCCCGCGTACCACCTGGCCGGTGATGATCAGCATCTCGACGGCGCTCGCCGCCGCGACCACGGTGCCCGCCCACCAGCCGACGCGTCGGCCGCGGTCGAGGAGCGACAGCATCCAGGCCAGTGAGAGCCCGTACGCGAGGAACGAGACCGCGAACTTGAACGGTTTGAACCAGATCCGCGCGCCCACCAGGACCCGGTCGTCGACCACGAGTCCGACCGTGGACACGACGGCGAGGGCGGCCATCGACGCGGAGAACAGCACCAGCGGTCGGTGCCATGAACGCCATAAGGACATGGGTGTCCCCTCATCTCATCTGTGGTGGGTCGCGTGCGTCAGGTGCGCGCATGAAGAGCCAGAGTAGATAGCGGCACTATCTGCTATCCGATAGCGCCACTATCTATGATGGGTCGGGGGTTGGCAAGCGATGACGAGGAACGGGAGCGTGGACAGGCCGTGCGTATTGGCGAGTTGAGCCGCAGAACCGGTGTGCCGGTGCCGACGATCAAGTACTACGTACGGGAAGGGCTGCTGTCGCAGGGCGAGTTGAGCAGCCCCAACCAGGCGCACTACGACGAGACGCACGAACGCCGACTTCGGTTGATTCGCGCCCTTTTGGAAGTCGGCGGCCTCAAGGTCGCCGCGATCGCAGAGGTGCTCGGCGCCGTCGACGACCCCGGCCGCACGCTGCACAAGGTGCTCGGCGAGGCCGCGCACCGCCTCGGCGTCCAGGGCCGCACCGGCGACGACGCCGAGGCGACCGCCGCGCGCGCCGCCGTCACCGGGCTGATCG
>NZ_LIRJ01000219.1 GCF_001419745.1 Streptomyces silaceus | reverse complement strand
CGCAGGCGCCGGGGCCCCGGCTGGGCGGCCCAGGAGCCGACCTGGCGGCAGGCGCGCCCCGCACTCATCGACGACGCGCTGAAGCGGGCGTCCGCGCGCGCCTCCGGCAACTGGTTCGTGATCGGCTCCTCCCGCGGACTGCGCTCGGCAGAGGGCCCGTTCGGCCGCACGGTGGGCGGTGCCGAGGTGGTCCTGTGGCGCGGGGACACGGGCGAGCTGCGGGCGGGACCGGGCGCCTGCCCGCACCTGGGCGCCCCCCTGCGGGAGAGCCGGGTGGTGTGCGGCACCCTGGTGTGCCACTGGCACGGACTGACCCTCAGCGGTGTCGCCCCGTTCGCCGGCTGGGACCCCTATCCCGTGTACGACGACGGGGTCCTGGTGTGGCTGCGCCTCGACGCGGTCGGCGGTGAGGAACCGACCGAGCGCCCCGTGATCCCGGAGCGGCCGGACGCGGACGGCGCGGTGGACGCCGTGTTCACCGCGGTCGGGCGGTGCGAGCCGCAGGACATCGTCGCCAACCGCCTCGACCCCTGGCACGGTTCGTGGTTCCACCCGTACTCGTTCGTCGATCTGACCGTGGTGCGGGAGCCGGACGCGGAGGAGGACGACGCCTTCGTCGTCGACGTCTCCTTCCGGGTCGCCGGGCGCCTCGTCGTCCCGGTCCGGGCCGAGTTCACCGCGCCCGACCCCCGCACGGTGCTGATGCGCATCACCGACGGCGAAGGGGCGACGTCCGTGGTCGAGACGCACGCCACCCCTCTGACCGGTCTCACGGACGCGGCGCCGAGGACCGCCGTCGTCGAGGCGGTCCTCGCCACCTCGCACCGCCGCGGTTTCGCGGTGGCGCGGGCCACGGCCGGGGCGCTGCGCCCGCTGATCCGGCACGCGGCCGGGCGCCTGTGGCGCGACGACCTCGCGTACGCCGAACGCCGCTGGCAGCTGCGCAGCACCGGGCGCTTCCCCGGCTGACCGGGCCCGGCCCGCCGCGCCTACGCGCCGCGCCCCGCCAGCGAGTTCACCGCCCGCAGCACGGCGGAACGCCCGGAGCGCGGCACCGTCCACAGCACCTGGCCGCGCACGCCCCACACACCGAGGAGGGCGTTGGCGGCCAGGAAGCCGGTGGTGGCGGCGCGCTCCATCAGGGCTACCGGCAGGTCGCAGCGGATCGCGTCGCCCGCCAGGACCACCCGTCGGTGTGGCGTGCGCACGGTGGGCCGGCGCCGGTGGGAGCCGACCGGGAAGAGCGGGCAGTCCGAGCGCCACTCGTGCCGTTCGTCGACGACGCGCGCCCCGCGCGTCTCCGGATAGACCTGGTGCAGCCGGTCGACGAGGGTGCGGCGCACCTTCTCCGGTTCGGTGCCGGGGGCGACGGCGTAGGCGTGCAGTTCGACGACCGAGCCGCCGTGCCGGGAGGCCCAGCGCGCCGCCTCGTCCTCGTAGCGGTCCAGGACGCTGATGTTGTCCAGGCCGTCGTACCCGCTGGTGCCGAGGAAGCCGGGGCGGTCGGCCCGCACCGGCCGGTCCAGCCACAGGCGCGAGACGAGGAACGGCGGCGCGGTGCGCAGCGCCGCGACGTCGTCGCGCCACGTGGCGGTGCCCAGGCCGGTGGACGACTCGACGAGCCGGCGCAGGGCACCGGGGTCGAGCGCCAGGACGACCGCGTCGTGCCGGTCCTCGGCGGTGTCGGTGCACACCGTCACGCCCCCGGCGTCGAGCGGACGCACCTCGTGGACGGCCGTGCCGCCGCGCACGTCCGTGCCCAGACTCTGGAGGTAGGCGCCGAGCGGTTCCCAGAGGGCCTGCGGGAAGGGGGCGTTGGGCACGTCGAAGAGCAGGCCCTCGGACGAGCCGAGGAAGTAGATGTGGAACATGAGCAGCAGCTCCGCCGCGGACAGTTCACGCGGGTCGGCGAAGAAGCTGCGGGAGAACACCTCGAACGCGAGGTGGTGGGCGGCCTCGGGGAAGCGGACGCGGTCCAGGAACGCCGACGCGCTCATCGTGTCGAAGCGTTCGTACACGTCGGGCACGCGGACGTCCAGGAGCGGCAGCGCCGCCCGCGGGTCCATGGCGGCGAGGTCGCGCCAGCCGAACGTGGGGCTCAGGGCGACGAAGCCGAGCGCGCTGAACGGCGGTGTCCGCGGCACGCGCGCGAAGCTGTCGGCCAGACCGCTGATGTGCCGCAAGGGGTAGTCGGGCAGGGGGACGAGACGGTCGAGGGCGGGATCGGTGCGGCGCAGCAGGCCGCGCAGGTTGTAGTACTGGCGGAAGAAGGCGTGGAAGCCCCGGCTCATCGTCGCGGGGGAGCCGTCGGCCAGCCGTGTGCGGTGTCCCGCGAGCCGGCCGCCGAGCGCCTCCTGACGTTCGTACAGGGTCACCTGGGCACCGCGCTCGGCGAGGCCGGTGGCCGCCGCGAGACCGGCGATCCCGCCGCCGACCACGGCCACCGACGGCGCCCTGTCCGGTTCGAACCGAGGTCGGCCGGGCGCGGGGAACAGCACCTCGGCCCTGCGGTCCCGGCCGCGCCGCGCCCCGTGGCGCGCGGCGCTCACCGGCCGGGCTCCGTCGAGCCGTGGGACGGGCTGAAGGGGAATCCGTCGACGGCCGAACCGTTCACGGCGGATCCGTGGAAGGCCGCGCCGCCCGCCGGGAAGCCGTGTCGGGGTGAGCCGTCGGTGGCGGCGCCGCTCCGGGCGAGGAAGGTGTGGACCATGCCCGTCTGCCACCCGGCGACCGGGACCGTGCGCACGTCCGAGAAGCCCCGGCCGACGAGTCGGTCCGCGAAGACGGGGGCGGTGTCGAAGGCGAGGACGCTGCGCCACAGGTGCTGGTAGAGGGCCCGGTCACCGCCGAGCGTGCCCGCCGGGATGATCACCCCCTGGCACACGGCGGTCCACAGCGCCCGGTGCACGGCCGAACCGCTCAGGCTGTACTCGTGGACGGCCAGCCGCCCGCCCGGCCGCAGCAGCGAACGGACCGTCGTCAGGACGCGGTCCGGGTCGGCGACGTTGCGGAACAGATAGGCGGCGAAGACCGCGTCGTAGGGGCCCGATTCGGCCGCCGCCACCTCCTCGGCCGTGAGGTGCAGGAAGCGCACGCGCGCCGGCCACGGCTTGTCCAGGGCGCGGCGCAGCATGCCGGCGGACGCGTCGACGGCGGTGATCCAGGCCCGGGGCGCGGCGCGCAGCAGGGCCCGCGTGGAGGTCCCGGTGCCGCACCCCAGGTCGAGCACGTGCAGTCCCGCCCCGTCGTCGGGCAGCCGCAGCCGGCGCGCGGAGCGGTACAGGTCCGAGCGGTAGCCGGGGTTGAGGGCCGTCAGGAGGTCGTACGTGCGCGCGGCGTGGTCGAAGGCGCGGGCCAGGTCGTGGTCGCGCAGGAGCGTCATCGGTGACTCTTTCCGATCTGTGGTGCGGGGCGGCGGGGCAGGAAGGGGAGTTCGAGGGCGGTCAGGAGCATGGGGCCGACGGGTGTGCGCAGCCCGATGCCGAACTCCTCGCGGGGAGAGGTGTTTCCGTCGAGGAAGCGCAGCAGCCGTTCCGCGGGGATGCGGCGGAAGAGCCGGGTGAAGAAGTCGGGGCCCTGGATCCGCCCGGTGTCCAGGGCCCGCAGCAGTACCGCGTCCATGGCCAGGGCCCGTCGCCCGTGCGGGGCGGGCACGGCCGTCTCGCCGCGGCGCAGTGCGTCGGTGATGGCCTCGCTGTGGCGCTGCACGGCGGCGAAGGTGTAGCCGGTCGAGGGGCGGGTCGCCCCGCCCGCCGTGCCGATGCGGAAGACGGCGTCGCCCACGCGGCCGGGGAAGCGCCCGTCGGTCATGGGGATGACGCCCTGCTCGGCGTCCTCCACGGCGAACGGGCCGAGCCCGAGGACGTCGCGGGTGTAGTGGTCCAGCGCGCGCTCGTACGCGGCGGTCGTCAGCGGAGTACGGGAGAACTCGGTGTACTCGACCAGCGCCCGGTCGGGTGCCAGCGGAAGGACGTACCCGAAGGCCAGTCCGTGGCGGGGCTGCGGCACGCGGAAGTCCATCAGATCGGCGACCGACGGATCGAACCGGTCGGCCCCGGTGCGCACGAACCAGCCCCGGAAGTGCTGGTGCAGCAGCGTCCTGGCCGGTGGCGGGGCGGGCAGCGGGCGCGAGTCGAACACCTGGCGGGCGCGCAGCGTCATGCGCCGGCCGTCCGGTGCCGTGCACTCCACCTCCGCGCCGCCGCGCACGTCGTACACCGCTCCCGCCGTCGCGCGCAGCACCCGGCCGCCGGGCGCGCGGCTCAGCCGGTCGTGCACGAGCCGCTCGAACGGGCCGGAGCGCAGCATGCGGTAGCGCAGCGGACTCGGGTCGACGGTGAGCGCACCGCCGTCCGCGCCGTGGACGCGCAGCCGGGACCAGGACGCGGTGACCGCCTCGTCGTAGTCGCCGCTGCCCCGGTCCCAGAAGCACCAGGTGCGCTCGGGCGGGCGCGCGGGACCGTCGGGCGGCTCCACCACCGTCACGTCGGTGACGCCGGCCTCGGTCAGCCGGTGGGCGAGGCTGAGGCCGGCCGCGCCGCCGCCGACGATGACGACGCCGGACGCCGCGGCGGGCGGCGTCTGTCCTTGGTCCACCGGTTCACCTGTCCTTGCTCCCTGGGGGCTGATGGGACTGAGGGTGCCTCCTTCCCCACCATCTCTTCGGGACCAGGGCCGCCGATGGATGCGGCGTGTTTCCGGTGGAGTTGACCCGCGCTGCCACCGGAGCCGCCCCGCGCCGCGCGGCTCGACGGCCCAGGGGCGAGCGCCCGCGGACGTCACACCGCCACGGCGGACTCCACCGCCGCGACGGCCTCCGCGAGCCCCGCGGGGCGGGGCAGACCGGGCACGCCCTGACCGGTCCAGCCCGGCCCGAGCGTCAGGACGACCGGCCTTCGGCGGGCGCCCCGCACCCCCCATTCGAGCGCCGCCACGTGCTGCGCCAGGGGCCGGCTCGCCGTGGTGCGGGACTGCGCCCACAGCCCCACGACCGCGGGACCCGTCCTGCGGACCGCCACGATGAGCGACTCGACGGGGAGCGCGGCGCCGAACATGTGCACGGGGATGCCCCGCGCGCCGAGCGCGGCGGCCAGCGCTTCGAGCGGCAGCGTGTGGTTCTCGCCCGGTACGCAGGCGAGCACCGTACCGGCGCCCGGCCGTTCGGCGACCTCGCGCGGGGCGCTGCGGCGCAGCGCTCCGGAGACGTGCCAGGACAGGAAGTGCTCGACCTCCACGTACTTCTCGCCCGAGTTCTCCCACTTGCGGCCCACGGCCTGCAGGGTCGGCATGATCACCTGCGTCCACGCGGTGACCAGGCCGTGCTCGGCGATCGCCGTCCGCAGCAGCTTCTCCAGGGCGGGCGCGTCGAGGCGCAGCGCGGCGTACGCGATGCCCTTGCACTCCTGGCGTACGTCGCCGAGCCGGAGGCCGCTCCCGGCCCTGGTCCGGCGGCGGTCCTGCCGCGTCACCGGCGGCGCGGTGCCGTCCTCGGGTGCGGGGACCGCGACCGGCCCGGAGCCGTCGAGCGCCAGGCGCGCGGCCTCGGCGGGCGGCAGCCCGGTCGCCGTCAGGGCGCACATCCGCTCCAGGCGGGCCATGTCGGCGGGCGTCCAGCGGCGGTGGCGGCCGCCTGTGTGCGCGGAGGGCCCGAGGCCGTAGCGGCGGTCCCAGGTCCGGACCGTGGTGGGGGCCACGCCGAGGCGTCGCGCCACCTCGCCCGTCGTCAGCGCTCCACCGGCCTCCGGGGTGCCGCCGTCCGTGCCTTCGCCACCGCGCTCGACCCCACTCATGCGGGCATCTTACGACGCACAAACGACGCATGTTGCTTGCGTCGTTTGTGCGTCGCAAGACTGGGACCACTGCGCATGGCCGCCACCGGGCGCTCCGGTGACCGGCGCGGCCACGGCACCGGCTTCGTCGCCGTACAGGGCGCACGACAGGAGGAGACGGCCATGGCCACCACCGACAGCTCCACCGCGCTCGCCGAACGGGCCGACGCCTCGCGGCACGAGGACGAACTGGCCCGCGGACTGCGCGCCGCCGACCCGAACGCGTTCGCCGCGATCTACGACCGCTGGGGAACGCTGGTGCACACCATGGCCAACCGCTCGCTCGGTGACACGTACGAGGCCGAGGACGTGACGCAGCAGGTCTTCCTCGGGGCCTGGCGCGGCCGGGCCGGCTACCGCCCGGAGCGCGGCCCGCTCGGCGCGTGGATCGTGGGCATCACACGCCGGAAGATCGTCGACGCGCTGGCCGCGCGCACAAGACGGCTGGCGGTCGTCGACTCGGTCGCCCACGCCGAACCCGGATCGGCACCGGAGGAGTCCTCACCGGAGGGCGTCCTGGACCGGATGCTGCTGGTCGACGCGCTGGCCGGGCTGCCGCGCCACCAGCGCGAGGTGCTGTGCATGGCCTTCTACGGCGATCTGACCCAGGCGCAGATCGCCGAGCTGACCGGGATGCCCCTGGGCACCGTCAAGAGCCACAGCCGCCGTGGACTGCACCGCCTGCGCTCGGAGATCGACCGGACGCCGGGGTGCGAACCGACACCCCGGGTCAAGGCCGCCCGCCCCGGCACCCGCGCGGTCGGCCAGGGCCCCCGCGCCGGCGCGGCGGTCCGCACGTGTACCGGCGAACTGTTGGTCTAGACCGACTGCTAGCGTCGGCCGCACGAGCGGCGCCACGCACGCGGCGCCCCGGTCGAGAGGGGACAACCAGTGGTCGTCGGGAACGCCGGGCGGGCGTACATCGGATCCTTCACCGCGGCCGGGGGCCTCGGTGTCCTCACCGCGGCCATTGACGCGGACACCGGCGCGCTGACCGTCCTCGGCGCCACGGACGAGGTCCCCGACCCGTCCTATCTCGCGCTCTCGCCCACGGGCGACACCCTCTACGCGGTCAGCGAGACGTCCGACGGCGCCCTCGCCGCGTTCCGCACCACCGACGGCACGCCCGAGCTCACGGCGCCGCCCGTCCCGGTCGGCTCCGCGCCCACCCACCTCGCCGTGTACGCGGACCACGTCCTGACCGCCGACTACCGCTCGGGCAGCGTCACCGCCGTACCACTGCGCGCCGACGGCACCCTCGCGCCCGCCGCGTCGAGCCGGCTGCGGCACACGGGCTCGGGCCCCCACCCCCAGCGCCAGCAGGGCCCGCACGCCCACCAGGTCCTCGCCGACCCGACCGGCCGCTGGGCGGTCAGCGTCGATCTCGGCACGGACTCCGTGCGCGTCTGCGCGCTCACGGACGGCGCGCTCACCCTGCACCGCGAGGTCGCGCTGCGCCCCGGCTCGGGCCCGCGCCACCTGGTGTTCCACCCGCGCGGCGACCGCGCCTACGTCCTGAACGAGCTGACCCCCACCCTCACCGTCTGCGCGTGGGACGCCGCGGACGGCGTGCTCAAGCCGCTCGGCGAGGTACCGGTCCTCGCGGATGTCCCGGACGGCGACGCGTACCCCTCGGAGGTCGTCGTCGCGCCCGACGGACGGTTCCTGTGGACCGCCACGCGCGGCGCCGACGTGCTCTCCGTCCTCGCGCTCGACGACGCGGGCGACGCGCCCCGGCTCACGGCGACGGTGCCGTGCGGCGGGCACTGGCCGCGCGACCTGGCCATCGACCCGGCGGGCCGGCGCCTGTACGCGGCCAACGAACGCTCCGGCGACGTCACCTGGTTCTCGATCGACCAGGAGACGGGCCTGCCGCGCAAGGCGGGCTCGATCCAGGCTCCCGCGGCCTCCTGCGTCGTCTTCGGCTGAGCGACGCCCTCGTACGCGTGTGGGCCCGCCCCCTGACCAGGGGGCGGGCCCACACGCG
>NZ_LIRJ01000218.1 GCF_001419745.1 Streptomyces silaceus | reverse complement strand
GTGCCGTACTCGTGCATATGGCGGCGCGCGGCCATCGCGTACTTGGCGATCAGGGAGTGCCCGTACGGGACCTCGAACTGCAGCGGGCCCCGGGCGCCGAAGGACAGGTTGGAGGTGCGGCGCCGCGCCTTGATGTCCGCGCGGGCCGTCGAGCCGTAGACGAGGAGCACCGCGTTCGCCCGCCCCGCGGCTATCGCGTCCGCCGCGTGCGCGGCCATGACCTCCCAGGTGGCGCCGCCGACCGACGTCGAGTCCACCCAGCGCGGCGCGAGACCGAGGTACTCGGCGACCTCGACCGGCGCCAGGGTGCCGAGGCCCGCCGAGGCGATGCCGTCGATGACGTCGCGGCCGAGACCGGAGTCGGCGAGGGCGCGGCGGGCGGCCTGGGCGTGCAGGGCGTAGGGGGTGGCCTCGTCGACCCTGCCGCAGTCCGAGAGGGCGACACCGACGACGGCGACCTTGCGTGCGGAGGTGGAGCGGGTGGCAGTAGGCATGAATCTGACGGTACATCAGATACGGGCGGCGGAGAGGGGGTCGGGATCGGCGGATCGGCGCCGCCGCCGCTCTGTGCATATCGCCGCCACCGGCCTAACATGACGGCCCGTCAGATCTGGGTCCGGGCCGTCGGGCCCGGGGGAGGAGCCTGCCGATGGACGCCGCCTTCAGCGCGGAGCAGGGCGAGATCCGCCGCACCCTTCGCGAAGTGATCACCAAACGCTGCGGCCCCGACGAGGTCAGGGCGGCCGTGCGCACCCCGGCCGGTCACGACTCCGCCCTGTGGTCCGCCCTCGCCGAACAGCTCGGCCTGCCCGGCCTCGCGCTCCCGGACACCTACGGAGGCGTCGGCTGCACGACCGCCGAACTGGCGCTGGGGAGCGAGGAACTGGGCCGCGCCCTGGCGCCCACCCCGCTCCTGGCCACCGCGGTCCTCGCCGCCCCGCTGATCCTCGCGCTCGGCACCGAGGAGCAGCGCGCCGCGCTCCTGCCCCGCATCGCCGCGGGCGAGCTGACCGCCGCCCTCGCCGTCCCCGGCACCGGCCTCGCCACGGCGCTCGGCCTCGCGGGCGACAACCGCGGCGACTGGGCGGGCGGCGGCCGCGCGGGCGGCGTCCAGGCCCGGCACCAGGACGGGGTGTGGCGGCTGTACGGGCAGGCCGAGCAGGTCGTCGACGGGCACAGCGCGGGGCTGCTCGTCGTGGCCGCGCACGTGGGCGGCTTCGCCCGCTCCCGCACGCTCCTCTTCCTCGTGCGCGAGGGGGCGGCCGGCATGGTGCGGACGCGCCAGACTGCGCTCGACGAGACCCGCACCCAGGCCCGCGTCGAACTGCGCGACGTCGAGGCGGAGTTGCTCGGCACCGACCGGGCGGCCGAGGGCGGCGAGGGGATCGACGTGCCCGACGCGCTCGCCGCCGTCGGGGACATCGCCGCCACCGTCGTCGCCGCCGAACTGGTCGGAGCCGCGGACCAGGTCCTGGAGCGGACCGTCGACCACGTCCAGCAGCGCGAGCAGTTCGGCCGGGCGATCGGCTCCTTCCAGGCGGTCAAGCACCGCCTCGCCGACGTGTACGTACAGGTGCAGGCCGCGCGGTCGGCCGCCTACTACGCGGCGTGGGCGGCCGGCGCGGAGGCCGCCGGGTTCGGCGGGCAGGGCGCCGAGCGGGCCGGCGGGCTCGCGCTCGCGCAGGGCCTCGACGCGCTGCGCACCGCCGCGTCCGAGGCCGTGCAGCTGCACGGCGGCATCGGCTTCACCTGGGAGCACGAGGCGCACCTGTACTTCAAGCGCGCGGCCGGCGACGAACTGCTCTTCGGCCCCGTGCACCGGCTGCGCGCACGGGCGGCGGAACGGGCCGGGCTGTTCGCGGACCACGAGCCGCCCGCGGAGGGCGCGGCTCCGGCGGCCTCGGAGGCTCCGGCGGCCCCGGCGGGCGCCGGCCTGGGGGAGGCCGTCTGATGCCGCCCGGACTGCGCATGATGCAGAAGGTCTCGTCCACCCGCACCTTCGCGAGGATCGCGCCGCACGTCATCCCCGCGATGGACCGCACGGTGCACCGGCTGACGCGCGGCAAGGTGCTGCTCAGCGCGAAGATGCTGCCCGGCGTCGTCCTGACGGCGCGCGGCGCGAAGAGCGGCCTGCCCAGGCGTACGCCGCTCGCGTGCATGCCGGAGGAGAAATCGGGCAGTTGGGTGCTGATCGGGTCGAACTTCGGCCGCCCCGGCCACCCCGCGTGGACCGCGAACCTGCTGGCCCATCCCGAGGCCACGATCAGCTGGCGGGGTGCGGACATCCCGGTGCGGGCGCGTCTGTTGCAGGGGGAGGAGCGGTCCGAGACCTGGGAGGCGGCCCTGCGGTTCTGGCCGCCGTACGCGACGTACCAGGCCCGGATCGACCGCCAGATCCGCCTGTTCAGACTGGAACGCACCTGAGGGGCGCCCCCGTCGTGGAGGGGGCACCCGGAGACCACAGCGGCGGATCACGAAGGTGATCCGCCGCAGGGCTGACAGGATGGGGGCATTGCGCCCGCCGGGGCTACTTCGTCGGCTTCTTCCCCGTCACGCCCAGATGTACCAACATGGCCAGGTTCGGCTTGAGTTCGGCCTGCTTGACGCCCCACGTCTGGAAGCCGCGCTGGTGCGAGGCGACCGCGGCGAGCATCGCGACCAGTGAACCGGCCATGGCGGCCGGGCTGATGTCCTTGTCGACCTTGCCCTTGGCCTGGAGCTCCTTGACGGTGTCCGTAAGGGAGTTGTTGACCGAGTTGAGGATCTTCATCCGGATCTTGTAGAAGCGCTTGTCGCCCTCGGCGGCGCCCAGGTCGACGACCCGGAGGATCGCGTCGTTCTTGCGCCAGAAGTCGAGGAAGCCGTCGACCAGGTCCTGCGAGGTCTGCCAGCCGGCCTTGCCGACCCACGAGCGGCCGTCGAGCAGCTGGGTCAACTCGGCTCCCTCCGTGGCCATTTGCTCCGCGATCTCCAGGACGGCGCCCTCGACGTCCGGGAAGTACTGGTAGAAGGTCGCGGGTGAAGTCCCCGCCTTCCGGGCGACGTCGATGACTTTGACGTCCCGGTAGGGCGAGGAGCTGAGCATCTCGCTGAGGCAGTCGAGCAGCTTCTGACGCGTCGCCTGACCGCGTCGACCGGCCACGCGGCCGTCGACGGTTCGTACCTGTCCTGTCATGCCGTCAGCTTACCGAGGGGTGATCGGAGCGCGATTCGGCCGAGTGCAAATGGGGTTGGGGCGCGTGAGCGCGGCCCGGGGGCGCACCCCGCGGGAATTGGCCAAATGTTCGATTTTCTACCGTGCGGGCCGTGGGTCCGCGGGCTAGCTTGACGGACATGGACTACGCGGCACAGGACCCCAGGGGCGGATACGCGGAAGGCGTGCCCTGCTGGGTCGACGCGATGCTCCCCGACGTCGAGGGCGGCAAGCGGTTCTACGGTGAGCTCTTCGGGTGGACCTTCGGCGAGGCCGCGGGCCCGGAGTACGGGCACTACGTCATGGCGTACCGCGACGGCCTCCCCGTTGCCGCGCTCGCGCCCAAGACCGACGGCCGCATGCCCACCGTATGGACGGTGTACCTGGCCACGCCCGACGCGGCGGCGCTCGCCGGGCGCATCAAGGACGCGGGCGGCTCCGTGGTCATGGAGGCCATGCGGGTCGGGCCCTTCGGCACGCCCGGCCTCTCCGCCGACCCCGAGGGCGCCGTTTTCGGCCTCTGGCAGGGCGGCACCCACCAGGGCTTCGGCCTGCGGCGGCGGCCCGGATCGTTCTGCTGGACCGAGGTGTACTCGCGCGACAAGGACCTGGTCGACCCCTTCTATGAGGGTGTCTTCGGCTACGGCGTCTGCGACCTGGACCTCGACGGCGAGGAATTCCGCACCTGGTCCCCCGCGGGCGCCGAGCCGGGACCGGACACCGCGATCGGCGGGCGCGGCCTGGTGTCGGGCTCCTTCCCCGCCGAGATGCCCGCGCACTTCCTCGTCTACTTCAACGTCGCCGACGCCGACGCGACGGCCGCGGCGGTCACCCGGCTCGGCGGGCGCGTCCAGGCACCGCCCTTCGACATTCCGTACGGGCGGATCGCGGTGCTCACCGACAATCAGGGGGCGACGTTCGCGGTGCTGCAGGACTGAACCGCGGGTTCCGCCGGACTGAACCGTGGGTTCCCACCGGACTGAATCGAAGGTTCCGCTCGGCGGGGCCCGTCGCGGATGTGATTTGTCCGTAGACACCCCGATCCCGCCCCGGGTTCGCAACCGCCGCCTCGGACAGGAAGAATCAGGGTGCGTGCCGCCGTAGCGGCTCGGTGGTGAGACGCTGCACGGGGCTGTCTTCTTCGGCGGCCGCGTACGGGGAGGTGGCAGGGCAAGTGGTGGATCAGCTGACGCAGCACGATCCGAGGCGGATCGGCCCGTTCGAGGTCCTCGGGCGGCTGGGCGCCGGTGGCATGGGCCTGGTCTATCTCGCGCGCTCCGCGTCGGGGCGGCGCGTGGCGATCAAGACGGTGCGGACCGAGCTCGCCGAGGACCAGCTGTTCCGGGTCCGCTTCACGCGCGAGGTCGAGGCGGCGCGCGCCGTCTCCGGCTTCTACACGGCCGCCGTCGTGGACGCCGACCCGCGGGCCGCCGTGCCCTGGCTGGCCACGGCGTACGTCCCCGCGCCCTCGCTCGAGGAAATAGTGAATGAACACGGGCCGCTGCCCACCCAGGCGGTGCGCTGGCTGGCGGCGGGCGTGGCCGAGGCCCTGGAGTCCATCCACGGCGCGGGCCTGGTCCACCGTGACCTCAAGCCGTCCAACGTCCTCGTCGTCGAGGACGGCCCCCGCGTCATCGACTTCGGCATCGCCTCCGGCGTCTCCAACACGCGGCTGACCATGACGAACGTCGCCGTGGGCACCCCCGCGTACATGTCACCCGAGCAGGCGAAGGACTCGCGCAGCGTCACCGGCGCCTCGGACGTCTTCTCGCTCGGCTCCACCCTCGTCTTCGCCGCCACCGGGCACGCGCCCTTCCACGGCGCGAACCCCGTCGAGACCGTCTTCATGCTGCTCAGGGAAGGACCCGACCTCGAAGGACTCCCGGACGAGCTGCGTCCGCTGATCGAGTCCTGCATGCAGATGGAGGCCGCCCTGCGGCCCACCCCCGCCGACCTCCAGGCCCAGCTCGCCCCGCACCTCTTCGCCTCCGACAGCGTCGACGGCGACGACAGCGGGACGGCGTCCGCGTGGCTGCCCGAGCGGGCCGTCGCGCTCATCGAGGCCCGCAGGGGCGGCCGCCCGGCCGCCCGGGTCGCGGCCGCGGCCGGGCGCAGCGGCGGCCGGGGCGCGGCCCCCGCGCAGTCCGTCGCCCCCGCGGCGCCCGTCACCGCGCCGCCGCCCCCGCACCAGCCGCCGCCCGCGCCCTCGCAGCCGCCCTTCGCGGCCACGCCCGACGGGGGGCCCGTGCGGCTCGCCGGGGCGAAGGTGCCGATCGGCCCCGGGCCGCGCGTCGGGGACGCCCGCGGTCCGGTGCCCGGGGACTCCGGTCTCGCCGCGTCCTGGTCGCGGTCCTCGTCCGGCCCCAGGGGAGCGGCCAACGGCGTCGCCCCCGCCGTGCCGCCGCCCGCCCAGGCGCCCGACGCCGGGAACACGTCCTGGCGGCCCTGGCGGTTCCGGATGTCCAACGACGTGTGGGGCACGCCCGCGGTCGCCGGGAACCTCGTCTACGTCACGTCCTTCGAGGTCCACGCGCTGGACGTGTCCACGGGCCGGCGCAGCTTCAAGACGCGGGACGTCGCCTGGTCCATGGCGGTCGCCGACGGCCGCATCCACGCCTCCGACGGCCCGACGCTCTACGCCCTCGACGGTGCCGACGGCTCCGACCTGTGGCGGCTGCCGACCGACGCCTGGGTCTACTCCCTCCAGGCCGACCGGGGCACCGTCGTCACCGGCACGCGCGGCGGCGGCGTCCAGGCCTGGGAGGCCGCCAACGGCGAGAAGCTCTGGGAGATCACCGGGGCGCAGACCGACTTCGAGACGCCCGAGGCCGGGCCCGCCGTGTTCGACGGCACGGTGTACGTCTGGAAGGACGCGCGGCTGCGCGCCCTGGAGGCCCGCACCGGCGAGGAGCGCTGGTCCTACCCCGTCGGCGACGCGGCCTCCTGCGGCGGTGTGCCGGTGCGGCTCACGCAGGCGCAGGACGGGTACGTGTACGTGGCCGCGGGGACGCGGGTCCTCGCCGTCGACGTGGCGAGCGGGCACGTCCGCTGGCACTTCGAGGCGCCCGCGGCGTTCCTGTGTCCGCCCGCCTTCGCGCCGGGTCCCGCCGTCACGGGCGGCGGCGTGTACCTCGCCGACTACCTCGGCACGGTGTACGCCCTGGACGCCACGGACGGCCGCGACCGCTGGCGCATCGCCACGGAGTCCCGCTCCTCGATCGAACCGGTCCTCGTCGCCGACGGCCACGTCCATGTGGGCAGCGGCAAGGGTCTCTACACCCTCGACGCGGTCACCGGCACGCCGAAGTGGCGGTTCCAGGCGGGCGGCGAGGTCGTCGGCGCGCCCGTCGTCGCCGACCGCCGCATCCACTTCGGCTCCACGGACCACCTCCTCTACACCCTCAAGGCCGACGACGGCCGCCTCCGCTGGAAGCTCGCCACGGGAGGCGAGATCACCGGCGCCCCGGTCGTCCGCGACGGCGTGGTCTACGCCTGCAGCAAGGACCGCTGCGTGTACGCGCTGGACGCGGAACGGGGCACGGGGACGTCGCCTCGGGCGTAGGCGGGGGCGACCTGGGCGGTCGCGCCGACGCCGATTCCGACGCCGACGCCGATTCCGGCTCC
>NZ_LIRJ01000217.1 GCF_001419745.1 Streptomyces silaceus | reverse complement strand
GTCGGGCGCCGCATGCGGCGCGCGTGCCGCGCCGTGAAACGGCTGCTGCTCCCCTCACCTCTCGGGCCCCCGACACGGCGGCGGATCCGCGGCTTCCGCCCGGTCCCGCACCCCACTTCGCCCCTCCCTCTTCTCCCGCTCCTCCTTCTCCTCGCGGACGCGGTCGTACGGCGGGGTCCGCCCGCACGGCCGTCGCCCGCTGCCTGAGCCGTGCCGAGGCACGCGCACGGGTGCGGCTGCGGCATCCCCGATTCCGCACGTTCCCCACCCCAGCCGATCTCGGCGCCGTGGCCGTGCCGTGCCCGTGACGGGCGCGCGGGCGGCGCCAGGAGGAACCCATGTCCAAGACCGTCGTCATCGGGGCGGGCCCCTATGGCCTGTCCGCCGCCGCGCACCTGCGGGCGCGCGGGGTTTCCGTCCGGGTCTTCGGCTCGCCCATGGAGAGTTGGACCCGGCACATGCCCGCCGGCATGTTCCTGAAGTCGACGCCCGCCGCCTCCGCGCTGGCGGCCCCGCGCGAGGGCTTCACGCTCCACGACTACTGCCGCGAGGCCGGCGGCGAGCCGCGGCTCGGCCGCCACGACCCCGTGCCCGTCGGGCTGTTCATCCGCTACGGCAAGTGGTTCCGGGACCGTCTGGTGCCCCGCGTCGAGAACGAGCGGGTGGCCGCGGTCGACCGGATCGCGGGCGGCTTCGGCGTCAAGCTCGCCTCGGGCGAGAAGCTCCGGGCCGCGTCCGTGGTCGTGGCGACGGGCCTCACCGGCCTCGCCCATCTGCCCGCCCCGCTCGCCGCGGCCGTCCCCGAGGGCCCCTCCGCCCTCGGTCCCGTCTCGCACAGCTCGCAGCACACCGACCTGACCGGCTTCGCGGGCCGCCGCGTGAGCGTCATCGGGGCGGGGCAGTCCGCGCTGGAGAGCGCCGCCCTGCTCCATGAGGCGGGCGCCGACGTCCAGGTGCTCGCGCGCGGGGCGCGGGTGCGGTTCGGCAGGCCGCCGTCGGACGGTCCGCACGGGCGGCCCGACACACCGCTGGGGCGCTCCTGGGCGCTGTACGGCTTCTCGCGGCACGCCGCCGCGTACCGGTACCTGCCCGGACCCACGCGGCTCCGGCTCGTCGAGCGGGTGCTGGGCCCGTGCGGCGCGTGGTGGCTCAAGGAGCGCTTCACGGACGAAGTGCCCGTCCTCACCAGGACGCGCATCACGGGGGCGGAGGCGTACGGGGACGGCGCCACGCTGCACACCACCACGACGGACGGGCGGACGCACACCGTCGAGGCCGACCACGTGCTGGCCGCGACCGGCTACCGCGTCGACCTGGAGGCCCTCGGCTTCCTCTCCCCCGAGCTGCGCGCGGGCGTGGCCACGGCCGGCGGATTCCCGGTCCTGGACAAGGGGTTCGGGTCCAGCGTGCGGGGGCTCCACTTCACCGGCCTGCCGGCCGCCGCGACGTTCGGGCCCCTGATGCGCTTCGTCTGCGGCACCCGGTTCGCGTCACCGCGCCTGACCTCGTCCGTGGCGGCGCGCTGCGACGACTGAGCGGGAAGGGAGGGCGCGTCCCGCGCCATGCCCCCCGCGGCTGCACTGACCGGACACCGCTCCGGGGCGGCTGAGGCCGCCCCGGTCGGTGCCCACACGACGTGGGCACCGACCGGGGCGTACGTGGTCAGCGCCGGAAAGCGTCCTTGGCCTTGTCGCCGGACTGTTTGAGGTCTCCGGACATCCGGTCGGTCCTGCCCTGCCTGCGCAAGCGCCTGTTGCCGGTGGTCCTGCCGAAGCGTTCCGTGAACCGGCCAGTGAGTGCCTGCGCCCTGTTCCTGATCGTTCGTCCCATGCTCATGGCCGTCCTCTGCTCGTCGCTGGATGGGCCCCGCGCCTGATTGCCGTGCAAGCCGCCCTGTGCGGGGGCAGTGCAGGAGGCCGGGGTGGATCAGCCGTGGCTGCGGCCGAACCGGCTCCTGCCACCGCCGCGCCCGCGCATCGCGAAGCCGACGAGCCACAGGACCAGGAGTGCGGCCGCGACGTACCACAGGATCTGCATGGTGAAGCCGAACCCGAAGATCACCAGGATCAGCAGAAGGAGAAGAATCCATACGAGCATCGCCGGGCCTCCAGATCGCGCGGGATGGTGTTCCTGGTTTCCGCGGGGTCCGGGCGAAGCGGGAAGGTGGAATGCTGCCGCATGGTCTGGAGTGGCATGGCCCTACGCCGTACCGTCAGTCAACTCCCGGCAACTTCCCTTGTCAACAAAGTGTGGGCGTCGGGCGGCTCGGCCGGCGGCAGGACGTGGTCCTCCCACCAGGACAGGCCCATGACGGTGGCGAGCAGGACGAAGGGGGCCACGGCCGGAACGATCAGCGCGTACATGCGTACCGCCTGGAGTCAGATGCGTGCGACGCGGCGGGCAGCGGATCGGTGCCCGCATGGAGCGCATCAGGGCCGTGCCGGGATCACGCCGCGAGGAGCGGGGTGCGGGAGCGGCCACGCTCGTGACACGGCGGGTTCCGGTGGTGATGCGCACAGTGCGCTCCTGGGGAGCGCGAGGGCTGTTCGGCGCTGCCGGGGACCGGGGCGGCATGGCGCACGGTAGCCTCCCCCGAAATCGCTGACTAGATGTCAAGTGCGCCTTTTCGGCAAGCAGTTACGCGGCACCGTACGAGGTATCCGCGGTCTCGCGGCAGGACTACGCTGTGAGGGACAAGGCCCCCAATGTCTTGTGGTGGGCGGCCGCGGCCGTGCTGGTCTTCGCCCTGCTCGACTACGGCAGAGGCGGTCCCGACGGCCGGGGCCGCTGGAGCGATTCCGGTTACGGCGAGTACCGGGACCACCGGGATCGTCAGGACCGCCGGGACCGCGAACACCACAGGTGACCTGGAGATCGCCCCGGACACCGCGAGGCAGTCGGCCCCGGCACGGGGAACTCGGCGAGAGGCACCCGCATGCGGAGGACGATCACGATCCGGGCGGAGGGGTGGAATGTGACTGCCGAGGCCACCTGGGAAAGCGGACGCCCGGCACAGGAGGTCGCCGCCCTGCGCGCCGAGATCGATCAGCTGCGCCGGATGATGGCCGCCCGCACGGTCGTCGACCAGGCGTGCGGCATGGTGATTGCCCTGACGCCGTGCCGTAGGGCGGCGGCCCGGGGGCTGCTGGTGGATGTCGCGCGGCAGTGCGATCTCGGACTCCGAGAGGTGGCCGCGGCCCTGGTCGCCACCACCGAGGACACGTCGCTTCCCGTGCAGATGCATCGGGCGCTACGCCGTGCGCTGCGACGGTTCCACGCAGCGGACCGGCATTGAGCGTTGAGCGTTGAGCGTTGAGCGTTGAGCGTTGAGCGTTGAGGTCAGGATGTCAGCCCTGCCAGGGGCTCGCTGTCGTCGATGAACGCGCGGGCCACGTCGGACAAGCGGCGGTTGTGGGAGCGGGCGTAGCCGCGCAGGGCGGTGAATGCCTGTTCCATGTCGATGCCGCGGCGTTCGGCGAGTTTGCCCTTGGCCTGCTCGATCAGGACGCGGCTGTTCAGCGCGGTCTGCAACTGCTCGTTGAGGACCGTGGTGCGCTGGGTGGTGCGTTGTTGCAGGACGCTGATGGTGGCGACGTCGGCCAGGGCCTGGGCGATGGCCGTGCCGAGCGGGTCGAAGAGACCGGGAGCGGTACGGAAGAGGTTCAGGGCGCCGACGACCTCGTCCCGCAACCGCATGGGCAGGGCCTGGACCGCGCCGAAGCCGTGCAGCTGGGCCTCGGCGGCGAAGCGCGGCCAGCGGTCGGTCTCGGCACGCAGATCGGGAACGGTCACCGTCAGACCGGTACGGAAGCATTCCAGGCAGGGGCCCTCGTCGTTCTGGAGCTGGAAGAGTTCCAGCAGGCGTACCTGTTCGTCGGAGGCGGCCATCACGCGCAGTTCGCCGTCGCGGTCGGCGAGCAGCACACCGGCGGCGCTCGCACCGAGCACCCCCACGCAGCGGTCGGTCAGCAGGCGCAGGAAGTCGATCAGGTCGAAGTCGGCGACGAGAGTGTCCGCCAGCTCGACGAAGGTCTTGGCCAGGAGTCGCTCATTCATCCTCATGCACCCTCTATGGAGACTGGTTCGGGCGGAATGGTGCGGGAAGTACGGCACGGCGCGGCGGGCGTCCACCGGGCCGAGCGGGAGGGTCAGGCATCGTCGTCGGCCCGGGTCGGCTCCGCGTCGGGGGAGAAGCGGAGACGGTGGGCCACCACGTCGGCGGCCACCACGGTCAGCCGTCGCCCGTGGGCATAGGCGTAGGCGCGCAGCCGGACGAAGGCCTCGTCGATTTCCACGCCGAGCTGGACGGTGAGCACACCGGTGGCCTGGGAGATCTCCGCCCGGTACCCACCCAGGTCCTCGTCGGGTCCCCGCCCCGTCGCCGCGCCGTCGCCGTCGCCGGAGGGTCCGCCTTCCTCGTCGATCCGGGCGTCCAGCAGGAGCAGCGTCGCGAGATCGGCGAAGGCCAGCGCGTCGGCCAGCTGCTCCGCGTCCAGCCGGACCGGCACATGGGCGTACAGGTCGAGAACCCCGGGGCTGATCGCTCCCATCTGCAAGGGGAGCGCGAAGACCGCGCGTGCCCCGGCGTCCAGCGCCGCGCCCGCGAACACGGGCCAGCGGTCCCGCAGTTCGCCGGTCCGCAGGTCCGGCGCCAGGACGGCCGAGCCATACGTGAAGGCATCCACGCACGGCCCTTCGCCCAGCGTGAGCTGCAGCTCCTCCAACTGCTCGCTGATCTCGTCGGTGCCGCACAGCGGATGGCTCGCCGTGGCCGGGGACATCGCCGACATCCCGGCCCCACCGACCGGCAGCGCCGCCACCGCCGCGGTACACACGTCCACCACGCCGACCCGGCCACCCCGCAGGGCCGCCTGCTCGGCGACGAGTACGCGTATCCGGGACGAGCGGCTGCCGTACGTCACCCGGGCCACCTCGTCCGGGACAGCAGGCGGTTCACCCGGCACAGGCGGACCGCGGCCAGGGCGGACGACTCGTCTCCCATGGGTTTCCGCGGCTGTTGGCGCCGGGGCCAGGCCATCACGGCACACCGCCCGGGACGGCGGCCGGGAGGACGGCAGGCAGAGAAGCCGGCCCGGGAACGGCCCGCAGCGCCTCGGTCAGGAAGCCGCGACCGGTGAACTCGATCATCCAGGCCAGCAGGGGAGGCGGGTAGTACAGACGCAGCGTCCCTCCGGCCTCGGCGGTGCGCAGGAACGCCTGGGTGAAGGCGTCGAGGCCGCTGCAGTCGCAGAACGTGACCGGGGTGAGGTCGACGTCGATGGTGCGCACGCCGTCGCGCAGGCACAGCTCAAGGGTCGTGCGCAGGAGTGGCACCGTCTCCAGGTCGATCTCGCCGGCCAGTGTGACCAGAGCGCGGGTCCTTCTGTCGTGTCGGTAGACGTTCAACTGCGGTAGGGGCATGACGCCTCGTTCCAGGGACCTGCCGGACAGAGCCGTGCGATGCGGCCGGACTCCCGGCTCCTCCGGGGCGCTTCCGGCAAGGGCGTACATACGGTGGAGGCAGGCGATCGGACGAAGAGGATCCGTTCCCCGCGGTCATCTGCGCTGAGCGACAACAGGCCCGCCGGGGTCCAGGGCGTCCGCACCTCAGAGTAGTCCTCATTCCGCCACAGCAGACGGTCCGAAGCCGCCCGGTCTCAAGAACCGGACGTCGGCCGGCTTCAGCGGTACCCGACGCGCATATCCGCCGCGCCACGAGGTACCCGGAGACCGCTACCCCATGCGGCGGCCGATGGCCGTCCGCGCGAGGAAGTGCGTGAACCCGGGTCCGTGAACCCGGGGGGCTCTGCCGTTCGCTTCGCCAGGACCCCGCGGAACGCAGAAATGGATGCAGAGATCCATGCGGCGGGATGTTCGGCCTGCTGTGCCCCGCCCCTCAGAATTCGCGAGCGAGAACGTCGCGGATTTCACGTGAACCTCAACCGAAGGGAACGGCCCCGTGGAAGAGAACATGTGGGGATATCGAGAAAACGCCTCGTATCAGCCCGGAACCGATCTGACCGGATTCAAGGTCGAGGCGACCGACGGCAGCATCGGCAAAGTCGACAAGCACTCCGAGGATGTCGGCGCCGCGTACATAGTCGTCGACACCGGAATGTGGATCTTCGGCAAGGAGGTCCTCCTGCCCGCCGGAATCGTCGTACGGATCGACCCGAGGGAGAAGAAGGTCTTCGTCGACCGCACCAAGGAGCAGATCAAGGACGCTCCTGAGTTCGACAAGGAAAAGCACGTAGGCGACCCGGCGTACCACGAGCAACTCGGCAACTACTACGGACGGCCGCCGCGGACCTGATCCCTCCGGGAATCGACGCGATCCACCGCCCGTTCCGTGATGCCCGGCCGGTCCCGACCGGCCGGGCATCACCTCGTACGCGCGCGGCCGACGGCTTCGCGCCGCGACGGCACACCGGGCGTCCCGAACCTGACAGTCGAAGGCCCCGGGCGCGGCAGACTGCCGCCCATGACCGGAACAGACTTCAAGACCGACCTGCACACGTATCTGCGGGACGCCCGCGGCGCCCTCCTGTGGAAACTGGAGGGCCTGTCGGAGTACGACGGGGCTGTGGATCACGGGCGACGCCGAGACGAACGCCGACCTGTGGGCGACCGCCGAGGAGTCGCGGGAACGGATCGTCGGGCTCTGCCGCGAGGCGTGGGTCCACTCCGACGCCACCATCGAGTCCCTCGAACTGGACGCGATCGGCCATCTGCCGACGGGCACGCGGTCCCCGGTCACGCTCCACCGCATCCTCGTCCACATGATCGCCGAGACCGACCGGCACGCCGGACACGCCGACATCGTGCGGGAGTTGGTCGACGGGACCACCGGACTGCGCGACGGCGGCGACAACATGCCCTCCCGGGTCGCGGCCTGGTGGGCGGAGCACCGCGCCCGGGCGGAGCGCGCGGCCGCCGAGGCCGACCGGAACGCCCCGCGACTTCAGGACCGGTGACACTCCCCTCGCCCGGCGATCGCTACGATGCGCTGCGATGAGACGGAGACGGTGGCCCGATGCCGCCCGGCCCGCCCGGGGCCGCGCGGCACTGTGCGCTGCGCTCGCCTCGCTCGTCGCCACGCTGTTCCTGTGCCTCGGCACCGTCACCCCCGACGTCGGTCACGCGGGCCTGGGGCACACCACCGCCGTCGCCGGCGCACCGGCCGTCGAGGTCTGTGCGCTGGCCCCGGACGGCACCGAACTCCCGCCGTCCGACCGGTGTTGCGCGCCCGCCGCCCACGGCGTCCGCGCGGTGCCCGCCTCGGCCGAGCACGCGCTGCCGCCCGCCCTGCGCCCACTCCCCCACGGTCCCGCACGGCCCGCGCCGGGAGCTGCGCCGGGGCGGCCCTCGGACCATGGCGCCCCCGATCTTCACGTGCTCCAGGTGCAACGGACCTAGGAGGAGCCCGCGAGGGCGGCCCGCGACCCTTCGCGGCCGTCCCGCGCACGACGGCATCCACCACTCCGGCACCACCGCCGCGCCCGTCGTGGCGGGGACAAGGAACACCCATGGCCAGCGCCAAGTCCCGCAATCCCGGCAACAAGCCGAGCAAGAAGGCGGCCGCCGCCGAACGCAGAGCCCGCGTCGAGGCGATGCGCCGCGCCGAGCAGGCCCGCGAGCGGCGTCGCCGCGTCATCACCGTCACGACGAGCGCCGTGATCGTCGCCGGGCTCATCGGGTTCGGGGCGTTCGCCCTCGACCGGGCCGACGACAAGGAGCGGCAGAACGCCGCCGCCGAGAAGAAGCCCGTGAAGGGCGAGAAGACGTGGGACGCGAAGAAACTGGGCCGCGAGCACGTCGCCAAGACCGTCGACTACCCCATGACCCCGCCGGTCGGCGGCGATCACCACCAGGCCTGGATGACGTGTGACGCCACGGTCTACAAGAAGGCGATACCGGACGAGAACGCCGTGCACTCCCTCGAACACGGCGCGGTCTGGGTGACGTACAACGACAAGGCATCCGACGCCGACGTCGAGAAGCTCGGCGACAAGGTGTCCAAGACTCCGTACAGCCTGATGAGTCCGGCACGGGACCAGTCGGGCACGATCATGCTGTCGGCCTGGGGCCACCAACTCACCGTGCACGACGCCGACGATCCGCGGGTCGGGCAGTTCTTCGCCAAGTACGTGCAGGGTCCGCAGACCCCCGAGCCGGGCGCCGCCTGCTCGGGAGGCGTCACCTCCGCGTGACCGGGGTCCGGCCGGCGCGCGGGGCTCGTGCCGCGCGCCGGCCGGACCGGCTCTCAGGTCACGGCGGGCTCCGCCTCGGGGACCGTACGGGTAAGCCGCCCAGCGCGGTGCAGCCCGTAGAGGGAGCCCGAGCAGACGAGTCCCAGGACGAGCAGCGCCAGCCAGGGCAGGGCCGACATCCCGGCCTCACGCGCCGCGTCGAGCGCGGCGCCCGTGAGCAGATTGCCCAGGGTGATGCCGACGCCGCAGATGGTGTTGTAGAGGCCGTAGTGGGTGGCGACGAGACGGTCCCCCGACAACTGGACGATGGTGTCCATCTCGAAGGGGTACGCGATCATCGTGCCCAGGGCGAGCAGCAGCGCCGCCAGCGTCGGCGGGACGGCGGCGAGCAGCCAGCGTCCGGTGCCCGCGCCGGGCACGGGCACCGCCGTCGCCGCGAGCAGCGGCACGAACGCCGCTCCCATGGTGAGCAGCCCCCACGTCAGCGCCCGCCCCGGCGCCATCCGCTCCTTGCACCAGGCCGTCACGCGGGTCTGCGCGAGGATGGTGGTCAGGCCGGACGCCGCGAAGAGCAGCGCGACGGCGACCGTGCCGAACTGCCCGTCGCCGCCCAGGCGCCGCACCTCCAGGGGCAGCGCCAGATACACCTGGAACGACAGGACGTACGAGCCGATCATGGCCGTCGAGAAGAGCAGGAAGGCGCGGTTGCGCACGATGCCCCGCCACTGCGCGAGGACTCCGGGACCGGTGCCCGCGCCCGTCGCGTCGTTGCCCCTGCGGGCGGGCAGCGAGCGGATCTGCACGACGCTCAGGAGCGCGAAGATCGCCGCCGCGACGAGGCAGGTGATCCGGAAGTCGACTCCGGTGAGCAGCATGCCCACCAGGGGGCCGAGCAGGGTGCCCGCCTGGTAGAAGACGTTGAACAGCGCGAAGGCCTCGACGCGGCGCTCGCCCGCGTCGGCGGCGAGATAGGCCCGCACCGCCGGGTTGAACAGCGCTCCCGCGAAGCCGGTGGCCGCCGACGCCACGACGAGCGCGAGGACCGAGTCGACCAGGCCGAGCGTCGCGAAGCCGACCGTGCGCAGGACGCAGCCGGCGACGATCAGCGGCTTGTAGCCGAACCGGTCGGCGAGGGTGCCGCCGACGAGGAACATGCCCTGCTGGCTGAAGTTGCGTACGCCGAGGACGAGTCCGACGAGCCAGCCGGCGAGGCCGAGGCCGCCGGACAGGTGCTGTGCCAGGTACGGCATCAGCATGTAGAAGCCGAGGTTGATGGTGAACTGGTTGGCCAGGAGCAGCTGGACACTGCGCTCGTAGGACCGGAACTGCGTGAAGGTCGTCCTCATCGTGCCCCTCCCCCGGCTTCCGGGCCCGCGGCCGACGCGAGGAGCGGGTCGTGGACGGCGGCGCAGCGCGTCCAGCGGGTGACCTCCTTCTCGTCGGGGCGGCCCACCACGTCCGGCTCGGGTGCCGGGGTGTGGCCCAACAGGCCGTGGGCGGAGCAGTATTCGTCGTCGTACACGGTTTCCAGGTAGCGCTGGGGTCCGTCGGGGAAGACCGCGGCGACGCGGGTGTCGCGCGGCAGCGTCCGGACGACCCACCCGGCCACGAGGGCCACCGCGCCGACGCTCCAGCCGCCGGTCGCGTAGTGGGAGGCGGCCAGTTGGCGGCAGGCCCAGACGGACTCCGCGGGCGAGACCCAGTGGACCTCGCTGAAGTTTTCGTACGCGACGTTGCGCGGGTAGATGCTCGATCCGAGTCCGCGCATCAGGCGGGGCCGGGCGGGCTGGCCGAAGATGGTCGAGCCGACGGTGTCCACGCCGACCAGGCGCAGGTCGGGGTAGAGCTGGCGCAGGACGCGGGAGATGCCCGCGGAGTGCCCGCCGGTGCCGACGCTGCAGACGAGGACGTCGATGTGGCCGAGCTGGGAGGCCAGTTCGAGGGCGAGCGGGGTGTAGGCGGAGACGTTGTCGGGGTTGCCGTACTGGT
>NZ_LIRJ01000216.1 GCF_001419745.1 Streptomyces silaceus | reverse complement strand
CCCACAGACGAAGCGAAGGCGCAGCACCGCCAAGGCGCAGACGCCCACGACCCCGCCCCACCGACGAACCCAAGGCGGCGACCTCAGTGGGACGGTGGGAAGCCGCCTGTGGCCACCGGGCCCCAGCGGTCCGGGGTGACGCGGATGAGGGACTTGGCCTGGGTCCGCATGGCCGCGCGGTACTCGTCCCAGTCGGGATGCTCCCCCGCGATGTTCCGGTAGTACTCCACCAGCGGCTCCACCGACTCCGGCGCGTCCAGCACCTCGGCCACCCCGTCGACCTGGACCCACGGCCCGTCCCACTCGTCGCTCAGCACGATCACGCTGACCCGCGGATTCCGCCGGGCGTTCCGCGTCTTCGCCCGCTCCGGATACGTCGACATCACGAGCCGCCCCGCGTCGTCGACCCCGCAGGTCAGCGGCAACCCCTGAGGAGTCCCGTCCGCCCGCGAGGTCAGCAGCACCGCCCGGTGCCGCGGCCGCACGAAGTCGAGCAACTCCTCAAGGCTCACCGTGGTGTTCGTCGCGATTCCGGGTGCCATGCACGGCACCCTAGTCACGCTCAGCCCGCCTGCGGCAGACCTTCCCCCTGCACCGCCTGGATGTCGAGCTCCACCTTCAGCGTCGTACCGATCGCCGAGATCCCCGCCTGCACCACCTGGTTGTAGTTCATCGCGAAGTCCTCCCGCCGCAGCTCGGCCGTCGCCCGGAACGCCGCCCGCGTCCCGCCCCACGGATCCGCCCCGGTCCCCAGGTAGCTCAGCTCCAGGTCCACCGGCCGCACGACCCCGTGCATCCCCAGCTCGCCGTGGACCGTCCACCGGTCCGTCCCGGCCGGCGTCAGCCCGTTCGACCGGTACGTGATCTCCGGGTACTGCTCGACGTCCAGGAAGTCCGGCGACTTCAGGTGCCCGTCCCGCATGCCGTTCCCCGTGTCGATCGAGGCCGACCTGATGACCGCCTCGACGCGGGACTTCTCGACGTCCTCGGCGATCTCGACCCGCCCCCCGAACTCCGTGAACCGCCCGTGCACGCTGGTGATCCCGAGGTGCTGGGCGACGGCGCCCACGGTCGAGTGGGCGGGGTCGATCGTCCACGGACCGGGCGGCGGCAGCTCGGTGCCGCCCTGCCGGGCGAGGACGACGTTGCCGACCTCCGCGCGCCCGCTCGCGGTGACGAGTGCGGTGGAGGCGACGGGCGCGTACCCGACGGCGGTGACGATCACGGTGTACGGACCGGGCACCAGCGCCGTCCCGTCCCGCACGACGCCGTCCTCGTCCGTCGCCGCCCGCAGCACCTGCGTGCCCGTCATGTCCGTCACCGTGACGACGGCGTGCGGCACGGCCCACCCGTCACGCGTACGAATCCGAGCGTTCAGTCCCATCCCGTTTACTCCTTGCCGGAACCCTCCGCGCGGAGGGCCCCACAGTCCAAGCACACAAAGCAAGCCGACCACGAACGGGCCGGCGGTGAACGAGCCGACCACGAACGGGCCGGCGGTGAACGAGCCGCCCACGGAAACGGACGACCCCCGGCGGCGGTGACTGGCCGTCCCCTGCCATGAACGCCACCGCCGGCCCGGGGGCCCTTTCCGCAACCGGCCCGGGGCCGCGCCTCCGCTCGGGGCGCGACCGCGGGCCGGGGCCGGTCACTCGCCCGGGTGGGCGAGTTCGATGTCGTGGCCGTCGACGCCGCTGCCGGCGACCGACAGGCCCGTGGCCACCGGCGGGTACCCCGTCGCGATGACGGTGTACTCACCGCTGTCCAGGTCGGTGAAGGCGTACGCCCCGTCCGACCCGGTCGTCGCCGTGGCGACGACATTGCCGGCGGCGTCCACCAGCGTGACGCGGGCGTCGTTCAGCGGCGCACCGCCCGCCCGCACGGTGCCCAGCACCTGCGCACCGGAGTTGAGCTCGACCTCGACCCGGGTGACCCCGGCGCCGCCGACCTCGACGGGCAGGGCCAGCGGCCGGTGCCCCGCGGCGTTCACCGCGATGGTGACCGTGCCGGGCACCAGCTCGGCGAAGGTGAACTCGCCCTGCTCGCCGGAGAGTCCGGTGGCGAGCACGTCACCGCGCACATCGGTCACGATGACCATGGCACCGGCGACGGGCAGCTTGCTGTCCGCGTCGCGGACCAGGCCGGTCAGCCCGCTGGTCCCGCTGAGCAGGATGTCGTACGCGAGGGCGTCCTCGCCCACGACGACCGTGGAGGCCTGCGGCTGGAACCCGTCGGCCGACGCGATGAGCACGTACGAACCGGCGCCCGGGGCGTCGACGGCGTAGGAGCCGTCGCCCTGCGCGACCGCGCGGCCGAGCTGGCGTCCCCCGAGGGAGATCAGCGTGACGGCGGCACTCGGCACGGGCGCGCTCTCGGCGCCGCGGACGAAGCCGCGGACCGGGACCCCGCCGGTGATCTGCGGCGGCACCCCGCCGGCACCGGCCTCCGCGGCGGACGCCACGGCGGCGAGCCGCTGCGTGCCCTCGGGCCCGGCCTCGGCGGGCGAGGCGACGGAGGCGACGGAGGCGAGCACGGGCTCGTCGACGACCTGGGAGGCGGCCGGAGCGGCCGCGGCGGGAGCGGCGGCGTCGTCCGCGGAGTCACCGGCGGCGGCCTGGGCGAGGGCGCCCGAGGTCCGCAGCGGGACCTCCTTGATGAACAGCGTGATCAGGAAGGCGATCAGCGCCATCGGCGCGGCGATCAGGAAGACGTCGGCGATGCCGTGCCCGTACGCGCTCTCCATCACCGTGCGGAACGGCTCGGGGATCTTGTCCAGGTCGGGGATGCCGCCGCCGCCCGTGCCGCCGTGGCCGAACTGCGCGGCCGCCTTCGGGCCGAGGTCGGCGATGCCGTCCTTGACGTAGTCGGTGATCCGGTTGGCCATGATCGCGCCGAGCGCCGAGACGCCCATCGCACCGCCGAGGGACCGGAAGAAGGTCACCACGGAGGAGGCGGAACCGAGGTCCTGCGGCTCGACCTGGTTCTGCGTGCAGAGCACCAGGTTCTGCATCATCATGCCGATGCCGAGACCCATCAGGGCCATGAAGATCGCGATGTGCCAGTACTCGGTGTCATAGCGGATGGTGCCGAGCAGGCCGAGGCCCGCCGTCACCAGCACGCCGCCGCTGACCAGCCAGGCCTTCCACTTGCCGGTCTTGGTGATGACCTGGCCGGAGACGGTGGACGAGACGAAGAGGCCACCGATCATCGGGATCGTCAGGACACCCGACATGGTCGGGGACTCGCCCCGCGCCAGCTGGAAGTACTGGCTGAAGAAGACCGTGCCCGCGAACATCGCGACACCCACGAAGAGCGAGGCGAGCGAGGCGAGGGTGATGGTGCGGTTGCGGAAGAGCCGCAGCGGGATGATCGGCTCGCTCGCCCTGGACTCGACGAACACGAAGATCAGACCGAGCAGGATCGAACCGCCGACCATGGCGTAGGTCTGCCAGGAGAGCCAGTCGTACTTGTCGCCGGCGAAGGTGACCCAGACGAGCAGCAGGCAGACGGCGGCGCTGATGAAGAAGGCGCCGGCCCAGTCGACCTTGACGTCCCGCTTGACCACGGGGAGCTTCAGGGTCTTCTGGAGGACGATCAGCGCGATGATCGCGAAGGGCACGCCGACGTAGAAGCACCAGCGCCAGCCGAGCCACGAGGTGTCGGTGATGACACCGCCGAGCAGCGGACCGCCGACGGTGGCGACGGCGAAGGTCGCGCCGAGGTAGCCGGAGTAACGCCCGCGCTCACGCGGGGAGATCATCGCGGCCATGACGATCTGCGCGAGGGCGGAGAGACCGCCGACGCCGATGCCCTGGACGACACGGCAGGCGATGAGCATGCCGGCGTTCTGCGAGAGACCGGCGACGACCGATCCCAGGACGTAGATGATCAGGGCTATCTGTACGAGCGCCTTCTTGCTGAAGAGGTCGGACAGCTTGCCCCACAGGGGGGTGGTCGCGGTCATCGCGAGCAGCGACGCGGTGACGACCCAGGTGTAGGCGGACTGGCCGCCGCCGAGGTCGCCGATGATCTCGGGCAGGGCGTTGGAGACGATCGTCGACGACAGGATCGCCACGAACATGCCGAGCAGCAGCCCGGACAGCGCTTCCATGATCTGCCGGTGCGTCATCGGAGCGTTCTCGTCGGGATGAGCTCCGTGCTTGGCATGGCTGCCCCGCACACCGGCTGGTGTGGTTGTTGCCATGGGTTTCCTTTTCTTACGCGGGTGTACGGGTGGTCTCTGAGGTCTGTGCGTCGTGGGGGGAGAGGGAGTGGGGGGACCGGTCCTGCGACGCGTGCGGCTTCGCCGGAGGGCGGGCCGAGGTCGCGCGGCAGTCCCCGAAGCTGTCGCGCAGGCGCGCGAGCAGCGTGCTGAGCTGGTCGACCTCGTCGTCCGACCAGTCGTGCAAGTAGTGGGCGAGTGCCCGCATCGAGAGATCGGAGAGCTCTTCGAACTTCGCCTCGCCGGCAGGCGTGAGACGAAGGATGCGGGAACGCTTGTCCGCGGGGTCGGGATCCCGGTGGATCCAGCCCCGCTCGGCGACGTGGGCGACATGGCGGCTGGTCACCGACATGTCCACGGCGAGCAGCTCGGCGAGCCTGCTCATCCGCATCTCCCCGTGCCGGTTGAGCAGGGTGAGTACGGCCGCGGACCCGGCCGGGCACTCGGGGGGCAGGACCCGCCCGAGGCCACGCTTCACGGCGCCGATCGCACTGAGCTGTCGGGCCAGCTCCTCGTACTGACGCTGCGCGGCCACGGCACCTCCTGGATTCTTTTGTTGCTTAGGGCAACGATAGAAGCAGTTGGTTGCCGCAGGCAAACTAAAAAGGGACCAACGCCCTAAAGAGTCGGCAAAGGTCTGGGACCTCGGTCGTAAAGTCCCTGGCCAGAGGGGGTTGGGCCGACAGCGCTGGATTCGCTAGGGTCCTGATCCATGGCACACAACCCCCAGGGTCCCCAGGGCAACCCCGACCCCGCCGGCAGCACGCAGATGTTCCGCGCCTTCGTCGACGAGGCGCCGCAGGGCCGACAGCAGCAGGCGGCGGCGCCCGCGGGCCCGCGGATCGGCCTGATCATCGGCGTGGTCCTGGCCATCGCGGTCGTCGCGGGCGTGGCCTGGCTGGCGCTCAAGTAACGCACGCCACTCAAGCGGACGGCGGTGTCCCGATCGCGGGCCCGCCGTGGCTTGTCGCGCGGCTCCCCGCGCCCCTTCGGGGCGCGGCCCCTACTTCCAGTCCACGTCCACGTCCCGCGTCTCCACGTGCATGCCCAGCGGCACGCGCCACGCGTCGACGCAGACCGGCCACGTCTTCTTGACGCGCTCACCCGCGCCGATCGGGGCCGGCAGGCTCACGGTCGACTCGATCGTGTCCCAGTCGACGCCGAGCGCGCCGATGATGTGCGTGCCGAAGGTGACCTCGCCCGAACGGACGGGTGATCCACCGGTGTTGTGGAAGGTGAGCGTCACCTTCTCGCACCAGCGCTTGTCCGCGGGCTCCCGCTTCGGTTCCCCGACGGCGAGCCTCGCGGGCCCCGTGGGCGACGCGCCGCCGCTCGGCTCGTCCTTGCCGGGGGCCGACGGGCTGCCCGAACCTCCCGAGCCGCCGGAGCCCCCCGCGCTGCCGGAGCCGGGTGAACTTCCCTCCGTACGACCGGGGTTCGCCCCGCCGTCCGACGCCGCGCCACCTTCCTGTGCGGCCGCTCCGCCGGAACTCCCCTCGGCGCCGGGCGACTTCCCCTCCGAGTCGCCGCCGTCGCCGCTGTCGCCACCCTCTGCGGACCCGGACGGCGCCTTCGCCGAGCCGCCGCGCCCGTCCTCGCCGTCACCGCCGGAGCCCTTCGCCCCGTCGAGCGGCACCAGCCTCACGTCACCGGTGGGCCCCACGGCCTTCCCTGGCGCCCGCTCCGGCGAGGCACCGGCCGCGCCGGTCGCCACATAGCCGTCGCCGCTCTCGCCGCCGCATGCGGCGAGGAGGCCGCCGAGACACACCACGGCCGCACCGGCACCGAGCACGTTCCGCACACCACGTCGCATCGCGCCAGTGTGGCTGACGGTCCGTCAATGAGGAACCCCGTCAGCAACACCGGCCCCGCGTCCGCGCGTTGGCCCCGGACGCGTCCGGCCGCGGCGGCGTCAGTCCGAGATGAGGCCCTCGCGCAGCTGCGCCAGCGTCCTCGTGAGCAGCCGGGAGACGTGCATCTGCGAGATGCCGACCTCCTCGCCGATCTGCGACTGCGTCATGTTGGCGAAGAAGCGCAGCATGATGATGCGGCGCTCGCGCGGCGGGAGCTTGGCGAGCAGCGGCTTGAGCGACTCGCGGTACTCCACGCCCTCCAGGGCGGAGTCCTCGTACCCGAGCCGGTCCGCGAGGGAGCCCTCGCCGCCGTCGTCCTCGGGGGCCGGCGAGTCGAGCGAGGAGGCGGTGTAGGCGTTGCCGACCGCGAGGCCGTCGACGACGTCCTCCTCGGAGACGCCGAGCGCCGCGGCGAGTTCGGGCACGGTCGGCGAGCGGTCGAGCCGCTGGGCGAGCTCGTCGCTGGTCTTGGTGAGCGCGAGCCGCAGCTCCTGGAGGCGGCGCGGCACCCGCACCGACCAACTGGTGTCCCGGAAGAAGCGCTTGATCTCCCCGACGACCGTCGGCATCGCGAACGTCGGGAACTCCACGCCCCGTTCGCAGTCGAAACGGTCGATCGCCTTGATGAGGCCGATCGTGCCGACCTGGACGATGTCCTCCATCGGTTCGTTGCGGCTGCGGAAGCGGGCCGCCGCGTACCGGACGAGGGGGAGGTTCAGTTCGATGAGCGTGTCGCGTACATAGACGCGCTCCGGGCTGTCCTGGTCGAGCGCGGCGAGCCGCAGGAAGAGGGAGCGGGACAGGGTCCGGGTGTCGATGGCTTCCGAGGCTGGTGAGCTGTGAAGCGCGTCGGGCGCGGAGTCGCTCGGGCTCTTGGTGAGCGTGAGCGTGAGCACCTTCGAGCTGCCCTGGTCTGCGGACATGCCACCCCCTTGAGGTCGCGGACGGTCGCGGCGAGCGCTCCCGTCGGAGGAACGCAGCCTCCACCTGAATACCGGAGGTGGGGCTACGGCAAACGCGGTTCCAGCAGAATGTCACATGTCGGCAACACGCTGTAGTTACTTGTCGACAAACAAGGGTGACATCCCTGCAGGAAAGAGGGGGTCTGGGGCTTTTCGGCGCGGAGTCCCGTCGGAAAGATCTCCGACGGGACTCCACCCTTTACGGTTACGCCTCGATCCGATTTGCGGACCGCAGTCGCGCGAAGCTCCTGGCGAGCAGTCGTGACACATGCATCTGGGATACGCCGAGTTCGGCGCTGATCTGCGACTGCGTCAGATTGCTGTAGTAGCGCAGGAGCAGGATGCGCTGTTCGCGCTCCGGGAGTTGGACCAGGAGATGGCGTACGAGATCGCGGTGTTCGACGCCGTCGAGCGCGGGATCCTCGTAGCCGAGCCGGTCGAGCAGGCCGGGCAGCCCGTCGCCCTCCTGCGCCGCCTCCAACGACGTTGCGTGGTACGAGCGTCCGGCCTCGATGCAGGCGAGCACCTCGTCCTCGGTGATGCGCAGCCGTTCGGCGATCTCCGCGGTCGTCGGCGAGCGCCCGAAGGCGGTGGTGAGGTCCTCGGTCGCCCCGGTCACCTGCACCCACAGCTCGTGCAGCCGGCGCGGTACGTGGACGGTGCGGACGTTGTCGCGGAAGTACCGCTTGATCTCGCCCACCACGGTCGGCATCGCGAAGGTCGGGAACTGCACGCCGCGGTCCGGGTCGAACCGGTCGATGGCGTTGATCAGCCCGATGGTGCCGACCTGGACGACGTCCTCCATCGGCTCGTTGCGGCTGCGGAAGCGCGCGGCCGCGTACCGCACGAGCGGCAGGTTGGCCTCGATGAGGGCGCCGCGCACCCGGCCGTGTTCGGGGGTGCCCGGCTCCAGCCCCTTGAGCTGGCCGAAGAGCACCTGGGTCAGGGCCCGGGTGTCGGCGCCGCGGGTGCTCCCGCCGGCGGATGGGGCCTTCGCGGGTGGCGCCTCGGGCGCAGTACTGGCCGGCACGGTCAACGCCACCCCTTCTCGGTCAAGCTCGGTCGACCTTGGTCAACTCATCCGTCAAAAGCGGTCATAGCATCACAAGACATGTGCACTGTGTGCAAGCACCCGATAACTACGTGTTGAGGGGCAAGTTGGGGCAAGTCGGTACCGGAGACGCGGAACGGCCCCGCACCGTTGCGGTGCGGGGCCGTTCGGGGAGCTGCTGCGCCCGGTGGCTCAGAACTCGTAGTCGGCGATCACCCACGTGGCGAACTCGCGCCACAGCGCGACGCCCGCCTGGTGGGCCGGGTGCTCGATGTACCGCTTCAGCGCATCGGTGTCCTCGACCGCCGAGTTGATGGCGAAGTCGTAGGCGATGGGGCGGTCGGAGATGTTCCAGTCGCACTCCCAGAACGTCAGTTCAGGGATCTGCTCGCCGAGTGCGCGGAAGGCCTTGACGCCCTCGACCACACGCGGCTCGTCGCGCCGCACGCCGTCGTTGAGCTTGAAGAGGACCAGATGGCGGATCACGGGCACTCCTTGGAGAGGACGGTGGCTTGGCGGCCCTGGCGGCCGCTCAGTCCTTGCCTCCGTTGGCGACCCACGTCATGAAGTCGCCGATGCTCTGAGCGGCGCTCGAGACGCCCTCGAAGCCTATCTGGACGTAGTCCGCGGCCTTGGCGGGGTCGGTGATGATCACGTAGAGCACGAAGACCACGACCACGAAGAGGCCGATCTTCTTCCACTGCACTGCCACGATCTGGCCTCCCCTTACCGCGCCCCGTGTGACCCCTGTGACGGCGGTGAGTCTAACCCGGACCGTACTCACGGGGCTTTTAAGGACCAACGGCCCGGCAGCACAGGCCCTTTGCCTGCGCCGTGCGGGTGGTCCCGGGCGCAGGATGGGTGGTGAGCCCGGCGGATCTGGCAGGAATCCACGGGCGAAGGGACTGCCCCTACTGCGGGGTCCGCGCCGTCTGCTTCCCCCCTGACGGCGGCGCTGACTTGAGGGACAGTCCTCGTCGGGGGAAGCGGCTTGTCCCCCCGATGCCGCTTCCCCCGTCCCAGCGGGAGAAAGCCCCGGCGCCGAGCAGGCGCCGGGGCTTTTCGCGTACACGGAGACGGAGCCGTACACGGAGCCCCGAAGGCGGGCCCGGGAAAGCGGCGCCACGAAAACGGAGTGCGGGAACAGCGCGGGAACAGCGCGGGAACGACGAAGGGCCCGTCCTGTCGGACGGGCCCTTCGCATCAAGAGCGGTAGCGGAGGGATTTGAACCCTCGGTGAGTTTCCCCACACTCGCTTTCGAGGCGAGCTCCTTCGGCCGCTCGGACACGCTACCGAGAGGAACTCTAGCCCACGATGGCCCGAGGACTGAAATCCGTTTGGCCGAGCCCCGGAGTCAGCGCTTTCGGAAGAAGTCCGTCAGCTGCGCCGCGCACTCCTCCGAGAGGACGCCGTGCACGACTTCGGGGCGGTGGTTGAGCCTCCGGTCGCGTACGACGTCCCAGAGCGAGCCCGCCGCGCCCGCCTTGTCGTCCCGCGCTCCGTAGACCACCCGGTCCACGCGGGACTGCACGAGCGCGCCGGCGCACATCGTGCACGGCTCCAGCGTCACGACGAGCGTGCAGCCGGTGAGCCGCCACTCGCCGAGTGCGACGGCGGCCCGGCGCAGGGCCAGGATCTCGGCGTGGGCGGTGGGGTCGCCGACGGCCTCGCGTTCGTTGTGCCCCACGGCGAGCACCGTCGTGCCGTCCGGGGACAGCACGACGGCGCCGACGGGCACGTCGCCGCCCTGGGCGGCCAGCTCGGCCTCGGCCAGAGCGAGCCGCATGGGCGCCCGCCAGCGTTCGCGCAGGGGATCGGTTGCGGTGGTGTGGTCGGTCGGATGGTCCGGGTCGATCGAGTTGTCCGGGTCGATCGAGTCGCTCCGGTCGATCGGGTCGTTCGGGTCGGTCACACGGGGAACCTAGCGGACGGTCTCCAGCACCTCCGCCGCCCCGAGGATCTCGGCGATCTCGCCGAGCGCGTCGCCGCTCTCCAGGGCGAGCAGCTCCTTCTCCGACACCCCGAGGTCGCCGAGGATCTCCGGGTCGCCGAGCGGGCCCGAGGGCACCGCGTCGCCGCCGTCGGCGTCCCCGTCGTCCGCGTCGGCGGGGTTCTCGGGCTCCCCGTCCTCGGTGCCGTCGAGGTCGAGGGCGTCGAGGTCGTCGCCCGGGTCGTCGTCCGGGTCCCGGCCGAGCATCTCGTCGGTGAGCAGGATCTCCCCGTACGAGCTGCGGGCGGCCGCGGCCGCGTCCGACACGTAGATGCGAGGGTCGTCCTCGCCGTCCACGCGGACGACGCCGAACCACGCGTCCTCCTGTTCGATGAAGACGAGCACCGTGTCGTCGTCGGCGTCGACCGTGTCCCGGTGGTCCCGGGCCAGGTCGGCCAGATCCGACAGCGTCTCCACATTGTCGAGCTCCGTGTCGCTCGCTTCCCACCCGTCTTCGGTGCGCGCGAGCAGTGCGGCGAAGTACACCGTGACTCTCCCACTGGTCTTAGGCAGTGCCGGTTGGCGGTTTTGGGGTCCCCCCGGCGAGGTCGGGGAGCGGGGAATGGCTGTGACTCGCCCCGCCCTTTCGGAATCGTGGCAGAAACGGCGCCGTCAGGAGAGGTCTTCCGGCCGCTGTGTTCGCGTCGCGTCTTCCGGGAGCCCTCGCGGGCCCGCCGCGCGAGGGGGCGGCTACCAGCGGAACGTACGCATACGCATCGCCTGCCGCATGCGTGCCGCCCGGGCGCGGCGCGGCTTCACGCGCTCGCGGAGCTCGATGGCCTCGGTGCGTTCGCGCAGGAACTGGGCGCGCCGCCTGCGGCGCTCGGCGTCGGTCTCGTCCGCCGGTTCGTGCTTCCGCTCGGTCATGGGCACACCACCTCGGTCCGTACGTCCCCACCTTCCCCCCGTCGGAGGGGTTGATGCCAGCGCGGGGCGCCGGGCCCGCGCCCGGTTACTGTTGATGTCATGCGGATCCACGTCGTCGACCACCCGCTGGTGGCGCACAAACTCACCACGCTGCGCGACAAGCGCACCGACTCCCCGACCTTCCGGCGCCTCGCCGACGAGCTGGTCACCCTGCTCGCGTACGAGGCCACCAGGGACGTGCGCACCGAGCAGGTCGACATCGACACCCCGGTGACCCGGACCACCGGCGTCAAGCTGTCGTATCCGCGTCCGCTGGTCGTGCCGATCCTGCGCGCCGGTCTCGGCATGCTCGACGGCATGGTCCGGCTGCTGCCGACCGCCGAGGTCGGCTTCCTCGGCATGATCCGCAACGAGGAGACGCTCCAGGCGTCCACGTACGCGACGCGCATGCCGGACGACCTCTCGGGCCGCCAGGTCTACGTCCTCGACCCGATGCTCGCCACGGGCGGCACGCTCGTCGCGGCGATCAAGGAGCTGATCAAGCGCGGCGCCGACGACGTGACCGCCGTGGTGCTCCTCGCCGCCCCGGAGGGCGTCGAGATCATGGAGCGCGAGCTGGCGGGCACGCCGGTGACGGTCGTGACGGCCTCGGTCGACGAGCGGCTCAACGACCAGGGCTACATCGTGCCGGGCCTCGGCGACGCGGGCGACCGGATGTACGGCGCCGCGGAGTAGCGAGGCGGGTCCCCGCGGGGGCGGCAGCGGTCCCTGAGAGGACCTTGGTGGCCCCCGCTGGGTCTAGCAGTTCTTCTTGTCTGACGATGTGGGCGTCGGCTTGGGCCTGGCGAGTTCCGCCAGGGCCTTGTCGGCGTCCTCTTTTTTGGCCAGATCCTTGAACTTGTCGCCGAGGATGAGGTCCACCTCGGCGCCCTTGCGCCCGTCGGTCTTCTGCTCGGCGCCCGCGAGCTGGGTGCCGAGGACCGGGAACGCGGTGCCGGTGGCCGTCGCGGGACCGAGCAGTATGCCGGTGCCCTTGACCTTCTTGTCGTACGCCTTCGTCGCGTTGCCCACCTTGCCGATGGCGAAGCCGCGCTTCTTGAGCTCGTCGGCGGTGTCCTTGGCCAGGCCGCCGCGGGGCGTGGCGTTGAAGACGTTGACGGTGATCTGGCCGGGCTTGGGCAGCGGCTTCGGCTTCCCCGACGGGGCCTGCGCGGAGGACGCCGGTTTGCGGTCGCAGTCCGGGGCGGCCGGGCTCGCGGCCGAGGCCTTGTCGCCGCCCGTGAACACGTCGATGAGCTGCAGTGTGCCCCAGCCGATCAGGCCCACGGCCGCGGCGGACGCGATGACCGCGAGCACGATCCTGCGGCGCCCGCGGGGGCGGCGCATGCGTGGATATTTGTCCCCCGTGATGCGGTACTTTCCGCCCATGCCGGGGGGAGTGAGCATGCTCATGGGCGCAGCGTAGTGCCGGGCGGCGGCGATTCCTACTAAATGATCATTGCCCGGCGCTCAGTCCAACCCAAAAGGGCCAATGTGGACTTGGACCCCACTCGGGCGGGGGAACGGGTGCGTCAGCCCAGTTCGAGCACGCGCGCGTGGAGCACCTGGCGCTGCTGGAGCGCGGCGCGGACCGCGCGGTGCAGGCCGTCCTCCAGGTAGAGGTCGCCCTGCCACTTCACGACGTGCGCGAAGAGGTCGCCGTAGAACGTGGAGTCCTCGGCGAGGAGGGTCTCCAGGTCGAGCTGCCCCTTGGTCGTCACGAGCTGATCGAGGCGGACCGGGCGCGGCGCGACATCCGCCCACTGCCGGGTGCTTTCCCGGCCGTGGTCGGGGTACGGCCGGCCGTTTCCGATGCGCTTGAAGATCACACGGAAAGCCTACCGGTCAAGGCTCTCCGGGCGCAGCCATGGCGACGGAGTGCGACCCTGGGAAATGACGCCGGAAAGCGGGGCAAACCGGAAACACTCAAGCCGGGAACAGGGGCCGAAGTGAGCGAGAGCCAGCCGATGCCGTCCATGTCCGGAAGCGGGAACCGCCCGAACGAGTCAGTGGCGGTCGCCGGGGTGACGGAGGGAAGTGAAGGTTCCGGGGGCGAGGGTGGCGCCGGGGCGGCTGATTCCGGGAG
>NZ_LIRJ01000215.1 GCF_001419745.1 Streptomyces silaceus | reverse complement strand
CGGCGATCAGCGCGTCGGCGGCGCGCGCGGGCCCGCCGGAGAGGAACGCGGCCTCCAGGGTGCCCCGGACGTAGACGCCGTGCTCCTCGTCGAACGGCTGCCTCGGCTGGTACGGGGACCCGGTGCGGCGCGCCGCCGCCACGCCCCGGATCAGCTCCGCGGCGACGAGCGAGACGGCGAGCGTGTAGACGATGCCCACGCTACTCATGGGGTCACCGCCTCAGCAGGATGCGGCGGGTGGCCTCCAGAAGCCTGGCGGCGGGCCGCCGGGAGAGCGGCGCGGGACCCGACCGCTCCCGCCACCACTGGCTCAACTCCTGCCGTGCGGTGGCGTCCTGGGGCCGGTCCGCGAGCAGCAGGTGCTCGGCGAAGCGCAGCGCGTCGTGACGGTAGCCGCCCGTCATGGGGCGGGCCCGGGCGTACGCGAGGAACTCGGCGCGGTACGCCGTGCCGAGGATCAGGGGCAGTTCGGGCGCGACCTTCGCGACGACGTCGGCACGCTTGGCGGCCAGGGCGTGGCTCTGCACCCGCAGGCGCGCGTGGTCGAAGCCCTCCGGCGCGGGGGTGCCCGCGACGAGCGAGGAGAGCAGGGCCGCCTGGGCGAGGGCGGTGCGCTGGCGGGCGGCCGAGGAGGCGGGCGGCACCTCGCGCCGCGCGGCGCGGGGCTCGGCGGACGGTGCGCCCGCGGTCGTCACCGTGGCCCGGATGGCCGCCAACTCCCGCTCCAGCTCGCCTGGTTCGGGGAAGTTCTCGTCGCGCTCCAGGAGGACGCCGGGCGGGCTGACCCGGGACGCGAGGTCGGCGAGGACCGCGAGGACCGGCTCGGGCACGGGGTGCGCGTGGCTGTCGTGCCAGACACCGTCCCGCTCGAAGCCGCCCGCCACATGGACGTACGCGATGGCCTCGACGGGCAGCTCGTCCAGCGCCTTCGCCGGGTCCTCGCCGCGGTTGACGTGGTTCGTGTGGAGGTTGGCGACGTCGATGAGCAGCCGTACGCCGGTCCGGTCGGCCAGCTCGTACAGGAACTGACCCTCCGTCATCTCCTCGCCGGGCCAGGAGATCAGCGCCGCGATGTTCTCCACGGCGAGCGGCACGGGCAGCGCGTCCTGCGCGATGCGGACGTTCTCGCAGAGCACGTCGAGCGCGTCGCGGGTGCGCGGCACCGGCAGCAGGTGCCCGGCCTCCAGGGGCCGGGTCGCGGTGAGGGCGCCCCCGGCCCGCACGAACGCGATGTGCTCGGTGACCAGCGGCGCGCCGAGCGCCTCGGCCCGCTCGGCGAGCGCGGTCAGCCGCCCCTCGTCGGGCCGGTCCGCGCCGCCGAGACCCAGCGAGACGCCGTGCGGCACGACGGTCACGCCGCGCTCGCGCAGCCGCAGCAGGGAGTCGGGCAGGTGCCCGGTGCAGACGTTCTCCGCGACGGCCTCGACCCAGTCGATGCCGGGCATGGCCTCCACGGCGTCCGCGATCTCGGGCCGCCAGCCGATGCCGGTGCCGAGGCGCAGCCCCGTGCCGGTGCCGGTGGCGCCGGTTTCCGCGGCGCCCGTGTCCGTGATGCCGGCCGTCGCGCCGGGCCCCGTCGTCGTACCCGGTCCGAGTCCCGTCGTGCCGGGTCCCGTCGTACCGCTCTCCGTCCCCGGGCGTGTTCCCAGCCGCTGCATGTGCCTCCCCCTTCGTCCCCCGTCCCCAGGACCATGGCCGGGACGGGGCCGCGCGAACCCTCGGGGGGAGACGTTCAGAGCTACATTTGAGGTTCCGGGCGCCGGGTGTCGACCGTGCCGGGCGGCGGGGGCGAGGGGCGGGACGTGGTCGCCACGGGGCCGCGCGGTCCCGCGGGCGGCGGCGCGGGAGGAGTGGCCCCCGACGGCGGGGGCGGCCCGGTCGGGCTGGCCGTCGCGCCCGCCGCGGCGCCGTTCGCGATGTCGTCGAAGTCGACGAGCCCGGTGGCCTCCAGCATCGTGATGTGGTCCAGGACGGTCTGGTTGGCGTCCGTGGCGAGCTGGCGGACCAGCGCGTTGCGGGTGCCGTCGCGCACCTGGGCGATCACGGCGAAGACCTTGCCGTGCGCGACGCGCAGCAGATTCGCGAACTTGCGCTGGTACGTCTCGCCGCTCGCCTCGCTCAACTCCTCCAGCCAGCCCTGCTGCTGGGCGTTGGGCTGGTTGGGCAGCTCCACGCCGAGCTGCCCGGCGACGGAGCGGACCCGCCGGTCGAGGTCGGTGTGGCCGACGATGAGGTGGTCGCCCGCCTCCTTGATGGCCTCGGTCGGCGCGCGCTCCACGGCCTGCTGCCCGGCGGGTATCTCCCACAGCCCCGCGAGCCGCACCTTCACCAGCAGGTCGCGGTCGGCCGCCGACAGCGGGCCCCACCGGGTGGGTACCGACCCGGCGGCCAGGTTGGCGGGTCCGGTGCCGGAGCGGTCCGCGTACGACCACACGGGGAACGCGATCGCGCCCAGCGTGGCGACGAGTGCCGCGATGATCAGAGCCGTGCCGTTGACGCGCCGCAAGGTGCCTCCCGTGGTGCTCCGGTGCCGCCGGTGATACCGGGGAGTACGGAAGATACGGGCGGGGCGTTCAGCCGCGCGAGACGTCGTACGCGACCGGTGCGTACGCGACCGCTGCGGGCGTCCGGCCCAGCAGCGCCAGCGTCTCGTCCAACGGGGACGCGTCCTGCGGAGGGGGAACGGGCGGCGCGAACGCGGCGCCGGGGCCCCGGTGTTCAGGACCCGTGGGCACCCGGCGCGCCACGGCGAGCGCGGCGTCGACGACGTCCTCGGGCAGGTCGAGCGGCACGCCGAGCGAGGTCGCGACGTCCCACCCGTGCGCCACGTGGTCGACGAGGTGGAAGCCGACGGCGACGCGCCCGGGGAAGGCCCCGCCGATCTCCGGGAGCGTGAAGGACCGCTCGACGGCGCCGTCCTCGGCGAAGGCGGCGAGCACGTGCCGCACCGACTCGGCGTAGCGCTCCAGCGGATCGCCGCCGAGGTCGTGTGCGATCCAGTACGTCCGGTCGGCGCCCACCCCGCGCGCCGCCGCCGCGAAGCCGTGGTGCTGGGCGGTCATGTGGGCCACGAGCCGGCGCAGGGTCCAGCCCGCGCACGGGGTGGGGCGCTCCCAGTCCGCCGCGTCACGGGCGGCGGTCAGGACGCGGAGCGACTCCTGGACGGCGACACGGTCGAGGGCGACGAGGCCGGTGCGCTCCGGCCCGTGGGTCGTCTCCGTCCGGTACGTCTCTCCCGGACTGTGTGTCTCCGCCGGCCTGCGCGTCTCTCCTGGACTGTGCGTCATGAGGTCCTCGATTCCTGGGTGGGCGCGGGCCAGGGAGCCGGGCCCGTGAGGAGGCCGACGGAGGACGCCCACACGGCGTCCCGGCCGGGGTGGTCGGCCGTCCAGACGGTGGCCCGCATGCGGCCGTGGTCGCGGTGCGCGCGGACGGTCCGCCGGTGGTCGGGGCGGGTGACGAAGCCCCGCAGCGCGGCCTCGTCCCGCCACAGGGAGACGGACCCCGAGCGCCCGCGGAGCGGGTCGACCCACAGCCACATGCCGACGGCGCCGGGCATCAGGGGCCAGGCACGGCGCAGGCGCAGTCCGTCGAGGGCGATGGGGAGCAGCCGTCCGCGGCGGCGGGCGGTGAACTCGGTGAGGCTGACGAGGACGGGCCCTTGGGGGTGCGGATCGGGTCCGGGCTGCCAGGGGGCACGCAGGAGCGTCGGTGACGGCATGGACCGAGCGTAAAACTAAACGAACGGTCGTGCACATAAATTCTCGGGACGCGTGCGGAACCGGTCGGCCCGCGGAGTCGGCCGACGTCGTCCGGAAGGAGGGGTCAGGGGAGCGCGGCCACGTCCGCCGGATCCGTCGCCGCGGCCCGCAGCCGGTGCGTGATGCCGGTGGCCGCCCTGCGGTACGCGGCCGGCTCGTCGTGCAGGACCGCGTGCGCGTTGGCCGTCTCCAGGAACGCGATGAGCTCGAAGGCGAGTTGGGGGACGTCCGTGTCCGGGCGCAGCCCGCCCGTGTCGACGGCCTCGGCGAGGCACTGCTCCACCTGGGCCGTCCAGTCGCGGTCGGCGCGGACCAGCGCGTCGTGCACCGCCCCCTCGCGGGCGTCGTACTCGGCGATCACCCCCTGGAAGAAGCAGCCGCCGGGGAAGATCCGCCGCTCCGAGTACGCCAGCCAGTGCGCGCACAGCTGCCGCACCCGCCCGATGCCCGGCGGTTCCTGCCGGGCGGGCTCGACCACCGCGTCGAGGAAGATGCGCCCGGCGGCCCTGATGGTCGCCAGCTGGAGCTCCTCCTTCGACCCGAAGAGGGCGAACACCCCGCTCTTGCTCAGCTTCAGCTCGGTGGCGATGCGTCCGAGGGAGAGGGCGTCGAGCCCCTCGACGGACGCGATGTCGACGGTGCGGCGCAGCACGAGGCGCCGTGTCTGGTTCCCGCGCTCGACCCGCCCGTCGAGCCGCGCGGCGCCGCCGCCGGTCATGCGGGGGCTCCGGCGTGTACCGGGCCGGCGTGCCTGTGCGTGATCATGTGGGCGGCCTCCACTCGGCTGCGCGACTTCCCGGCTGCGAACGCGGGCGGGCCGGGCCCCGCGTTCCGCTCCCACCTGCATTATTCCCTGCCCCTTCCCGGTGGCCGAGGGGCGGCGGGGTACGACGGGGCCCGCCGCATTGCCCGCTGAGTCCCGGGACATTGCCCGTCGAGATGACTAAAAAGCCACTTCTTCCGTTCTCCTTGGGATAGTTCCTGCACACAACTGATGAATGGTTGACGCAAGTTGTCCAAAACTCTTAGGCTCTGGAGGTCCAACAGGTTGCGGGCCGAGGACAACCCGCACCATTTGCCTATCTGTACATGTCTTGGCACCAGTCGATCCACTCGACGGGGTGTGGGGGGGTATCAGCTTCGCTGGTGGTATCCGTCTCGCTCGAACTTCCGGGCTGAGGCGTGCATACCCTTGCGGTCGTTTTTGGCGATGCTGCCACATCCGCTGCGTCGGGATGTCGAATTCTGCGAGGTTCGGAACGTGCAGCAGTCCGTCATCAACCGGGGGCGCATCACCTTCGGGCAGCTGTCTTTATGGCGATCCAACGAAAAGGTTCCGTCAGGATCCTGTGATCTTTCGCAATGGGGGGACCCGCCACCGGGTGCGACGACCGTGTCGGTCGGGCGCGCGCCGGGAGGGCGCGCAGGCCGCCACGTCCGGCCCATTCCCCCGCACCGCCCCGTCGGCGGCTCCCAGGAGGAGCCCTGCCGCCCGGCGGCCAGGCCGTCTCTGACCGCGCCGCGGTCCGCGCGGAAGTCCTGGCACCGCTCCTCGCAGCCGCCCCGACCAGGGAGCCGCGGCCGCTGAGGCCATCCGTCGAGGCCGTCCGCCGAACCGGGGCCGCCCACCGCTGATCCCTCACGCGATCACGCGGGTGCTTTTGCCCCGATGCCGTGCCCGCCGCCCTGTGCCGTGCCCTGAGGTACGTACGCGGTGGCACTCCACGGCTGTTTTCGGTGCCCGACGGATCGGCGCGATACCGAAATCCCGAATTCCGTTTATGGCCCGTCCGGTATGAGGCGACAGCTCTCGTCCCCAGGGCACATGTGCACGGCGCAACGCCGCGACCGTGCACGTTCCCGGCCCATTCGTGGCACCGGCTCACCGGCACATGTGATGCGTCCTGCCGACGGCCGCCACGCGTTCCACCGGAAAAACCGTCGGCACCCCACCGAGCCGTCGGCAAGCGCCCGCTCTTCGCGCACAGGGCGCCGTGCGGCGTGCCCGAAAACCACCGGGCCCCAGGCAAGGGCCCCTGCCGTGAGCGGCAGCAACCACAAAGGCAGCGTATGAAAGAGAAAGCGATTCTGGGGGAGCGTTCCCAGGACTCCGGAAGAACGTCGGCGCGGCTCCTCGTGGACAAGGAGGACTCGTTCTTCTTCGACCACGCCCTCGACCACGTACCCGGCATCCTCGTCGTCGCCGGACTCCTCGATGTGATCCGGCCGGAATGCGAGGGGCTGCGCCCGGACGGGCGCATCAAGCTGGGGCTGGACTTCCACAAGTTCTGCGAACTGGACGACGACATCCGGGTGGCGGCCGCGCCGTCGGAGGCGGGCGCCGAGGACGGCTCCGCCTGGGACCTGGCCGCCGAACTCGGCGCGTCCGCCGCGAGCGCGGTCAGCGGGTCGGCCGTCCTGCACCGCAAGTCCTCCGAGCGCTTCGTGCCGGCCGCGCCCGCCCAGGACGGCGAGTCCCTCTCGGCGGCCGAGCTGGCCCACCGCGACCGCATCGAGAACTCCCTGCTCGGAGCCGTCTGGTGGGGCGGCGACCGGCTGGTCGCGCGCGTGCAGCGGCCGCCGGAGGGGCACCCGCTGCGGACCCGCCCTCTGGCCGAACTCATCGAGGCGGCCCGGCAGTTCGCGACGCTGATCGGACACGTCGGCTACGACCGGCCGATCGGCGACAAGTTCATCCTGAGCGCCCTCGAGGTGGACCTGCCGCTCGGGCTCACGCCCGGCGAGGTCTCCATGGAGTGGGTGCGCAAGCCCGTGGACGGCCGGACGTACCACCTCGCGATGCGGCTGTTCCGCGCGACCGGCGACGACGTCGACGAGGAAGTGGGCAGCGCGAGCTTCGACGCGATGATCGTGACCCCGCGCCAGTACCAGACCATCCGTTTCCGCAGGCGACGCGCCGAGGAGCGTGCGATATGACGCAGGGACCGATCTTCGCCGACACCACGCCGGAGGCGGCCGATCCGCTGCTGGTCGGCCACAAGTTCGCGCGCCAGGCCCAGCTGCGCGCCGCCGGCTTCCGCGTACCGGAGTTCGCCTGCCTGCCGGTGGCCGCCTTCGACCGCGTACGGGAGTCGATCGGGGCGGACTTCCCCGAACTCGCCCCCGGCGGCGGCCCCGAAGAGCTCGCCCAGTGGTCGCAGCGCGCCGCCGACGCGGTGCTGCGCGCGGGCGTGCCGGACGACGTCTGCGCCGCGCTGCTCGACGCGTTCGACCGGCTGGCCGGGGACGCGGGCACCGTCGCGGTCCGCTCCTGCGCCGTGCCCACCGCGGACGACGCGGAGGGCGGCGAGGACTCCGCGGGCGACCCGTTCGCCGGCCTCGGCCGCAGCTTCCTCGCGGTCGGCCGCGACGAACTGATCGAGCGCGTCGCCGAGTGCTGGGCGTCCGCCTTCACCGCCGAGGGCGTGCTCTACCGCGCCACGCGCGACGCCGACCCCACCGCCACCCGCATGGCCGTGGGCATCCAGCGCCTGGTGCCCGCCGCCCGCTCCTTCGTCGCGTTCAGCCGCGACCCGCGCGGCACGCGCGGCGCCGAGCAGGCCCTGGTCGCCGCGGCCTACGGCCTCGGCGAGGGCGTCGTGCAGGAACAGGCGGACGTCGACCACTTCTCCGTACCCCGCGGCACCGGCGCCGTCGAGGCGCAGCTCGTCACCAAGAAGCGCCGCGTCGTGCCCGACGCCGTCGGCGGGACCACCATCGGCGAGGTCCCCGCGGACCTGGCGGAGCGCCCGGTCCTCGACGACGCCACGGCCCGGCGCGTCGCCGACCTCGCCGTCTCCCTCGAAGAGCACTTCGGGCTGCCCCAGGACATCGAGGGGGCGATCACCGAGGACGGCGACATCCACCTCGTCCAGGCGCGCCCCGCGGTCATCGCGCCCCTCGCGTCCGCCGCCGCGCCCACCGCCCCGGCCGCGCGCGAGCTGCACTGGAGCAACGGCAACATCTCCGAGAGCTTCGCCGGCTTCACCTCCATGCTGACCTACTCCGTGGCCTGCGAGCTCTACGCGGTCGGCTTCGAGGAGCTGTACCGGCGCATGGGCGTCAGCGAGCGCACCCTCCAGCGCCACCGCTACGAACTGCGGCGCATGATCGGCTACCTCGACGGGCGCGTCTACATGCGCCTGGAGTCCTGGTACCGGCTGCACAGCCAGATGCGGACGTTCGCCTCCATCAAGCGGCAGTGGGAGAAGGCCGTCGTCACGGTCGGCTCGTCGGTGGCCATGGAGGCCCCCGGACGGCTCAAGCGCCTGGCGATGCGGGCCCGCGAGATCCCCGCCGCCGGCGCCCGGCGCGCCCTCGCCCCCGTGCGGATGCGCCGCTTCTTCGGCTGGTGGGACGAGCGGCGCGACGCGCTGCCGGACCCGCGGACGCAGTCGGCCGGCGAGATCGTCGAGGACTACCGCGAGCTGTGGTCCGACGTCGCCCTGCGCTGGGGCGGCACGCTCGTCACCAACTCCCACGTCATCGCCGAACTCGACCTGGCCGAGCGGCTGATGAAGCGCTGGGCCCCCGAGGCGGACCGCGGCACGCTCAACGGCATGCTGTGCGACGGCCCCGCCAACCGCTCGGTCCTGTCGCTGCGCTCCCTCCTGACGGTCGCCGAGGCCGTCGCCGCCCACCCCGAGGCGAACGAGAGCGTGCTCAACGACAAGGACTCCGAGGAGGTCTGGCGGCGCCTCGCGGACGGCGAGTTCGGCACCGGCATCGCCGAGCAGGCCAAGGCGCACGTCAAGCGGTACGGCGACCGCGGTCTGCACGACCTCAAGTTCGAGTCCACGGTCGTCGCGAACGCCCCGCACCTGCTCATCGACCAGTTGCGTCCGGTGATCTCCGTCGGACGCACCGTCGAGGCGAGCATCGAGGAGGAGCGCCGGGCCCGCCAGGAGGCCGAGGGCGAACTGCGGACCCACATCGGCGACCCCGCGCGCCGCGCCGCGCTACGGGTGCTCTTCTGGTCGCTCCGCCGCAACCTGCTCATCCGCGAGAACGCCCGCTTCTGCCGCACCGAACTCTTCGGCGCGTCCCGCAGGATGGTCAACGCGCTCGCCCAACACCTGGTCGAAGCGGGGCAGTTGGACGAGGCCGCCGACGTGTACGACCTCACGATCGAGGAAGTGCTCGGTGCCTACGAGGGCGGCAGGCCGGGCGGCGAGCTGCGCGAACTGGCCCGTGTGCGCGCGGCCACCCGGAAGCAGGCGACCGAACGGCTCGACCCGCCGAACGTGTTCGCCACCGACGCGGACGTGCCGCTGACCGTGGCGCTCGCCTCGGCCGGTACCGCCCGCAGCACCACCGCGTCCACGCTGACCGGCCTCGCCTCCAGCGGCGGCGTCGTCCGCGGCCGGGCCCGCGTGGTCACCGACCCGAACATCGACCCCGAGTCGTGCCGGGGCAAGATCCTGATCGCCCGGGAGACCGACCCGGGCTGGCTCGTCCTCATGCTGGTGGCCAAGGGCCTGGTGGCCGAACGGGGCACCGTCCTGTCGCACATGGCCATCACCGGCCGCATCTTCGGCGTGCCCACGGTCGTCGCGGTGCCCGGCGTGGTGGACACCGTCCCCGACGGCGCCTGGATCGAGGTCGACGGCGACCGGGGCACGATCACCGTGCTCGACGAGCCCGAGCCCGGGGCCGAGGGCGCCGCCGCGTCCGACGGGTCCGAAGGATCCGGGGCCAAGGACGGGCCCGACGAGTCCGGAGCCGTGGCAGCGTCGTGATCACCCGGCTCGTCACGTACGCACTGACGTACCCCCTCTGGTTCTACGGCGTCCTCGGCCTCGGCTGGTCGTACGGCCTGACCTTCGTCTATCAGGCGGCGCACCGCTCGGAGGGGATCGCGTCGGCGTCCGGCCTGGCCGTGACGGCGGTGACCATCGCCGTCACGCTCCTGCTGTTCCGCGCCGTGGACGACGTGCGCGACCTCGACTACGACCGGGTGCAGAACCCGGGGCGGGCCCTGGTCACGGGCGCGGTGCGGGTCCGCGACCTCATGACGCTGTTCTTCGGCGGCATGGCCGTGCTGGTGCTCGCCAACGCGCCGCGCGGCCTGCCCGCGGCCGCCTACGCCGCGGTCTGCGCGTACGTCTGCGTCGTGCTGTTCATCGAGTGGCGCTGGGAGTGGCCGAAGCCGGACCGGCTGCTTGCCGGGCTCCTGGTCAACATCCCGCACCAGACGCTCATGTGCGGCTACGTCTATCTCGGCACCGCGCACGGGCGGGACACGGCACCCGGTCTCCTGGACCTCGCCGTCGCCCTGGGCTTCGTCCTGCTGCTCGCGCACATGGAGTTCGCGCGGCGGCTCGTGCGCGACCCGGCCCCGCACATGCGCACCTATGTCCACACGCTGGGCGTCACGGCCACCGCGTGGACCGCGCTCGGGTGCGCGTTCGGCGCCGCGGCGCTGCACCTCGCGGCGCTGCGGCCGTGGTCGCCCGGCGAGGCCGAGGGCTGGCTGGTGCTCGTCCCGCTGGTCGTGCCCGTCGTCGCGGCCGTCCGCTTCCGCCGGGGCGCCCCCCGGTGGTCCGTGGGCCTCGCCGTGCTGTTCCTGCTGCTGTCCTTCTCCTCGTTCGCGGCCATCGGCCTGGTCAACGCGCTGTGACAGAGACCCAAACCGTAAGAAGAAACAGAAGGGGGTAGTCCCTTGACCGGATTCTGGACGCTGCTCGGGCCGGACTTCTCCGGGAAGTCGACGGTCCTGACCCGGCTGCACACCGATCACGGCTGGCACGTCGTCTCCTACGACGACCGCTACCTGGAGTCCGCCCCGATGGTGCGGCTGCTCCGGGAGAACTGGGTGGGGGAGGCGTTCGCCCACCGCGGCGAGCGCTACTCGCCGGAGATGGTCCTCGCGGCGCTGCACCCGATCGTGCTCCACCTGCGCGACGAGCTGGCGCGGGCCGCCGACCGGGAACGGGTCATCGTCGACTCGTACTACTACAAACTCCTCTCGAAGTGCGCCCTGCTGGGCCTGGAGGACAGCGAACTGTTCGCCGGCTGGCGGGGGTTCCCGCAGCCCGACGGCGTGATCTACCTGGACGTGAGCTCCGACGTGGCGTGGGAGCGCAGCGGCGAGGGCGCGCGGCTCAACTGCTTCGAGCACTTCGGCGCGGAGCCCAGCCGCGAGGGGTTCACGGGGCTCCAGGACGCGCTGCGCGGCACCGTGCTCAAGGAGGTCGCCGAGCTGCCCCTGACGGTCATCGACGGCGACGCACCGCCCGAGGACGTCCTGGAGCAGGTCCTGGCCGTACTAGAGGACCGGGAGGCGCGATGACGCCGGCCATGGCGGCGACCCGCACGCACGACCGGCTCTCCGCCCTCTTCGACGAGCGCGCCCGCCTGGTGGCCGAGGCCACCACGGACACCACGCCCGTCACGGCCCTCGTCCTGCTCCGCGCCCTCGACGTCGTCGACGTGGTGCAGGGCGCCCGCGCCTTCGCGGCGGGCCTGACCGAGGCGGAGGGCCGGACCTGGCTGCGCTCGTGGACCCGCACCCGCTTCCTGTTCGGCAACCCGGCGAACCTGCCGGAGCGCACCCCCGCGCGGGCGGTGGCACCGGGCGGCACGGCCGCCTGGCTCGGCACGTGCCCCAAGGACCACCTGCCCGGCGTCGGACGGCTGCTCAAGCCGCTGACCGGAGCGCTGCCGCGCCTGCCGGACACCCTCGACGTGCCGGGCAGCGGCGCCGGTCCGGTACGTGAACTCCTGCTCGCCACCCGTGATGTGACGCTCGTTCAGTACCTCGTCCATCTGCACCACACGATCGCCGAGGCGACGCTGCTCGGCCGGCTCGGCACCACCGAACCGCTCCGGCTCACCCACCTGCCCGACCTGGACGCGGACCGCGCGCACGGCGACCCCGGCTACGCGCGCGTGCACTACGCCGCCGAGAACACGCCCGAGCTGCGCCTCTACACCTCACTGGCCCCCTGATCACCGGCCCCCCGACGGAGAAGAGAACGACGATGGACCTCCCCCACTACACCGAGCAGGACCAGGCACGCCTGGCGCTGTCGACCCGGCTGCGGGACCTCTCCGAGGCGCTCCGCACGTCGGTCGCCGAGCCCGACGGCCCCGCCGCCGACGCGTCCGCCGAGCCCGGCAGCGCGCTGGCCGACCGCATCTGGCGGCTCCTGAACGACGACATCCCCGTTCTCCAGGACGAGCTCGTCGCCTACCTGCGCACGCGCGGCACGTCCTGGACCTGGATCGGCGAGCGCACCGGACTGGGCGCCCAGGGCGCCGAGGAGCGCTGGGGGCTGCGCGAGCCCGAGCACCTCGCGGACCCCCGGGCCCGCGCCGCCGAGCTCGACGCCTGGTACGTCCGGCACGTCCAGCTGGAGCCCCTGGCCGACTTCGCCGACCCCGTCAGCCGGCTGCTCGGCGACAGCGCCCCGCTCACCGAGCGCTGCCTGATCTGCGAGAAGTACGCGGGCGAGCCGGTGCCCGCCTGGGCCGGACGCCCCGTGCCGCCCGGCGGCCACCTCGTGGACGACGGGACGTGGCGGGTCTGCCACGGACCGACCGGCTACTGGCCGCGCGGCACCCTGCTCATCGAGTCGCACCGCCACCTGCTCGACCACGCCGAGCTCACCGAGGAGGAGGCCGCCTCGCACGCGCAGCTGGTCCGCAGGCTGACCGCCGCGGTCAAGGAGGCCACCGGATCGCCGCGCGTCTACACGTTCTCGTCGATGGAGGGCACCGCCCACTTCCACACCTGGATGATGCCGCGCATCGGCGAGGACGGCCCCCGCGGCCGGCCGCTCATCGGCAACCCCGGCCACTGCTCCGAGGCGGAGGCCGTGGAGACCGTGCACGCGATCCGCAAGGCCCTCGGCGACCTCGCACCGGCAGGTGACGCGCGATGAGCGGCACGTGCCCCTTCCCCTTCCCCGAGCACGCGGGCGTCGAGCCGGCCCCGGAGTTCGCCACCCTGCCGCAGCGCGAGCGCCTGGTCCCCGCGACCCTGCGCAGCGGCGTCGCGGCGCTCCTCGTGCACCGGCACGAGGACGTGTGCCAGGTGCTCACCGACTCCTCCTTCGCCCGCTTCCCCGCCTCGCAGTTCGGCCTGAGCGCCCGCTCCCCGGAGTCGCTCGCGCTCAACTCCGTCGACCCGCCCGACCACACCCGGCGCCGCCAGATCGTCGCCCACGCCTTCACCAACCAGCAGGCGAACCAGCTGCGCCCGTACGTCACGGAACTCGCGGACACCCTGGCGACGGCGCTGCGGGAGCGCGGCGGGCCCTTCGACCTCCTCGAAGACTTCGCGGTGCCGCTCACCGTCGGCGTGATCGGCCGCGTCTTCGACCTCGCGGAGACCGACGTACGCAGGCTGCTGCCGCTGGTCGAGCGGATGATGTCGACCACGGCGTTCGCCAAGTCCGAGGTGCACGAGGCCCATCAGGCCATGTTCGCCGAGTTCCAGAAGTTCCTCGCCGGGCCGCACCGCGACCCCGACGGCCTGTTCGCCCGGATCGCGAGGGCCACCGACGCGGGCGACCTCGGCCCGGACGAGGCGGTCCACCTGGCGTACGGGCTGCTGATCGCCGCCCACGAGACGACCGCCAACCAGCTGGGCCTGTGCGTCCTGCTCCTGCACCGCGACCCGGCCCTCGCGGAGCGCCTGCGCACGGACCCGGAGCTGCTGCCGGCCGCCGTCTCCGAGATGCTCCGCTACACCTCCCTGAACGCGGCGGGCGGCGTGCCGCACGTCGTGCAGCGGCCCGTCCGGCTCGGCGGCGCCGACCTCGAACCCGGCACGGTCGTGCTGCCGGTGACCGACGGCGCCAACCGCGACCCCGAGGTGTTCCCCGAGCCGGACACCCTGGACGTGGACCGGCCGGCCAACCCGCACGTCGCCCTCGGCCACGGCAGGCACCGGTGCCTGGGCGCGCCCCTGGCCCAGCTGGAGCTGGAGGTCGCCCTCGGCGCGCTCCTGCGCGCGCTGCCGGGGCTGACGCTCGCCGTTCCGGAGGAGGAGCTGGAGTGGCGCAGCGGCATGTACGTGCGCGGGGTGCGAAAGCTGCCGGTCACGTGGTAGCCGACACCGGGCGCCGTCAGCGGGTCCTGCTCGCCCCGGTCACGGTGAGCCCCACCAAGCCGCTGACGCCCACGCACCTGAAGTATCTGCTCTCCCTGGACCTGATCCGCCGGGCCACGGACGCCTTCGCGGACATCGACTGCGCCTACCACCACACGGTGTACACCGGCAGCCGTCAGGTCGCGGGCTTCTGGGAGTACCTGGAGCGGCGCCACCCCGGCATCGACGCGGACGCGCTCGGCGAGGAGGACATCGGCCACCTCTACGTCGACCACCACCGCGAGGAGACCGCCGCTCCCTACGCGGCGCTCCGGCCGGTGGTGCGGCGCGCCGAGGACGGCTGGGTCCACCCCGTCAGCGCCCGCCTCCTCGACCTGTGGGAGGGGCACTACCGGCGCCTCGGCATGGTCGACCCGGAGCTCGGCCGCGGCCGGCCCGAACTCGCCTCGGCCGACGAGGTCATCGACCTGCTGGTGCGCCACGACGCCGGCCTGGACGGGCGCCCGCTCGCGGCCCCCGTCTATCTGGACGCCACCCGCAAGGGCCTGCCCCTGCGGCTCGTCATGAGCGCGGAGGGCCAGGCGAACTACCTGGTCCACCTGCTGCGCGAGCTGATCCCGGTGCTCGACCGCTACGACCTGGTGGTCCTCGCCCACGACGTCGAACTGCGCTCCGACTACCGGACGGTGGCGCACGTCCTGGAGACGCTCGGCGCGCGGGTGGCACGGTTCGAGGTGCCGCGCGTCCCGCTCGACGGCGTCACGGCGTCGGCGCGGGCCGGCGGCTGGGAGGGGTACACGCTCGGCGCGTTCCAGGACCCCCTGATCGAGCGGCACGGCCTGGCCGCGTTCCGGCTCGGGATGCGTCTGTACCTGGTGGCGGGGCTGGGCCGGACCGCCCAGGAGTCCTTCTCCGTCAAGTACTTGGGCCGCTGGGTCCGGCGCGCGGAGCGGCTCCTCGCGGACGGCGGCGCGGGGCAGGGTGCCGAGGTCGACGTGGCGTCGTACCTGACCCGGCTGACCGGCCGGCAGGGGTACGCGGACCCCTACCGCGTGGCCTCCGCGCTGCTGGGCCGCGGCGCCGACGTGCCGGTCGCGGAGCTGCTGCGCGTGGTGACCGGTGAGGCCGCGGGGGCGGGGGAGCCGGTGCTGAGCGGCGTCGGCGCCGGTGGAATCGAGGGACAGTGAGCGACGCGTCGAAGGTGACGGAAGGCGGGTACGGTGGCGAACCCGGCCCGGGCACGGTCCTGTTGACGGGAGGCGCCGGTTTCATCGGCTCCCATGTGCGCCGTCTGCTCCGGTCCCAGGGCACCCCGGTGCGGGTGCTCGCGCACCGCGCGGACGTCGACGCGGCCGACACCGTCCGGGGCGACCTGGCCGACCCCGCGTCGCTGCGCGGGATCTGCGCGGGCGTCACCACGCTCGTGCACGCCGCGTCCGTCATCAACGGCAGCGAGGAGGAGTGCCGCGCCGTCAACGAACACGGCACCGCGGCCCTCGTCGATGAGGCCCGGCGCGCGGGCGTGCGCCGCATCGTCTACGTCAGTACGGCCGCCGTGTACGGCGAGGGCGTCCACCGGGGCATCACCGAGGACGCGGTCGACCCCGCGCCGGTGGGACCGACCAGCAGCTCCCGCCTCGCGGCCGAGAAGCTCGTGCGGGCCGCGGGCGGCACCGTGCTGCGCCCGATGTTCGTGTACGGCGCGGGCGACCGCTGGTTCATCCCCCAAGTGGCGTCACTGGCCGGGTACTTGACCGCGAGTCTCGCCGACGGCGGATCGCGCCTGTCCCTGATCTCGGTGGACGACCTCGCCGAAGCGGTGGGCGCGGTGGCGCAGTTGCCGCCCGGTGAGGTGGACGGCGAGGTCCTGCACGTGACGCACCCCGAGCCCACCCCGCTCGCGGAGATCCTGGAGGTCCTCGCCGAGAACTCCCTCACGGCGGCCCTCCCCGGTGACGCCCACGAGCGCACGGTCGCGGCGATGGGCGCCTCGGCACCCCGGCGCCTGCGCCTGCTCACGTCCGACCACTACTACGACAGCGCGCGCCTGTGGCGATCGGTGGACGTCTCCTGCGGCCCCGGCTTCCGTACGGCGTTCCCGCGGTACGCGCAGTGGTACAAGGACGCCATCGCCGCTGCGGACAAGGCGAGTTGAGGGAATCGCGGAGAGCGTGAACCGCTTGGGGGCCGCCTGCGCGCGCAGGCGGCCCCCAAGCGGTTCGTGGACTCAGGCCCCCGCGAACCCCGTCTCGAACGCCTCGGCGAGGCTGCCGGCCACGGGGAGGCCCGTCTCGTGGAGTTCGTCCGCCGCGGTCATGCCGGTGGTGACGAGCACGCAGCGCACCCCCGCCTGCCGCGCCGCCGCCGCGTCGTCGACGACGTCGCCGACGAGCAGGCACTCGTCCGGGGCGAGGCCCAACCGGCCGATGTGGTCCGCGAGATGACCGGCCTTGTGGCCGCCCGCCGCCTCGGGGAGCACGCCGTCGATCCGCTCGACGTACCGGTGCACGCCGAACCGCGTCGCCTGCGTGGTGACGTCGTCGTGCAGTGCCATGGAGAGGACGGACTGGGTCAGCCCCGCCTCGCGGACCCGGGCCAGCGTCTTCTCGGCGTCGGCGGCGAGACGGAGTTCGTCCGCGCGGCCGTGGTAGCCCGCGCGGTACAGGCGCACCACCTCGGCCCACTCCTCGGCGCCGCTCACGTCCCGGTCGAGGATCGTGCCGTAGCAGAGCCACAGCGGCCGCCGCAGGGCCGCCCGCCAGGCCGGCATGTCGACGGCGGGCCTGCCGAAGTGGGCGCAGACGTCGTTGACGGACGCGAGCATCACGTGGTTGTCGTCCAGGAGCGTGCCGTTCCAGTCCCAGACGACGTGCCGGATCCGGCGTTCCTGCGGTGCCTCGTGGGCGGTCTGCACCCGGGTTCCTCCTCTGACTGCCGATCGAAGTCCACCGGTGTCGGTCGACTGCTGTCACACCGCGCCGGCCGGCGCGCCCGAAGGCCGCGCACCGTGCGCGAAGGCCACTGGCCGGGTGCGGAGGCCGCTCACCGTGCCCGGAGGGCGGGGTGGTCCGCGATGACCGTGGCCGAGCCCGGCGCGATCTCCGTGAATCCGGCGTCCCGCACCACCGGAAGGCCGCTCGCGCAGAGCGCGCGCCAGTCGGCGGCGTCCGCGGTGCGCACGGAGAGCGGGAACCCGGCGTCGCGCCAGGCGGCGCGGTCCTCGTCCGAGAGCTCCCACCAGGCCAGCTGGGCGCCGTGGCCCGCCTGGGCCATCGCCTTGCCCGCCGTCATGCCGACCTCGGGGTTCAGCCACAGGACGGGGTGCGTCGGGTCGGCGCCGGCCGGGGGCTCGGGGTCGTCCAGGTCCGTGCCCGAGACCTGGAGGCGCGCCAGGTCCTTGGGCCAGCCGTCCAGGGGGACCGGCGGGAACACGCGGACCTCGGCCGCCTTGCCGGTGACGGTGATGCCGGGCAGCGCCTCGGCCCTGCGCCACTCGGCGCCGCGGGCCCGCCGCACCACCTTGCGGATCCGCGCGTCCTGCCAGTCGCGCATGGCCCGCGCCCACTCGCCGTCGCCGAGGGAGCGCGCGTCGCTCAGCATCACCAGGACGGCGCGGGCCGCGGTCTCCAGGGCGTCCGTACGGGCCGGGGGAGCGGCGCGTTCGATGCGGGCGACGAGGGGCAGCACGAACTGCGGCGCCTCGTCGCGCGAGGTGGTCTCGTGCCGGAAGGGGCTGTCCTCGGCGGGGACCGCCGCATCGGGGGTGTTCGGGGTCGTCTCGTCGCTGCTCACGGGCCCAGTCTGCCAGGCGGTGCGCCGGGGCGGCGGGGGACGGTGCCCGCCGCGAAGGGGCCGTGCGCGAGGATGGCCCGCATGGGACGTGACAGCGCGGTACGGCTCGACGGTGTGGGCCGCCGTTACGGCATGGGCGGCCCGTGGGTGCTGCGCGGCGTCGACCTCGCGGTGCGCGCGGGCACGCTGGTCCGCGTCGAGGGCGGCAACGGCACGGGGAAGTCGACCTTGTTGAGGCTTCTGGCGGGGATCGACGCGCCCTCCGAGGGGCGGGTGAGCGGGCGCCCCCGCACGGCGTTCGTGCCCGAACGCTTCCCGGCCGCACTGCCGTTCACGGCGAACGGCTACCTCACGCACATGGGCCGCGTGCACGGCCTCTCCAAGGACGCGGCGGCACGGCGTGCGACGGAGTGGCTGGAGCGCTTCGGCGCCGGGGAGTACGGGCGTACGCAGCTGTCCGAACTGTCCAAGGGCAGCAGCCAGAAGGTCGCCGTGGCCCAGGCGCTCCTCGCGGAGGCCGACCTGCTGGTCCTCGACGAGGCGTGGACGGGCCTGGACGCGTCCGCCCGCGCCGAACTCGACCGCGCGGTGGCCGAACGCGCGGCGGCGGGCGGCTCCGTGGTCTTCGTCGACCACGACCCCCGCCGGCTCCTCGGGGCGGCGGACGAGACGTACGCGGTGGTGGGCACGGCACTCAACCGCGTCACGCGGCACGGCACTTCGGAGAAGCGGCCGTACGCGGGACCGACGGTGGTCGTCGAGGCCCGGGGCCCGCACGGAGCTCAATTGCCCGCAGCAGTAGCGGAGTTGATGACAGGAGCGGGCGTCCCCGTCGACCGGCGGGCCCCCGACGGCATCACCCGCATCACCGTCCCCGAGCCCCGCTCGGACCTGGTCCTGCGCGAACTCCTGACGGCGCGGCCGCCCTGGCACGTGGTGACGGTCACGAGCGCGGGACCAGGAGCGGGACCGGACGGGGCGCCCCGGCCGACGGCGGCGTCCGCGCACCAGGAGGCGACGGCGTCCCCGCGCCAGGAAGGCCAGGCCCCCGCATGAGCGCCCTGCTGCGGTACCAGACGGCCCTGCTGGCGCGCTCGCAGCGCTGGCTGCCACCCGTGATCCTCTACGCCGTGTTCCTCTCCGTCGGCGTCCAGGGCGGGCAGCCGATCCTGGACTCCCTCGCGTACGCCGCCGCGGCCCTGCTGCCCGTCGCGGGCTGGCTCGTGCGGATCTGTGTCACCAACGAGCCGCCCGCGGCGCGCGGTTGCTCCGCGGCGGCGGCCGGTCCCGGCCGGGCCCATCTGGCCTCGCTGCTCGCCGCGTTCTTCGCGGCGGCCGGGCTCGGCGCGTGCGCCGTCCTGGCCGTGACGGCGATCAGCGACGCGGCGAGCACCGACGCCCGGACGGCGGTGCCCCGGCTCGCCGCGGGCGCGGCGGGGCTGCTGGCCATGCTGGTGAGCGCGCTGCTCGGTACCGCGCTCGGAGCGCTCGCCAACTGGCCGCTGCTGCGCTCCGCGGGGCGGGCCGTCCCCGCGCTGCTGCTCGGCGCGCTGCTCCTGCTGGTCACCACGGGTTCCCCGGCGCACTCGGTGCTCGTCGACCTGACCACGGGGTCGCGGGAGGGCGAGGTGCCGGTGTCGCTCGGCGCGCTCGCCGGGGCGCTCGCGGCGGCGGTGGCGGCGGTGTGGGCGGCCTGTGCGCTCAGCTCACGGCGCGGCTGACCCTCACCCCGAGCAGGCGGTGCGCTGCGCCTCCTGCCACTCGCACACGGGGCAGAGCGTGACGCCCTTGTGGGACTCGGGGTATTCGGTGGGGGCGCGGCACAGGACGCACTCGGCGAAGGGCCCGTCCGACGGCGCGGTCGCGGTCGCGTCCCCCTCCGCTCCGGCACCCGTGCAGTAGCCCTCGTCCCTCGTGTCCATGCGGACCAGCCTAGGGCCTGCCCGGCGGAGGGCGGCGCCCGCCGGTCAGCGGCGCCGCAGGGACGGGTCGAGCGGCGGGGGCGGGGTGTCGTTCTGCTCGTGCGGGGCCGCCGCGGGGCCGGTCGGGTTCCGGCCGCGCGCGGCGGCAGAGCCGCGACCGTGCAGGCTTCGCCCCCCGGGGCGACCGGCCGGGCCTCAGCTCCGCGCCGCCGTCGACCCGATCTGCTCCGACACCCGGACGAACCGGAACCCGCGCTTTCGCAGCTCGGGGACGATCGTCCGCAGGGCGCGCTCCGTCGCGGGCGCCGCGCTGCGCGTGCAGTGCATGACGACGACCGAGCCGGGCCGCACCCCGTCGAGCACCTGCCGCGCCACCGCCGCGGAGTCCGTCGCGAAGGCGTCGCCGCTGACCACGTCCCACTGCACGGCGGTGACGCCGCCGGGCGCGAGCGCGCGCAGGGCCCGGCGGTCGTAACAGCCGCCGGGGAAGCGGAAGTACGGCACCGGACGCTCGACGCCCGCCGCGCGGAAGGCGTCGAAGGCGCGCTGCACGTCCGCGCGCATCCGGGCCGCGGGGACGGTCGGCAGGCCGTAGCAGTCACCGGTGAAGGCATGGTGGCTGTACGAGTGGTTGGCGACCTCGAAGAGCGGGTCGCGCCCGATGTCCTTGGCCTGGGCCGGGTACTCCTCGGCCCACCGGCCCGTCATGAAGAAGGTCGCGGGCACCTTCAGGCGCCGCAGCGTGGCGACCAGCGCCGGATTGTCGAACCGCTCACCGGCCGCCGCACGCGGCCCCTGGTCCGCGGTCATGTCGGCGTCGAAGGTGAGGGCGACGGTGCGGTCCCGGGTGCGGGGCGCGTTCGTGAACACGGGGGTGAGCCCCGCGGGCCCCGGCGCGAGCGTGGGCGGGGCGGACGCCGAGGGGGCGGCGGCGGTCGCGGCGGGACGGGC